>JBJTOY010000015.1:0-26028 GCA_046074845.1 Actinomycetes bacterium | reverse complement strand
GCGCGCGAGCGGTACCGCCGGCGGCTGTCGGCACCGCTGCTCGACCGCTTCGACCTGCGCCTCGCGCTGCGTCCACCGGGCGAGGTCGAGGAGCCCGGCGAGTCGAGCGCGCTCGAGCGGGTCCGTGTGGTGGCTGCGGTGGAGCGCCAACGGGCCCGGTACGCGGATCGACCGTGGTCCCGCAACGCGCACGTCCCCGCCGGCGCGCTCGCGGCGGCCGTCGACCTCGGACCCGAGGCGCGGCTCGCGTGGCGCGACACCGTGCGCGGGGCGTCACTCACCGGGCGGGGCGCCGCCGCGCTCCAGCGCACCGCCCGGACCCTGGCCGACCTCGACGATCGCGCCGAGGTCGGGGCCGAGGACGTGCTGCTCGCCGCCGAACTGCGCCAGGAGGTCCCGTGATGCCCACGACCCGCGACGTGGCGGTGGCCGCACTCATCGCGCTGCCGCACATGACCCCGGTGCGGCTCCATCGGGTGTTCGACCGGTGGCAGGACCCGACCGACGCGCTCGCCGCCCTGGCACGAGGCGGGGGCGAGGCGATCCTGCGCACCGAGGCTCGCCTCGAGGACGGCCGGCGCGCCGAGATCGTCGCGGCGTGGCGCGGCGCGGACGTCGGACGGGCCGCCGCGGTGCTCGCGCGCCACGGCACCCGGATCACCATCCGATCGGACGCCGACTGGCCGATCGAGGACGACGCACCCGACCTCCCGGCCGCCCTGCTCATCGAGGGCGCGCGCACCGACGCGCTCGACCACCCGCGGGTGGCGATCGTCGGCACCCGGGCGGCCACCCCGGCCGGGCTCACCGACGCGCGCGACCTGGCGCGATCCCTCAGCGATGCCGGCATCACCGTCGTGAGCGGGCTGGCCATCGGGATCGACGGGGCCGCCCACGCCGGCGCGCTCGAGGCCGGCGGTCCGACCGTCGGGGTCGTGGCCACCGGGCTCGACATCGTGTACCCGCGCCGCCACGTCGGCCTGACCGCCGGCGTGCGCCGCGACGGCCTCGTGGTCAGCGAGCATCCGCACGGGACCGGGCCGCGGCCCGAACGGTTCCCCGTGCGCAACCGCATCATCGCAGCGCTCGCCGACGTGGTGGTCGTCATCGAGGCGGCGACCCGGGGCGGCGCGCTCAGCACGGCCGCGGCGGCCCTGCGGCTCGGTCGACCGGTCTTCGCCCAACCCGGATCGCGCCGCAACCCCGTCGCCGCGGGTACGAACGCGCTCATCGCCGACGGCGCCCACCCGTACCTCGATCCCGCCGACGTCGTCATGGCCGTCGGGATGACCGCCGGGGCACGCCGCGGGCCGCTGCGCCCACCCGCACCGGCGTCCGGTCCACCGGAGCGGCTCGGTCCGGACGCCCGGCGCGTCCTGCGCGCGCTCGCCGGCGAGGCGGCCACCGCCGACGAGCTCGCAACCCGCACCGGGCTCAGCGCACCACATCTGGCCCGCACCCTGCGTGACCTCGTCGAGGCGGGTCGGATCGTCCGGCACCGCGGTCTGCTCTGGCCCGCGTGAGGATCCGGTCCGGTATGTCCGAGAATGTGGGGTCAAGGTGGGGCGCGCAGGACCCGAAGATCTGCCTCGTGAACCTCACCCAGTGCCCCTACGACGGCGAGACGATCGAGGCCGAGTACTCCGGCGGCTCGTTCCTGCTGTCCTGCCCGCACTGCCGGGCCGAGTGGGAGTTGCACTCGAACATCGTGCGGCGGGTGCAGGAGCCCGACTGGTCGTTGGTCGACGAGTCCCGCCGGGACGCCGAGCTCCTCCTCGGCTGAACCTCAGCCGATCCGCGCCGGAGGCCGGGCCCGACCGGGTGCCCGTGCCGTCAGCGACCCTCGAAGTGCGGCTCGCGCTTCTGGATGAAGGCCATGATCGCCTCGACGGTGTCCTTGGTCTGGAACGACAGCGCCTGGGCGAGGCCCTCGACCTCGAGCGCCTCAGCCATCGAGACGGCGAACGACTGGTTGAGCATCCGCTTCGAGTTCGCGATCTGGATGGGCGGGAGTGCGGCGAGGCGCTGCGCGTAGTCCTCCACCACCTCGGCGAACCGGTCGTGGGCGACCACCCGGTTCACGAGTCCGATGCGCTCGGCCTCCGTGGCGTCGATGATGTCGGCGAGGAACACGAGTTCCTTGGCCCGGTGCAACCCGACGAGCCGCGGCAGCAGCCATGAGCCCCCGAAGTCCACGCTGAGGCCCCGCTTGGCGAAGATCTCCGAGAACCGGGCCCGCTCCGAGGCGATCACGATGTCGCAGCCGAGGGCGAGGTTGAGCCCGGCACCCGCCGCCACCCCGTTGACCGCGGCGAGGGTCGGCGTGCGCAACTCATGCAGGGTCAGCGCACAGCGGGTCACGAGGCGCATGCGTTCGACCGAGCCGCCGACCCCGTCGGCCGCCCCCTCGTCGCCGCCCGCGTCGGTGAGGTCGGCCCCCGAGCAGAAGGCGTCGGCGGCTCCGGTGATGACGAGCACCCGGTCGGCCCGATCCGACTCGACCGCCTCGAACACCTCGAGGAGCTCCTCCCACATCGTGGGGGTCATCGCGTTCTTCTTGTGCGGGCGGTTGAGGGTGACGGTGACGATGCCGTCCCGTCGCGTGACCTCGATCGTCTCCACCGGCGCTCGGCTCCTCGGTCGGTCGGACCGCGTGGGGCGCTCCCGACGCGGCGGCGCCGGTACCGTAGCCCCATGGGATTCAACCCCGAGCGGGGCACCAAGCCCCGGGCGAGCGACTACGCGATCGTCGTCGCCGCGGCCGTCCTCATCGGCGCACTGCTCGTGTGGGGATTCGGTCTTGCGTGATCCGGACGCGGTCGAGGTCCGGCACATGCAGCCGTACCAGGCGGTGAAGACCTACCGGTGTCCGGGCTGCAACCAGGAGATCCCGGCCGGCGTGGGCCACGAGGTCGTGGTGCCGGTGCACGCACCCGAGGACCGGCGGCACTGGCACACCCCGTGCTGGGCCGCCGAACGCCGCCGCACGGGACGGCGCTGACGCGCTCGTCAGAACCCGGCCTGCACGACCTCGACGACCGCAGGCCCCTCGGGCGGCGCGAGCACCGCCGCGACGTCGAAGCGGATCCCGTGCCCCACGCCCGGATGAGCGGCGAGCCACTGGGCGGCGAGCGTGCGGATCCGGCGCTGCTTGGTCGCGGTCACCGCCTCGACCGGTGCGCCGAAGCGATCCGAGGTGCGGGTCTTGACCTCGCAGAACACGACGGCACCGTCGGGCGCGAGCACGACGAGATCGAGTTCGCCCTCGCGGACCCGCCAGTTGCGGTCGATGACCTCGTAACCGGCGGCCTCGTACCAACGGGCCGCGGCCTGCTCGCCGGCGGCCCCGAGGGCCCGTCGATCGGGACCCGTCGCCCGCCGGCCGCGAGCCGGCACGACCTCAGACGTCCTTGTCGCCGAGGCGCTCGATGTTGACGTCCTTGAACGTCACGACGCGCACGTTGGCCACGAAGCGGGCGGGTCGGTACATGTCCCAGACCCACGCGTCCTGGAGCTCGAGCTCGAAGTACACGCGACCGCCGTCACTGCGCTCGTGCAGCTCGACCGAGTTCGTGAGGTAGAAGCGACGTTCGGTCTCCACCACGTAGGAGAACATCGGGAGGACATCCCGGTACTCGCGGTAGAGCTGGAGCTCGATCTCGGTCTCGTACCGCTCGAGATCCTCAGCGCTCATCGGCCGCCTCCCGACTCGTCGTGGGCGCGAGTGTAGGCCGAGCGGATCGCTCTCAGACCCGCTTCTCCTTGACGCGGGCCGCACGGCCGACGCGGTCCCGGAGGTAGTAGAGCTTCGCCCGTCGGACGTCGCCGATCATCGTGCGCTCGATGCGGGACACGATCGGCGAGTGGACCGGGAAGGTGCGCTCGACGCCCACGCCCTGGGTCACCTTGCGGACGGTGAAGGTCTCGCGCAGGCCCGAACCCTGACGGCGGATGACCGTGCCGGTGAACTTCTGGACACGCTCGCGGTTGCCCTCGACGACGCGGACGTGGACATCGACGGTGTCGCCGGGGGCGAACTCGGGGATGTCGTCACGCAGCGATGCGCGGTCGACCAGGTCGGTGCGGTTCATCGGGGGGTCCTCGGTGATCGAGTGCGCTCGCAGGGCGAACGCGTGGTGGGAGCTGGGGGCCCAGCACGGTGCCCCGGTGCGGGGCGGCTCATGAGGGTAGCAGCGCCCGCCGGGGGGCCCACAAGCGGGTGCGGGACCTAGGTGGCGTCCGGCTCGGCGAACTCGGCGAGCAGCGCCCGGTCCGCGGCGTCGGGCCCGTCCGGGAGCAGGTCGGGCCGCCGCTCGAGGGTCCGCCGCACCGCCTGAGCGCGGCGCCAGCGGGCGACACGCGCGTGGTCACCGCTGCGCAGCACCTCGGGCACCTCGTGGCCCCGGAACTCAGCCGGACGGGTGTACTGCGGGTACTCGAGGAGCCCGGGTCCCGGACCGGGGCGCGCGAAGGACTCCTCGGCCGCCGACTCGTCGTTCCCCATCACGCCGGGCACGAGCCGGGTCACGGCCTCGATGATGACGAGCGCCGCGGACTCCCCGCCCGCGAGCACGTAGTCCCCGATGGACACCTCACCGTCGCACAGGTGATCGGCGACCCGCTGATCCACCCCCTCGTAGCGTCCGCACAGCAACGAGAAGCCGTCGAGGGCCGCGAGTTCGTGGGCCATGGCCTGATCGAAGCGCCGCCCGCTCGCGCTCAGCAGCAGCAGCGGTCGCGGCGGGTCGACGGCCTCCACCGTCTCGAAGATCGGTTCGGGCCGCATCACCATGCCGGCGCCACCACCGAAGGGCGTGTCGTCGACGCTGCGGTGTCGATCGGTCGTGGCGTCGCGCGGGTCGTGGAGCCGCACGTCGAGGAGGCCCTCGTCCCGGGCGCGGCCGAGCAGCGAGATGCCCAGCGGACCGGCGAGGAGGTCCGGGAAGATCGTGAACACGTCGATGCGCACGCTGCGCCCCTATCCGGCCCCGAGATCGAGCAGCCCCTCGGGCGGATCGATCACGATCACACCGTCGCGCCGTTCGGTCACGAACACGCTGGGCACGAGCACCTCGCGGCCCCCGATCTCGATCACGAGCAGGTCGGAGGCGGGGTTCGCCTCCACCGCCAGGATCGGGCCGACGTCGACCCCGGACGCGTCCACCACGCGGGCGCCGACGAGTTCGTGGACCCAGAGCACCTCACCGTCGCCCTCGATCGGCTCCGCGGTGAGGATCTCGCCCCGGAGCGCCTCGGCCGCGGTGCGATCGGTGACCTCGGCGAAGCGCACGAGCCAACGGCCCTGATGCGGACGCGAGGCCACGACGGTGAGGGGACGATCCCCGATGTGGAGCACCGAGCCCTTGGCGACCCGGGCGGTCACGTCGGAGGTGAGCGTGAACGCGACCTCGCCGTGCAGGCCGTGGGCCCGCCCGATCCGCCCGACCTCGAGTCGATCGGGGGTCGTCACGGACCCGCCTACTCCAGGACGTCGACGGAGGTCGTGACGCCGTCGGCGGCACCGGCCGCACGCGCGACCTGACGCATCGCCTGGATGACGCGGCCGCGCTTGCCGATGAGCCGACCCATGTCGTCGGGGTCCGCCGCGATGAGCAGCTCGATGCCGTCGCCGCGCTCCTTGGCGGTCACGTCGACGGCCTCCGGGGTGTCGACGATCGACTTCGCCACGTACTCGACGACCGCCTTGGCGGTGCCGCCCTCGATCCGGTTGCCCGGGCCGCCGATCTCGTCGACGAACTCGTCGCTCACTCCGACTCCTCGGCTGCGGCGCCCTCGGCGGGCGCAGCCTCGACGGGCGCAGCCTCAGCCGCCTCCGCCTCGGCGGCGGCCTTCGCCGCGGCCTCCTCGGCGGCCTTCGCCGCAGCCTCGGCCTTCGCGGCCTCGGCACGGACGGCCTGTGCGGCCTGCGCGCCCTTGGCCCGGGCCCGTGCGGTCTTCGACACCTTCGACTCGCCGGCGAGGCCCGACTCGTACTCGGCCCAGACGCCGTTGCCGATGAGGAGCTTGTGCACCTGCTCCGTCGGCAGCGCGCCCTTGCGCAGCCAGCCGAGGGTCTTGTCGTTGTCGATGGTGAAGACCGAGGGCTCCTGCCGGGGCTCGTACTGCCCAAGGATCTCGATGTACCGACCATCGCGCGGGGAGCGCGAGTCGGCGACGACGACGCGGTAGGTGGGCTGCTTCTTCTTGCCCACTCGCATCAGGCGGATCTTGACGGCCACGGGTGTCCTTCGTCGGTTCGGTCGTTGGAACGGGTGTCGGCTCGGGCGGAACGGGTGCCCCACCGACGGAGGCGACAGGCTAGCGGTTCGGCCCCGGGGCCCGCACTCCGAGGGGTTCAGCCCGGGAGGCCGGGCATCCCGGGCCCCAGGTTCATGCCCGCGGGCAGCTTCGGTCGCTTGCCCCCGGCGATCGATCGCATCATCTGCTGCACGACCTTGAACTGCTTGAGCAGGGCGTTGACGTCCTGGGTGGAGGTCCCCGAGCCCTTCGCGATCCGGAGGCGTCGCGACCCCCCGATGAGGGAGGGATCCCGTCGTTCGGCCGGGGTCATGGACCGGATGATCGCCTCGATGCGGGCGAGTTGGCTCTCGTCGACCTCGGCACCCTTGAGCTCCTTGGGCATGCCGGGGAGCATCTTCATGATGTTGCCGAGTGGGCCCATCTTGCGGACCTGCTGCATCTGGTCGAGGAAGTCGTCGAGGGTGAACTGGCCCTTGCGCAACTTCTCCTCGGCCGCCGCCGCCTCGGTCGCGTCGAATGCGGCCTCCGCCTTCTCGATGAGCGACAGCACATCGCCCATGCCGAGGATGCGGCTGGCCATGCGGTCGGGGTGGAACGGCTCGAAGTCCTCGAGCTTCTCCCCCGTGCCCACGAAGAGGATCGGGCGTCCAACGACCTCCTTGACGGACAATGCGGCTCCACCACGCGCGTCGCCGTCGATCTTGGTGAGGATCACCCCGTCGAGCCCGATCGCCTCGTCGAACGCGCTCGCCACGTTCACCGCCTCCTGGCCGGTCATCGCGTCGACCACGAGCAGGGAGTTCGTCGGCTGCACGACGGCGCGCACGGCGCGCAGCTCGTCCATGAGCGCCGTGTCGACCTGGAGTCGACCGGCCGTGTCGACGATCACGACGTTGCGGCCCAGACGCGCCGCCTCGTCGAACGCGGTGCGCGCCACCTCGACCGGATCGGCCGGGCCGCCCTCGGGTGCGGTGTGGACGGGCACGTCGAGCCGTCGCCCGAGCACGCGGAGCTGCTCGACCGCGGCGGGCCGCTGCAGGTCGGCGGCCACGAGCAACGGCTGGAGCCCCTGGCTCTTGAGCAGCCTGGCCAACTTCCCGGCTGCCGTCGTCTTCCCGGAACCCTGCAGCCCGGCGAGCATCACCACGGTCGGCGGCTTCGGATCCATCGTCAACTTGCCGCTCGTGCCACCGAGGGTCTCGACGAGCTCCTCGTGGACGATCTTGATGACCTGCTGGGCCGGCGAGAGGCTCTTGGCCACCTCGGCACCCTTGGCCCGTTCCTTGATGCGGGCGATGAAGCCCTTGACAACCTTGACGTTGACGTCGGCCTCGAGCAGGGCGAGGCGGATCTCGCGCGCGACCTCGTCGATGTCGGCCTCGCTGAGCCGGCCGCGACCGCGCATGCGGGAGAAGATCCCGTCGAACCGGTCGGAGAGCGCGTCGAACATCGTTGGCGAGGCTACCCGGCGCGCGTCCGTCGTCCTCCGGGTACCACCGACCCGCGCTGCCACCGACCCGAGCCCGGCGGGTCGTAGCATGCACCCCGTCCGACCCTGCGCGGTGCCGGGCGATCGGAACCGGAGAGCCCGTGACCACGATCCTGCCGGGCGACCGCTCAGTCGGCCCCGCCTCCGGGCGGCGAGCCCGTCGCGAGCGCGATCGACGCTCCCGCCGTCGGCGGCGCCGCATCGTGCTCACCGTGATCGTCGCGATCGTGGCGATCCCGGTCGGGCTCCTTGCCCGCGACGTGGTCGTGGCGCTGAACCGACCTGGTGGGGATCCCGTCGCCGCCCGCATCACCCAGGTCGTGCGCGACTGGGGTGGTGGGCCGCTCGTCAACCGCATCGAGCGGTGGTACTTCACGAGCAACGCCCCCCGCACCGGCGGTGTCCCCCGCGGCGGCATCCCCGCGGTTGCGGCACCCGTCGGCGTCCGACCGGTCCGACCCGGACCGACCACGAGCACCCAGGCCCCGCCGGACACCCCGACCGCGATGACACCCTTCGTCGCGACGCCCCTTGCCGACGAGGGCGTCTGGCAACCCACGGGCAAACTCGTCGCCGGACGACCGGTTGTGTACCAGGCGTTCCTGCGACCCGACGCGACCCACACGAGCCTGCTCACCGGCGTCGTGTGGATGCGCGGCACCGACATCAGGGCCGCGCAGTACAACGGCATCGACATCCCGGGCGGTTCGGGGTGGCGGTACGGATCATCAATCGCACCCGCCGAATACCCGGCACTCCTCGCGGCGATGAACGGCGGGTTCCGCCTCGATGACTCGCGGGGCGGGTACTACGCCGAGGGCCGCACCGTGAAGCCGCTCGTGGACGGCCGGGCGACCGTGGCCACCTTCGACGACGGCCGCATCACCGTGGGCCAGTGGGCTCGCGACATCGGCCCGACCGCCGACCTCGCGTCGGCCCGGCAGAACCTCGATCTCATCGTCGACGGCGGAGCACCGGTCCCGGGGCTGCAGCGCGGCGACAACTACCGCTGGGGCGCGACCCTCGGCGGCGACGTGTTCGTGTGGCGCTCCGGCGTCGGGGTGGACGCCCGCGGGAACCTCATCTACGCGGCCGGGCAGGTCGACATCGTGAGTCTCGCGAACGTGCTGGCCCGAGCCGGCGCGGTGCGGGCGATGGAGCTCGACATCAACCCGGGCTGGGTGTCCTTCTACACGTACACCGGCACGACGCCGGCCGACATCCGGGGCCAGCGACTGCTCGGCAGCATCGACCGGCCGGACGACCGGTACCTGCGCACCGGCACCCGCGACTTCATCGCGGTCTTCGGGCGTGACACGCCACGGTCGGGTCCGACGCCCTCCACCACGGCGGCGCCCGGCGCGAAGGGCGCAGGGTACGTGCCGTAGCGGCGCGTAGCGTCGTGGCCGTGCTCATCCACGGCCACGACGCATCCGACGAGTGGCGGGCGATCCTCGCCGACCACCCGTTCGGACAGGTCATCGCGCCCGGCAGCGACCGCGACCTCCCGATCGTGGCGCCGTGCCACTTCGTGTTCGACGGCACGAGCACGGTCCTGACGCACTTCGCCCGCTCCAACCCGATCTGGGACGCGCTCGCCGAGTCGCCGAGAGCGCTGCTCAGCGTCGTCGCGGACGAGGTGTACGTGCCGGGGCGCTGGAACGCGCCCGACGGCACGTCGCCGGAGCACGGCGTGCCGACCTCGTACTACGCCGCAGTGCAGGCCGCCTGCCGGTCCGAGGTCGTGGACGATCCCGTCGACCTCGCCGCGATCCTGCGGGCGACGGTCGACCACGTCGATCCCGACGCGGACCTCGCGCCCATCGCCGCCGACGCGCCGCCCTACGGGCGACTCCTCGGCGCGATCCGCGGCCTGCGTCTCACCATTACCGACGTGGTCGCGAAGGAGAAGTTCGGCGGCAACCGCACACCCGAGCATCGGCGGCGCATCGCCGACGAGCTCACGCGGCGCGCCGGACCGAACGACCTCGCCGCCCGCGCCCGCCTCCTGCGTCGCATCGACGACTGACGCGCAGCGCCCCGATCGCAGCGGCGCGGGCCTCAGTCGCCGAACAGGGCGGCGGCGAACTCGTCGGGGTCGAAGGGCACCATGTCGGCGGCTCCCTCGCCGATGCCGACGACCTTGACCGGGATCCCGAGCTCGGCCTGGATGGCGAGCACGATGCCGCCCTTGGCCGTGCCGTCGAGCTTGGTGAGCACGACGCCGGTCACCTCGACCGCCTGTGCGAACTCGCGGGCCTGCGTGAGGCCGTTCTGACCGGTGGTGGCGTCGATCACGAGGAGCACCTCGGCGAGCGCGTCGGGCGTGCGGTCGACGATCCGCCGCAACTTCTTGAGCTCCTCCATGAGGTTGACCTTGGTGTGGAGCCGCCCGGCGGTGTCGACGAGGACGAGGTCGGACTCCCGGGTCTGGGCCGACGCCATCGCATCGAACACGACGGATCCGGGGTCCGCGCCCTCCTGGCCCCGCACGAGCCATGCGCCGGTGCGCTCGGCCCAGGTCCCGAGCTGCTCGGCCGCCGCGGCCCGGAAGGTGTCGGCCGCGGCGAGCACGACGCGGTTCCCCTCGGCGACCTCGCGCTGGGCGAGCTTGGCGATGGTGGTCGTCTTCCCGACCCCGTTCACCCCGACGAACATCCACACCGTCGGCTTCGTCGGAGCCCGGTGCAGCGTCCGGTCGCCGGGCGCGAGCAGCGCGGCCACCTCGGCCCGCAGCAGACCCTCGAGCGCACCCGGGTCGGTGACCCGCTCGGCCCGCGCCCGTTCGCGCACCGCCTCCACGAGACGGGTCGCGGTGCTCACACCGACGTCGGCGAGGATGAGCGCCTCCTCGAGGTCCTCCCAGGTCTCGTCGTCGACCGTCGCGCGCCCGGCGATCCCCGTGAACGCACCGGCGAGCGCGGCCCGCGTCCGGCCCAGACGGTCCCGCAGTCGGGGGCGCTCCTCCACCACCGGTTCGGCGACCGGTGCGGGGACCGGCTCAGCGACCGGCTCGGTGGCCACGGCCTCCTCGACGACCGGTTCGGCGACGGCCGGACCGGCGCCGGGTCCCGCGGCGGGTGGGCGAGCCGGCGCCTCGGTCGGCGGGACCGGCGTGGGTCCGGCGGACCGCTGCGCGCGCCGGGAGAGGACGAGGCCGCCGACGATGAGCACGACCGCGAGGCCCAGGATGAGGGTGAGGACGAGCACGGGGTTCATGGCGGTGCGGAGGCTAGCGGGAGGTGCCCGCACCGGCGATGGCGCGCCTCACTTGGTCGGCGGCAGTCCGATCGAAGAGCCCATCGCGATCCCGCCCGCCTCGAGCGCGGCCTTCACCTGACCGCGCAGCGCCCGGGCCACCCGCCACTGCTGGGCCGAGGTGGTGCGGACGCTCACCCGGACGACCACGCGCTCGGCGGTCATCGACTCCACGCCGAGCACCTCTGGCGGGGCGAGCAGATCGGACCGCATCGCGTCGTCGGCCATGAGCGCGGTGGTGGCGGCCTGCAGGCACGCGTCGGCCGCGTCGAGATCGACGTCGCCCGCGAGCGGCACGTCGATGTTGACCACCGCCCAGCCCTGCGACTTGTTGCCGACCCGACGGATCTCGCCGTTCGGCACGTGCCAGACCACACCGTCGATGTCCCGCACCCGGGTGAGCCGCAGGGTGACGTTCTCGACCGTGCCGACCGCCTCGCCGAGATCGACCACGTCACCCACGCCGTACTGGTCCTCGACGACCATGAACGCGCCGGTCACGAGGTCGCGCACGAGCGCCTGGGATCCGAAGGCGAGCGCCGCCCCCACGATGCCGACGCTCACCCCGAGGGTCGCGAGGTTGACCCCGAGCACCTCGAGGCACATCACCGTCGCGGTGCCCCACACGAGCAGTGCCGCGACGCTGCGCAGCACCGTGTTCATCGTGGCCGCGCGCTGCTCCCGCCGCTCGCGTGCGTTGTCCTCGGTGAGCGCCCGGAGGCCCGTGCGCTGGGAGAGGGCCGAGAGCCGCCCGCTGCCCTCGGCGGTCGCCCGTCGCACGAAGCGCCGGATGAGGACCCGGGCGAGGCGCGAGACCACCCAGGCGACGAACAGGATCGCCGCGATGCGCAGGGGCCGCGACAGCAGGTCGACGGCGCGGGCCACACCCTCGGATCCGGTCGCGTCGTAGACGAGCCGGCACAGGCTCGACTGAGCGTCGGGCGCGCCGCACGCGCCCTCGGGTGCGACGGCGGCCAGCACCCCTGCGATCACTGCAGGACGATCTCGCCGCGCAGGCGTTGGCTGACGACCCGGGTCGATCCACCCGGCGGCATCGAGACGCCGAACATGCAGTCGCCGGCCTCCATCGTGCGTCGCTGGTGCGAGACGATGAGCAGCTGGGCCTCGTCACGGAACTCGTGCACGAGGTCGAGGAACCGGTGCAGGTTCACGTCGTCGAGCGCGGCCTCGACCTCGTCGAGCAGGTAGAAGGGCGACGGACGGGAACGGAACACCGCGAACAGGAACGCCATGGCGGTGAGCGACCGCTCGCCGCCGGACAGCAGCGAGAGCCGCTTGGTGTTCTTGCCCGAGGGTCGGGCCTCGATCTCGATGCCGGTCTCGAGGAGGTTGCCCGGGTCGGTGAGGAAGATCCGACCCGACCCACCCGGGAACAGCGTGGTGAACAGGTCGGTGAAGTTCTGCTGCACGTCGTCGAACGCCGACTCGAAGACCGTGACGATCTCGAGGTCCACGCCCTTGATGACCCGCTGGAGCTCCTTGCGCGAGGACTTCACGTCCTCGAGTTGCTGCTGCAGGAAGTCGTGACGCTCCTGGAGCGCGTCGTACTCCTCGAGGGCGAGCGGGTTGATCGGACCCATGATGCGCAGTTCGCGCTCGAGATCCCGGGCCCGGCCGGCGAGCGTCGTGCCCTCGGGCGGGGTCGGGGCCGGGGCGTCGAGCGCGGCACCCGGCTCGCAGTCGAACTCGTTGCGGATGCGCTCGACGAGGGTCTCGAGCCGCAGCCGGGTCTCGGCGTCCTCGACCTCGAGCCGCTGGGCCTGCTCGCGCACGCCCATGAGGGCGCGCTCGGCCTCGGCCCGCTCCTTGCGCAGCACGTCGAGCCGCCCGCCCGCCTCACTGGCCCGGGCGCTGCGCCGCTCGTGCTCGCCGCGCAGGCGGGCGAGGGCGTCGTCAATGAGCGAGGTGCGCTCGGCGAGGCGCGCCCCCACCGCGTCGAACGCCGCGGCGCGGGCCGCGAGTTCGCCACGGCGGCGTTCGGCCTCGGCCTTGGCCTCCGGGTTGCGCGAGAGCCGCTCCTCCACCGCGTCGATCCGACGCTGGATCCCGACACGGCGCTCCTCCACGGCCGCGGCCTGCACCTCGAGGTCACGACGCAGCGATGCCACGGCGGCCTCACGGGCCTCGAGGTCCTGGGTGCGCGCGGCGCGGGCCTCGGCGATGGCGAGGGCGTCGCGCTCCGCGGCCTCGAGTGCCGGCAGCGTCGCCTCGAGTTCGGCGATCCGGGCTCGCTCGGCCACGAGCGCCTCGCGCTGGGCGGTGGCCCCGGTCTCGGCGGTCCGCTGCTCGCCCTCACGTTCGGCGATCTCGGCCCCGATGCGGGCGACCGCGGCGGTGGCCGTCTCGAGTGCGACCGCGTTGGCCCGGTTCGCCTCCCGGGCCGCCTCCTCGCGCGCCCGGGCGCTGCGCTCCGCCGCGCGCGCGCCGTCGAGCGCAGTGCGCGCGGTCGAGGCAGCACCCTGAGCCTGCTCGGCCCGCTCACGGGCCTCGTCGAGTGCGGCCTGGGTCGCACCCGCCGACTCCTCGGTGCCGATGCGCCAGGCCGAACGACCGCCGAAGCGATCACCCGAGCGCGTCACGGCGACGACGTCCGGACGGGCGAGGGCGACGTCGAGGGCACGGGCCCAGTCACCGTCGACGAGGACGTGGCCCGAGAGGAGGCGGGCGAGCACCGGCTCGAGGCCCGGCAGCGAGGTTCGCACGCAGTCGACGAGCGCCCGGGTGCCCGGCGGCACCATCTCCCCCTGCACCGACTGGACCGACGCGTCGACCACCAGCAGCAGCGCGCGGGCGTCCCCGTCGACGAGGCGGTCGAGCGCGCGCTTCGCGGCGTCACCGCCCTGCACGACGATGGCGCGCATCGCGTCGCCGAGGGCGGCCGCCACCGCGGCCTCCGTGCCGGCCTCGATCGTGAGGTGGTCCACGAGCGGTCCGGCCACCCCGGCCATGCCGTCGATGCGAGCCGCGCCGGCGGCGTCGCGCGCGCTGTCCAGGGCGAGCGCGAGCGCCTCGGCCCGTGCCGCCCACCGGCTCGCATCGGCCTCGACCCGCCGCAGCGCCTCCTCGGCGTCGCGGGCGCCCCGCTCGGCCGCCTCGAGGGCCTCCCGGGCGGAGGTCGCGTCGGCCACGAGCGGGTCGCCGGCCGCGCGCGCCGCCTCGGCGCGCTCCTGCTGGGTTGCGCGCTCGGCCGTGAGCGCCACGATGCGCTCGGCGATGGCGCGGGCGCGCGCCTCGATGCGCTCCGGCTCCGCCTCGGCCCGACCGAGGGACTCGCGCCGGGCGGCGAGTTCGCGTCGGGCGGCCTCGGCATCGCCGCGATCGGCGGCCTCGGTCGCCTCGGCCCGGAACGCCGCACGCGCCGCGGCCACCTCGGCCTCGGCCGTAGCGATCTGTTCGGCGCGCGCCGTGAACCCTGCCGCATCGGCCTGCACCGCCGCGAGTTCCGCGCGCAGCGCGCCGGATTCGGCGACGAAGTTCTCCACCACACCCTCATCGGCCGCGGCCCGCATCTCGCGCTCCACGCTGCGCTGCTTCTCGACGAGCAGCGCACTCACGCCACGGGCCCGTTCACGCAGCCCCTCGACCCGGGCGAGCATGGCCGCCAGGTCGCCGTGCCCCGCGACGGTCAACGCCCGCTCGGCGTCGAGCACGGACAGGTCGAGTTCGCGCAGGCGCACCTGCAGCGTCGCGTCCTCGCCGGCGAGCCGCGCCCGGGTGTCGACGATGCGCTCGGTCCTGGTCTGCAGGCCAGCGAGTTCGTGGCCGGCGAGGTGGAGCCGGATCGCGCGGAGCTCGTCGACCAGGCCGTCGTGCCGCCGGGCGGCGTCCGCCTGCCGCTGCAGCGGGGCGAGGCCACGGCGGACCTCGCGCAGCAGGTCGTTGAGCCGGAGCAGGTTGCCCTCGGTCGCCTCGAGCCGGCGCTCGGCCTTCTCCCGGCGCTTGCGGTACTTCAGGACCCCGGCGGCCTCCTCGATGATGAGGCGCCGATCCTCGGGTCGCGCGTTGAGGACGGTGTCGAGTTGGCCCTGCCCGACAATCACGTGTTGCTGCCGTCCGATGCCGGAGTCCGAGAGCAGTTCCTGGATGTCGAGGAGGCGGCACCCCACACCGTTGATCGCGTACTCGGAGTCCCCGCTGCGGAACAGCGTGCGGGTGATGGTGACCTCGGAGAACTCGATCGGGAGCGCACCGCTCGAGTTGTCGATGGTGAGGGACACCTCGGCCCGGCCGAGCGCCGGGCGCTCCCGGGTGCCGGCGAAGATGACGTCATCCATCTTGCCGCCGCGCAGCGAGCGGGGACCCTGCGCGCCGAGCACCCAGGCGACGGCGTCGACGAGGTTGGACTTGCCGGACCCGTTCGGCCCGACGACGACCATGACGCCCGGCTCGAACTCGAGCGTCGTCTTGTCGGCGAACGACTTGAAACCCCGGAGGGTCAGTGACTTGAGGAACACGCGCGAGGACCCTTTCTCCGCTCCTCGGGGGACCATAGCGACGCGTCCCACGGAGCGCGCGAATACCGGGCCCGCACGGCTGTCAAGGGGTCCCGACCCGGCGGGCCTCAGGTGATGCGGAACCCAGCGAGCCCGGTGGCGGTGCGGAGCTCCACCTCGACCGCATCGACCCGGGCCCGGCTCGGACCCTCGTGGCACCACGCCACCATCCGCCCGACCGCGGCGGCCGGGCCCTCGAACACGGCCTCGACCCGCCCGTCGGCCAGGTTGCGCACCCACCCGGCGACCCCGAGGTTGCGGGCCTGCTCGCAGCAGGTGTCCCGGAACCAGACCCCCTGCACCCGGCCGGAGACGAGGACGTGACGGGCCTCGATGCCGGCCATCAGTGCTGGCATCCCGGGCAGAAATGGGTGGAGCGACCGGCGAAGCGCACCCGTTCGACCGTCCCGTCGCAACGACGGCAGGGCTGGCCCGCCCGGGCGAACACCGCGTGGTCGCGCTGGTAGGTGCCAGCCCGGCCGTCCACGTCGACGTACTGGCCGTCGGCGAGGGAGGAGCCCCCGGCCCCCACCGCGGCCTCGAGCACCGTGACCATCGCGGCGTGGAGCCGATCCAGCTCCTCGGGCGTGAGCGCATCGGTGCGGTGGTCGTGACGCAGCCCGGCCCGGAAGGCGATCTCGTCGCCGTAGATGTTGCCGATCCCGGCGATCGTGCGCTGGTCGAGCAGCGCGGTCTTCAACCGCGTCCGGCGCGGTGTGAGGCGCGCCCCGAGGATGTCCGCGGTGGTGTCCGAGTCGAGGGGTTCCGGACCGAGGGTCTCGAGTTCGGCCACCTCGCCGTCCCGGGTCCGGGTCGCCGAGACGAACAGCTCGCCGAAGGTGCGCGGATCGACGAAGCGCAACTGTCCGCCGTCGGCGAAGGTGAGCACGACGTGGGTGTGCTTGGCCCGTTCGACCTCGGCGTCGGCGGCGAGGCGCAGTTGCCCGGACATCCGCAGGTGGCCGATCAGCACCGCGTCGTCGTCGAGCCGCAGGAGGAGGTACTTGCCCCGCCGGTCCACCGCGCGCACCGTGCGGCCCACCACGAGCGATCGGAACTCGGCGGCGTCCGCGTGGCGCCGGATCGAGCGGGCGCCCGTGGCCTCGACCTCGCGCACCGTGCGGCCGACCACGCCGCGGGCGAGCCCACGGCGGACGACCTCCACCTCAGGGAGTTCCGGCATCGGTCCCCGGGGCCGCGCCGTGCGCGGTCCGCAGCCACGCCGCGGCCTCGCGTGCGGCGGCCTGCTCGGCCGCCTTCTTGCTGACGCCCGTGCCCGCGCCGCGCTCGACGCCCTCGAGCAGGACCACCGCGCTGAACACCCGCTCGTGATCGGGACCGGCGCCCTCGACCCGGTACCGGGGCAGCCCGATGCCCCGCTCGAGCGCGAGTTCCTGCAACGAGGTCTTCGGGTCGTCGGCACCCGGGATCGCCGAGGCTGCGGCGATCCGATCAGCGAGCAGCCCGAGGATCACGGCCCGGGCACGGTCCTCCCCGCCGTCGAGGTACACCGCGGCGAAGATCGCCTCCATCGCGTCGCCGAGGATGGAGCCCTTGTCCCGACCGCCGGCGGCGGCCTCGCCCTTGCCGAGCAACAGGCCCTCCCCGACCCCGACCTCGCGCGCCACCTCGGCCAGGCTCTCGGTGTTCACCACCGAGGCGCGCACCTTCGACCACTGCCCCTCCGAGAGGTCCGGGTGGGCGTGGAACACGTGGTCGCTCACCACGTATCCGAGGACCGCGTCACCGAGGAACTCGAGCTGTTCGTTCGAGGGCTCCCCGGCATGCTCGGCGCAGTACGAGCGGTGCGTGAGCGCGCGCCGGAACAACGCGTCGTCGACGAACACGTGCCCGATGTGGGCCTCGAGCGCCCGCCGCGCCGCCTCGGTCATCGCCGCCGGCGGACCTAGGCCGACGCGGCGCCGAGCCGCAGCACGACGTAGTCGACCGCGTCACCGACGGTGCGCAGGTCGGCGAGGTCGTCGTCGTCGACCGAGAACCCGACCGTGCGCTCGCCGAGATCCTCCTCGAGCGCCTCGACGAGCTCGATGAGGGCGAGTGAGTCGGCCTCGAGGTCCTCGGCGAAGCGGGACTCCCGCTGGATCGCGTCCTCGGCGATCTCGAGGATCTCGGCGAGGTGGGCACGCACGATGGCGAGCACCTCGTCGGGCGACACCGGCTCGCGGGTGGTGTGGGTCTCAGCCGGCATCGGCGACTGCCTCCTTGAGTCGGGCGACGATCCCGCCGCGCACGCAGTCCGCGGCGAGGCCGATCGCGTTGACGATGGCGCGGGCCGATGAGGACCCGTGCGAGATGATGCAGACCCCGTCGACGCCGAGCAGCGCGCCGCCGCCGACCGTGTCGGGGTCGAGGTAGTCCGAGACCGCCTGGAGCAGCGGGCCGGTGACGACCTCGGCGGCGGCCTTCGTCTCGTCGGTCGACCCGAGCACGGTGAAGACGAGGCCCGCGGCCGCCTTGAGCGCCGACTCCATGGACTTGAGTGCGACGTTGCCGGTGAAGCCGTCGGTGACGATGACGTCGGGACGACCGGTCATGAAGTCGCGACCCTCGGCGTTGCCGGTGAACCACGCCTCGCCCTCGAGCATCGCGAAGGTCTGCTTGCGCAGGTCGTCGCCCTTGCCCGGCTCCTCCCCGTTCGAGAGCAGCCCGACGGTGGGCTCGGCCACCCCGAGCCGCAACCGGGCGTAGGCCCGACCCATGCGGGCGAACTGCACGAGCCACTCGGGCGACGCGTCGACGGTCGCCCCGGCGTCCACGAGGAGGTGCGGGCGGCCGAAGGGCACCGGGATGGGCACCGCGATCGCCGGGCGCGCCGTGCCCTTGATCCGCCCGTAGCGCAGCAGAGCACTCGCCATCGTCGCCCCGGTGTTGCCGGCGCCGACCATGGCATCCGCGGCGCCGTCCCGGACGGCCTCGGCGGCTCGCACGACGGACGCGTCCTTGCGGGTGCGGACCGAGCGCGCCGGGTCGTCGTGCATCTCGATGACCTCGGTGCACGGCACGACCGTCACACCCGCGGGCGCGACCCCACCGGGCAGCAGCGGCGTGATGGCATCGGGGAGGCCGAAGAGGAGGACCTCGACGCCGAGCGCGTCGACGGCCTGGATGGCACCCGCCACGATCTCGTCGGGCGCACGGTCGCCGCCCATGGCGTCGACCGCGATGCGCAGGGGTGCGCTCACGTCGTCAGTCGACGTCGATGACCTGGCGGCCGCGGTAGGTGCCGCAGTTCCCGCACACGACGTGCGGGAGCTTGGTGGCCCCGCAGGTCGGGCAGGTGCTCCGGGCCGCGCGGTCGAGGGTCCAGTTGGAGGCGCGCCGCTGCCGGGTCTTGGCTCGCGGGGTCTTGCGCTTGGGGACGGCCATTGGTGTGCTCCTGGGGTCAGGTGATCTTGAGGTCGCGGAGGGCGTCCCACCGCGGGTCGGGCACGGTGAGGTCGCAGCCGCACTCCCCGTCGTTGCGGTTGGCACCGCAGGCCGGGCAGAGACCGGCGCATTCTTCCCGACAGAGGACGGTCGGCGGGAGTTCGAGCAGGAGGTTGTCCCGCAGCGGGCCGCCGAGGTCGACCTCCTCGCCCTCGAGGGCGTAGGTCTGGCCCTCGATGGGTTCGGGCTCGAACAGCTCCCGGACCGGGGTGGCCACCGAGTGGCGGACCGGCTCGAGGCAGCGGGCGCACTCCCCCTCGTAGACCGCCGTGGCGGTCCCGTTCACGACGATCGAGTCGGCCACGTGCTCGAGCGAGATCTCGATGTGGACCGGCTCGTCGGCGGCGAGGCGGGTCTGCCCGATGCCGCCGAGCTCGTCGGCCGGGACGTCGACCGTCACCACCCGGCGGGCGGCCGGCTTGTGGAGGAGGTCGGAGACGTTCTGTCGGAGCAGGTCCATGGCCGGGGCGCGGGTCGGGGCGGATCGTGCGGGACCGCCGGCGTCACGGCGGTCCGACCGGCGACCCGGGTGGGCCGCTCGAGGGGCCATGATCGGAGCAGCGCCCGCACCGGGGTCTCCCGGGGCGGGCTCGGTCAGTCCATCTCCTGGTCGAAGAAGGCGGCACCGGCCTCGTCGCCCTCGGGCGCACCCGGCTCGGCGGGCGCCTCGACGACGAGGGACAGCCGCTCCCGACCCTTCTGGACCGCACCCATGGTGCGCTCGAGCACGACCTCGAACCCGGCGAGCTTCTGGTCGATGTAGTCCTCGGTCTCGAGGCGCATCGCCCGCGCCCGGTCCTCGGCGGCCTCGACCACCCGTTCCGCGGTGCGGCGGGCGGAGCGCACGACCTCGGTTCGCTCGACCATCCGCTCGGCCTGCTGCCGACCGGCCTCGATGATCTCCTCGGCCTCCTTGCGCGCCTTGGCGAGGAACTCCTCGCGCTCCTTGAGGAGCCAGCGGGCCTGACGGATCTCCTCCGGGAGCATGGCGAGCGCGTCCTCGATGAGCCCGAGCAGCTCGTCCTTGTTGACCATCACCGAGGCCGACATCGGCATGGACCGGGCCTGCTCGACGTGGTCACGGATGAGGTTGAGGCTCTCCTCGGTGTCCGGGATCGTCCCGTCCAGCGCGTCGTAGTCGCTCATGGCTGACCCCCCTGCTCGGCGAAGCGTTCCGTGAGCCGCGCCGCGACCGACGCCGGCACCATCGTCGAGACGTCGCCGCCGAAGCGCCCGACCTCGCGCACCAGGCTCGACGACAGGAACGAGTACTGCGGGCTCGTGGAGATGAAGAACGTGTCGATCCCCGAGAGGCGCTGGTTCATCTGCGCCATCTGGAGTTCGTAGTCGAAGTCGGACACCGCACGCAGGCCCTTGACGATCGCGCTCGCACCGTTGTCGCGCGCGAAGTCCACGAGCAGGCCCTTGAAGAACGCGATCCGCACGTTCGGCAGGTGCGCGGTCACCTCACGCAGCATGTCCTGGCGCTCCTCGAGCGTGAACAGGGACTGGGTCTTCTGCGGGTTCCGGATCACCGCTACGACCACCTCCGAGAAGTGCCGCGAGGTGCGCTCGATGATGTCGAGGTGGCCGAGGGTCACGGGGTCGAACGATCCCGGGCACAGGGCGATGGACACCGGCGCTTCCTTTGCGGTTCGGGCGGACCCCGGGGTCCGTCGTGGAGGTCGGGCGGGGAGGTCGGGCGGTCAGTCGCCGCCGGGCTCGCAGAGCACGAGGAGCGTATCCCCGTAGGTGCGGGCCCACGTGACACGCCAGCCCTCCGGCATCGTGGGTGCGCCGTCGGCGGCCCGTTCCACCACGACGCTCCCACCCGCAGCGAGGACGCCCGGCGCGCCGAGCGCCATGAGGTGCGCGCCGATCGTGGCCCCCGGCGTGTCGTAGGGCGGATCCATGAGCACGAGGTCGAAGGGCCCGTCGACGATCGCGCCGGCGAGGTAGGCCGCGACCGTGCCGGGATGCACGCGCAGACGCCCCACGAGGTGCGCACGCTCCACGTTGGTCCGGATCGCCGCGACCGCCGCGCGATCGGACTCCACCGCGACCGCGCGCGCCGCACCGCGGGAGAGTGCCTCGATGGCCAGCGCACCGCTCCCCGCGTACAGGTCGAGCACGACCGCATCCTCGACACGTGCACCGAGGGCGGCGAACAGGGACTCCTTCACCCGGTCCGCCGTCGGGCGCGTGCGCGAGCCGCGGGGCGTGGCGAGGCGAAGCCCGCCGATCTCCCCGGCGATCACGCGGGGCCCGCGTCCTGCACTCATGACTTGAACAGGTACTCGACGTCGTCGCCGAGGAGGTCCTCGACCTCCTCGGCCAGCGGCCGGTGCGCGGCGAGGTCGGGATCGGCGTCGAGGATCGCCTCGGCGGTCGAGCGGGCGAACTCCACGTACCGCTCGTCGCGGGGCAGGCGCGCGAGTCGCAGGTGACGATCCACCCGTTGTCCCGACTGCCGTTCGCCGAAGACCTGCCCGCTGCCGCGGATCTCGAGGTCGCGCTCGGCGAGCACGAAGCCGTTCGTGGTCTCGACCATGGCGTCCATCCGGGCCGCCGCGTCCTCGGTGGCGGTGTCCGCGATGAGGTAGCACCACGACTCGCCCCCGCCGCGACCGACGCGGCCGCGCAGCTGGTGGAGCTGGGCGAGCCCGAATCGCTGCGCGTCCTCGATGACCATCACCGTGGCGTTCGGGACGTCGACGCCGACCTCGATGACCGTCGTGGCCACCAGCACGTCGAGCTCGCGGGCCCGGAACGCCTCCATGACCGCCTCCTTGTCGGCGGCCGGCATCTGACCGTGGAGGAGGCCGATGCGCAGGCCCTCGAGCTCGCCGGCCCGCAGTTCCTCCGCTCGTTCGGTCGCCGCCTTCGCCTCGATCTTCTCCGAGCCCTCGACGAGCGGGCAGACCACGTAGGCCTGCCGTCCGGCCGCCACCTCGGCCCGCACCTGCGCGTAGGCACGCGTCGTCTCGCTCGTGTCGCGTCGCAGCACCTCCGTGGCGATCGCCTGGCGACCCTCCGGCATGGTCGCGAGCACCGAGATGTCGAGGTCGCCGTAGACGAGCAACGCGGCGGTGCGCGGGATCGGGGTGGCAGTCATGACGAGGACGTCGGGGACGAGCGCGCCCGCCCGCTGCTTCAGGACGTCGCGCTGCTCGACGCCGAACCGATGGTGCTCGTCGATGACGACGAGGCCGAGGTTCGTGAACGGGGAGTCGCCGTAGAGCAGGGCGTGGGTGCCGACCACGATGTGGACCGTGCCGTCGCGCAGGCCGGTCGCGATCTCGGTCCGCTCCCGTGCCGTGGTGCGGTTCGTGAGCAGCCGGACCCCGCTCGTCGTCTCGCCGAGCAGGTTCGCCCCGGGCGCGCCGGGCACGAGGTCGCCGTAGGTGCGCAGCGCCACCGCGTACAGCTGTTCGGCGAGCACCGCGGTCGGGGCCATGAGCGCGGCCTGGTGGCCGCCCTCCACCGCCACGAGCATCGCGGCGAGCGCGACGACGGTCTTGCCCGAGCCGACGTCGCCCTGGAGCAGGCGGTGCATCGGCGCGGGACGGGCGAGGTCGGCGCGGATCTCGGCGATGGCCCGGGTCTGGTCCGCGGTGACCTCGAACGGCAGGCGGTCGCAGAACGCGGCCACGAGCGGCCCGTCCGACGCATGGCGGATGCCGATCTCGGCCGCCGCGAGGGCACGCTTGCGGGCCACGAGGCCGACCTGGGCGACCAGGAACTCGTCGAAGCGCAACCGCCGCTCGGCCTGCCGGTGGTCCTCCGCTGTCTCGGGCCGGTGGACGTCCCGCAGTGCGGTGGTCCGATCCACGAGTCGGAGCGGGTCGCGGATGGCCGCGTCCAGCGGGTCGTAGACCTCGCCGGCGAACTCCAGGGCTCGGGCCACTGCGGGGGCGATCTCCCACGAGGAGATCTCGGCCTTCGCCGACTGCGGGTACACGGCGACGATGCGGCCGGTGCGCGCCTCGCCGGCCCGGCCGATGACGTCGACCACCGGGTTCGTCATCCGCCGCTTCCCGGCGAAGGTCTCGACCTTGCCGAACATGGCGACCTCGGTCCCCACCGGCATCTGCGTGGCACGCCACGGCTGGTTGAAGAACGTCACCTCGAGGCGCGCCTGGTCGTCCCCGACGCGGGCCACCACCATCTTCTTGCGGTTCTTGGTGACCCGCGACGAGATCGCCAGCACCGAGCCGAACACGGTCGTCTCGGTGCCGATCTCGAGCTGGTCGATCGGCGTGACCGCCGTGCGGTCGTGGATGCGGCGCGGGTAGAGGTGCAGGAGGTCGAGGACCGTCACGACCTCCATCACCGCGAGCCGTTCGATCGTGCGCGCCCGGATGCCCTCGACGTCCCCGAGTGGGGTCCGGGCGAGCTCGCGCAGGGAGTGCGGGGCCGTGGCTACTCCACCCCGATGAGGTACGGGTAGAGCGGCTGGCCCCCCTCGTGCACCTCGATCTCGACGTGCGGGTGCTTCGCCGCGAGGTGCTCCCGCACCCGCTGGGTCTCGGCCGGACGGGCATCGGTCCCCACGAGCACGGTCACGATCTCGCTGTCCTCGTCGATGAGGCGGTCGACGAGCGCGAACGCGGCCTCGGCCGCGCTCGACGCCGTCGCGCCGATCCCGCTCGGGTCGATCGCGAGCCAGTCACCCTCCCGGATCGGTCCGCACTCGGCGGTGCTGTCGCGCACCGCCCGGGTCACCTCACCGGCCCGCACCGCGAGCGCCCCGGCCTCCATAGCCCGCAGGTTGGTGTCGCAGTCGGCGTCCGGGTCGTAGGTGACGAGCGCGGCGAGCGCCTCGAGCACCGACACGGTCGGCACGACCTCGACCCGCTTGTCGGACAGCGCGTCGACCTGCCGGGCCACCGGGATGATGTTCTTGTTGTTCGGCAGGACGATGACCGCGTCCGCCGGCCCCCGCTCGACCGCCTCGAGGATCTGCGCGGTCGACGGGTTCATCGACTGTCCACCCGCCACGATCTCCTGCACGCCGAGGCTGCGGAGGAGGCGCTTGACCCCCTCGCCCACCCCGACCGCGACCACCGCCGTCGTCACCGCGGCGCCGCTCGCCTCCCCGCCGGCCCCGCCGTGCTCGCGGACCCAGACCTCCTCCTCGACCTGCTCGATGAGGTCCGTCACGCGGATGTTGCGGGGTCGCCCGGCCTCGATGCCCGCCTCGATCGCGCCGCCGATGTCGTCGGTGTGCACGTGGCAGTTCCAGAGACCGTCACCCCCGACGACCACGATCGAGTCGCCCAGCGCCATCCAGGTGGCCTTGAAGGCGTCGATGGTCGAGTCGGGCGCGTCGAGCAGGAACATCACCTCGTACCGCAGCGAGGACACGTCGCCGGCCTCGAGGTGCTCGCGCACGATGTTCGGCGCGTCGACGATCATGGGCTCCGGGATCGGCCGACCCGACACGACCTCGAGGAACGCGTCGAGCAGGAGGGTGAACCCCTTGCCGCCGGCGTCCACCACGCCGGCGTCGCGCAGGGCCGGGAGCAACTCGGGCGTGCGAGCGACCGAGGCCTCCGCACCGGCCTCCGCAGCGAGCAGCACCGCCTCGATCGAGGAGGCCTCGGCGGCCTCCGCGGCCTCGGCGGCCTCACGACAGACCGTGAGGATCGTGCCCTCGACCGGCCGCATCACCGCCTGGTACGCCGCGTCGGCGGCCCGGCGCAGCGCCGCCACGGTCTCGGCCGGCCCGACCTCGGTGCGGCCCCGGAACGACTCGACGAGGCCCCGCAGGATCTGCGAGGTGATGACGCCCGAGTTGCCCCGGGCCCCCATGAGGGAGCCGTGCGCGATCGCCGTGCAGACCTCGTCCATCGTCTCGGCCGTCCGGAGCTCGTTCGCGACCGATTCGAGGGTGAGCATCATGTTCGTGCCGGTGTCCCCGTCCGGGACCGGGTACACGTTGAGCCGGTTGAGCTCCTCCTGGTGGGAGCGCAGCGCATCCCGGAACCGGGTCACCGCGAGGCGCAGGTCGGTGGCGGTGAGGGTCTCGAGCACGGGCACGGGTGCGAGCGTACCGCCGGGAGGGTGGCCCGACGGGGCCTCCTGCTATCCTCCCCCGGTCCCGCGAACCGATCCTGAGGTCGAGCCATGTCATCCGTCTGCGACGTCTGCGGCAAGAAGCCGGTCTTCGGCATGCGCCTCAGCCACTCGCACCGCCGCACGAAGCGACGCTGGAACCCCAACGTCCAGAAGGTGCGCGCAGTGGTCAACGGTTCGCCGAAGCGCATCAACGCCTGCACCGCCTGCCTCAAGGCCGGCAAGGTCCAGAAGCCGTAACGGCCGTGCAGGGCGTCGTCCGCTCCTACGACCCGGAGACCGGGGAGGGTGTCGTCGTGCGCGACACCGACCGCCTCGACATCACCATCGCCCCGGGCGCGCTCGAGGGCTCGCTCTTCCGGGTGCTGCGTCAGGGCCAGCGCGTGAACTTCGACCTCGACCCCGAGGGCCGCGCCACCGCGATCCGTTCGGGCTCCGAGGGCGACATGGGCCTGCCCGATCAGGTGCAGGTCTGAGCCTGCCCCTGCGGCGTCCCCGCCCCGCCGGGCGCGGTTGGGGGCGGTAGCGGGACCGGCCCTACACTCCGCGACCATTCGAGCCGGGGGCACCGACGCCGCCGGGCAGGTCGCAAGGAGTCGTATCCGTGTCCATCGCCGACGACGCCCCCACCCAGCACGCCCGACTCATCGCGTGGGTCGAGGAGATGGCTGCGCTCACCGAGCCCGCCGCCATCCACTGGTTCGACGGCTCGCAGGCCGAGGCCGACCGCCTCGCCGCGCAGCTCGTGGAGGCCGGCACCTTCGTGCCGCTCGACCCGGCCAAGCGCCCGAACTCCTACTGGGCCGCGACCGACCCCTCGGACGTCGCCCGGGTCGAGGACCGCACGTTCATCTGCTCCGAGCGCGCGATCGACGCCGGGGCGAACAACAACGGGCGTGACCCGGCGGAGATGCGCGCGCAGCTCAACTCGCTGTTCCGGGGTTCGATGCGCGGCCGCACGATGTACGTGGTCCCCTTCTC
>JBJTOY010000014.1:0-26620 GCA_046074845.1 Actinomycetes bacterium | reverse complement strand
CGATGGGTCCGGGAGCGCGGGGCTCGCTCGGTCCTGTGGTCAGAGCGTCTGCTGGTCGGGGGCGCTCCCGTCCAGGTCCTCGGCGACGACCTCGAGGTCGAAGCGGTCGAGGCAGTCCTCGCAGCGGTACGGCGCCCAGTCGCCCTCGGTGTACGGGGCCTCGGGGTCGGCGATCTGGAGCAGGTGGGCGCGCCCGCCACACTCCACGCACACGATCACGCGTGCCGGTTGGCCCGCGGGTGTCGTCACGCGGGTGCACCGGGCGCGGTGAGCGGCCACGGACGGGCCCGCTCGAACGCGAGTGCGCAGTCGAGCAGCCACTCCTCCCGGTGGTGCGGTGCGAGGACCTGCAGTCCCACCGGCAGCCCCCGGACCTGCCCCGCCGGGATGCTCACCGCCGGGTTGCCGTAGATGTTCGCCGGGATCGTGAGCGCGCCGTTGTTTCCCATCCCGACCTTCTCGCCGTCGACCTCGTCCGGCATCGGCCCGTGCGACCCGAATGCGACGTCGGGGTTCGTGGAGGCGAGCACGAAGTCCACCTGGTCGAAGATGGTCGCCATCGTCTCGTTCATGCGGACCCGCTGGCTCTCGATGCGGGCCCGCGTCTCGATGCTGTACATCGACTGGGCCATCTCCATGCCGAACGCGATCTGTGGTGTGAGGTCGGGCTTGCAGTCGGGCCACCGGTCGCCGAGGCGCATGAGGATCTCCCCGAGCCCGGACAGTGCCCACTCGTAGGAGACCTCGGGCACCCGGATCGGGATCTCGACCAGTTCGAGGCCGACCTCGTCGGCGAGCCAACGGGCCGCGGCTTCGACCACCTCGCGCACCTCGTTCGCGACGGCGGCGCGTCCGAGGTCGACGCTGATGGCGGCCCGCCTGCCCCGGAGGTCCTCCAGGTGCGAGCCGAGGCCGGCCTCCCACCCCTCGACGCGGGGGAGGGAGTAGGGGTCACGCGGGTCGAAGCCGTTCGACACGTCGAAGAAGCGGGCGATATCGCGCACGGAGCGGGACAGGCACCCGCTCACCGCGGTGAGCGAGGCCATCACCATGTTCGGGCCCTTCGGGATGCGCCCGTAGGTGGCCTTGAGGCCGGGGAGCCCGGTGAACCCCGCCGGGATCCGGATCGATCCACCGCCGTCGCCGCCGGTCGCCATCGTGACGAGACCGCCGGCCACCGCCGCCGCCGAGCCGCCGGAGGATCCTCCGGGCGTGTGCTCGGGGTCCCACGGGTTGTGGGTCGCGCCGTTGAGCTTGGTGTAGGTGAGGTTGACGCCGCCGTACTCGCTCGAGGTGGTGAGGCCCACCGGCACCGCGCCGGCCCGCCGGAGCCGCGCGACCTTGGTGGAGTCCTGGTCGGCCACCTCGTCGCGCAACGGGATGCTCGCCTCCGTGGCGGGCCAACCGGCGACGGCATCGAGCTCCTTCACGCCGATCGGTACACCGCCGAAGGGCTGGGACACGTCGGCCGCGGCCGCAGCCGACCGGGCCGCCTCGGGGTCGAGGTACGAGAACGCGTTGAGGCCGGAGGTGTCGATCGCCGCGAGCGTCGCGTCGAGCTCCTCGAGCGGGGTGCGCTCGCCGGCGCGGAACGCGTCGACGAGTGAGCAGGTGTCTCCGGACCAGGGTGCGTCAGCCATGGTCGGAGGCTAGGCCGCGGTCAGCGGCGCCGTCAGCCCCCGGGCGTGCCGAACATCACCTGCCACTGCTCGAGCGTCGGGAGCCGGAACACGTAGTTGCGGGTCCGGGTCTCGCCCATGGTCGCATGCGGCTCGGCCGAGTACAGGTGGCCCGGGTACAGGACGGTGTCGTCCGGCACCCGGGCGAGGCGCTGGGTGAGGGAGCGGTACAGCTCGTCGGAGTCGCCGCCCGGCAGGTCGGTCCTGCCGCATCCGTCGAGGAACAGGGTGTCGCCGGACACGAGGCGACCGTCGACGATGAAGCACTGACTGCCCGGGGTGTGGCCGGGCGTGTGCACGAGCGTGATGGTCACCGCTCCGACCTCGACCACGTCCCCGCCGTCGTGGCGCACGAGATCCGAGTCCGAGAGCCCGGTGACGCGCTGGACCCCCCAGGCCTCATCGTGGTGCACATGCAGCTTCGCCCGCACGCCATCGATCGCGAGCAGGTCCGCCGCGCCCTCGATCTCCCAGCCCATCATCGAGCCGCCGACGTGGTCGGGGTGGTAGTGGGTGGCGAGGGCCCCGGTGATCGTCATGCCGTCGCCGCCGGCGATCTCCACCAGTTCCCGGACGCCGTAAGCGGGGTCGATCACGACGGCCTCACCGGTGGCCCGGTCGCCGACGAGGTACACGAAGTTGACCATCTGTCGGGCGATCGGGTCCTCGGTCGCGAAGTCGCGACCGGCGAGGAGTTGGCGGAAGTACAGGCGGTCGTCGGTCATGGTCGGCGAGCGTACCGGTGCCCACGCCGTGGGAGGGCCCGATCGGGACGGGCAAGGTCGCCGCGACGGGCCGTCGGGTGCCTAACCTCTGGCGACACCCACCCGCGGCCGCCGTCCACGGAGGACCCATGCGCACGATCGAGTACCGGACCTGCCCGCTCTGCGAGGCGACCTGCGGCCTCGAACTCCACATGGAGGGCGAGGAGATCGCGCTCGTTCGTGGCGACAAGGACGACGTCTTCTCGAAGGGCTACCTCTGTCCGAAGGGCGCGGCACTCAAGGACCTCGTCGCCGATCCGGACCGGTTGCGGGCGCCACTCGTGCGGCGCGGCGACGAGTTCGTCGAGGTGACCTGGGACGAGGCGTTCGCCGCGGTGCGCGAGGGCCTCATGGGTGTCATCGAGCGCCATGGTCGAGATGCGGTCGGCGCGTACCTCGGCAACCCGTGCGCCCACAACCTGGCGCCGATCATCTACAACCGGGCGCTCCTGCAGGGTCTGGGCACGACGAACGTGTTCTCGGCGAGCACGGTCGACCAGATGCCCAAGCACGTCTCCGCGGGCCTCATGTTCGGGACGCCGATCTCGGTGCCGATCCCGGATCTCGACCGCACCGACCACCTGCTCATGCTCGGCGCGAACCCGTTCGCGTCGAACGGCAGCCTCATGACTGCGCCCGACCTGCCGGGCCGCCTCCGAGCGATCCGGGCCCGTGGCGGGCGCATCGTGGTGGTGGACCCACGCCGCTCGAAGACGGCCGAGGAGGCCGACGAGTGGGTGGCGATCCGCCCCGGCACCGACGCGCACCTCCTGTTCGGTCTCGTCAACGTCATCCTGGCCAGCGGGCGGGCCGACCTGGGTCGTGCGGCGGGCATCACCGACGGCATGGAGGAGATCGAGCGGCTCGCGCCGCACTTCACTCCGGAGGCCGTCGCCCCGGTGTGCGGGGTCCCGGCCGCCGACATCCGACGGATGGCGACCGAGCTCCTCGATGCCCCGACCGCCGCGGTATACGGCCGCATCGGCACGTGCACCCAGGAGTACGGCACGCTCGCCTCCTGGCTCGTCGACGTCGTCAACGTGCTCACCGGCAACCTGGACCGACCGGGTGGGGCGCTGTTCCCGAAGAACGCGGCGGGCAGCGCGAACACCGGGGGGACGCCGGGGCGCGGGCGAGGGTTCCGCATCGGTCGGCGGCACAGCCGGGTCGAGGGCAAGCCCGAGGTGCTGGGCGAGTTCCCGGTGGCGACGCTGGCGAGCGAGATCCTCACCCCGGGTGCGGGACAGATCCGGGCTCTGGTGACCGTGGCCGGCAACCCGGTGGTCTCCACCCCCGATGCCGGACGCCTCGACGCGGCGCTCGGCGACCTCGAGTTCATGGTCTGCGTCGACATCTACCGCAACGAGACCACCCGTCACGCCGACGTGATCCTGCCGCCCGGGGGCATCCTCACCAAGGAGCACTTCGACCTCGCCTTCTACTCGCTCTCGATCCGCAACGTCGCGAACTACTCGCCGCCGATCAACGAACTCCCGCCGGGGGAGATGCACGAGTGGGAGATCCTGCTCCGCCTCGCGGCGATCGCCGGCGGTGCCCAGGGCAGCGCCGAGGAGTGCAGCGGGCTCGACGACTTCATCATCTCGGGACTCGTGACCAAGGCCGCTCAGCGCGACGACCTGCCGTCGGCCGAGGAGATGCTCGAGGCCCTCGCGCTGCGGCGTGGGCCGGCGCGGGTGGTGGACTTCATGTTGCGGACGGGCCCGTACGGCGACCGCTTCGGGGCGGAGCCCGACGGGCTGAGCCTCGCAGTGCTCGAGGCGAACCCGCACGGCGTCGACCTCGGACCGCTGCAGCCCCGCCTCCCGGAGGTGCTGCGCACCCCGACCGGACGGATCGATCTCGCGCCGGCACTCATGGTCGCCGACGTCGAGGCGCGCCTCGTCCCCTCCCTCGGCGCACCGATCCCGGGCCTCGTGCTGGTGGGGCGTCGCGACCTGCGCTCCAACAACTCGTGGATGCACAACATCAAGGTGCTCGTGAAGGGCAAGGCGCGCTGCACGCTCCACATCCACCCGGACGACGCGGCCGACCTCGGTCTCACCGACGGTGCCCCGGCCCGGGTCCGGTCACGGGTCGGCGAGGTCGTCATCCCGGTCGAGGTGACCGACGGCATCCGGCCCGGCGTCGTGAGCATCCCGCACGGCTGGGGCCACGGGGTCCCGGGCACCGACATGCGGGTGGCCGCGGAGTACGCCGGTGTGAACTCGAACCTGCTCACCGACGCGAGCGTCATCGACCCGTTGTCCGGCAATGCGGTGCTCAACGGCATCCCGGTCGAGGTGGCCGTGGCCTGACCCGGTGCGTCGGGCTGGATCAGCGCTGCGGTTCGATCCGGCCCCGCCGCACGAGGTGCGGGTGGTCGGCGGCGGCGAGGAGGTCGGCGTCGCCGGCCGAGTCGCCGTAGGCCCAGACCTCCGCGGGCTCACCCCGCAACCACGTGGCGAGGCGTGCGACCTTGTTCGCGGCCCGCACGTTGCCTCCGGTGAGGCGCCCGGTGAGGCGACCGTCGACGACCTCGACCTCGGTGGCGAAGGTCGCGTGTGCCCCGAGGGACGCGACGACGGGTGCGACGTAGACCGCGAGTGACGCGCTGATCACGACGATCTCGTGACCGAGCCCGGCGTGCCAGACCATTCGGTCGACGACCTCGGGGTTGAAATCGGCGCGGTCGAGCACCCGGTGGGCGTACTCGGCGCCGGCCGCGACGAGCGCGTCGGCGGCTCGACCCGCGAGCAACGAGACGAGGTAGCGCTCCTTGGCGACGTCCCGGTCCGCCCGTCCGATCGCGGCGGCGCCGAGGCGATGGGCGTGCGGCAGCCCGGCCCGCAGCATGGCGCGACGTCCCATGTAGTGGGTCAGGAACGGGCCCAAGGTGTCCTTGCGCGTGATGGTGCCGTCGAAGTCGAACGCGGCGACGGCGCGCCCCCGATCGTCCACCGATCTCAGACCGGGAGACGACGGAACACCGGACGCGGCACGTGGCGCAGTCCCGAGAGCACGGCCCGCAGCGCGGCCGGGACCCAGATGATCTCGCGTCGCTTGGCGAGTCCCTCGACGATCGCGTCGGCCACCGCCTCGGGGGTCGTCGACAGCGGTGCGGGGTCGAGTCCCTCGGTCATCTTGGAGTGCACGAAACCGGGACGCACGATCATCATGCGCACGCCCGTGCCGATGAGCGCGTCGCTCATGCCCTGGCAGAACATGTCGAGACCGGCCTTGCTCGAGCCGTAGACGAAGTTCGAGCGACGAGCGCGTTCGCCGGCCACCGACGACAGCACGACCACCGTGCCGTGACCCTGGACGCGCATCCGGTCGATGAGCGGGATGAGCACGGAGACGGCGCCGGTGAAGTTGGCGTCGATGATCGCGAGGGCGGTGGCCGCGTCGTGCTCAGCGACGTCCTGATCGCCGAGCACACCGAACGCGACGAGCACGAGGTCGATATCGCCGTACTCGGCCCAGCACTGGTCGACGAACGCGGCGTGCGAGTCCCGGTCGAGCGCGTCGAAGGCGATGGTCTCGACCCGTTGCGCGCCGGCACGGCGGACGGACTCGGCCCCCTCCGCCATCGCGGCCGGGTCTCGTCCGGCGAGGATCACCGTCGTCGTCCGCTCCTGCACGAGGCGACGGGCCGTCGCCAGTCCGAGGTCCGAGGCACCTCCGAGCACGAGCACGGTCTGAACCCCGCCGAGAGCGTCCTGCATGGCTGTCCTGCCTGCCTTTCCGGAGTGGTCGCCCCTCCGGCGTCGTGGGTGGATCAGAGTCCGAGTCGCCGGGCGAGATCGGAACGCAACACGCCGTCGGGATCGAGTCGGTTCCGCACCTCGCGCCATTCCGCGAGCCGAGGGTACATAGCGGCGAGGTGTCCGGGGCGCACCCGGGCGTCCTTGGCGAGGTACACCCGGCCGCCCGCGTCGAGCACGAGGTCGTCGAGTCCATCGAGGAGGTTCGGGAGGGTCGGATCGCCCACGGGGATGTCGAGCGCGAGCGTCCAACCGGGCTGTGGGAACGAGAGCGGACCGGGGTTCGCCGGGCCGAATCGTTTGAGCACGGCGAGGAGTGACGGAGTGCCGGCGAGGCTGAGGCGTTCGACGGCCGTCTGCACCGCGTGCTCCTGGCCGAAGGGCACCACGAATTGGTACTGCACGAACCCGCGCGGTCCGTAGAGGCGGTTCCAGCCCGTGATGAGGTCGAGCGGGTGGAAGAACCAGCCGATGTCGACGAGGTGCCCCTCGCTCCGCTTCGGGGACTTGCGGAACCACAACTCGTTGAAGGCGCGCACCGTCCAGCGGTTCACGAGGCCGGACGGGAAGATCGGTGGCGCGCTGATGATCGGATGCGGCGAGAAGGCCCGTGGGTTCCCGCGTCGTGCGGGCTTGAGGTCCTCGAGCGTCGCGTGGTCGCCGCGATCGATGATGCCCCGGCCCGTGGACCGTCCCGTCGCGAGGCAGTCGATCCATGCCACCGAGTACCGGTACTCGTCGTCGTGGGCGTCGAGGCGCGCCATGAGGTCGTCGAGGTCCGATGCCCGCTCCGTGTCGGCCCGGATGACCGACGTCTCCACGGGGATGAGGTCGATCTCGGCCTCGGTGATCACGCCGGTGAGGCCCATGCCGCCGGTCGTCGCCCAGAACTCCTCGGGTGTGTCCTCCGGGGTGAGCCGACGCAGGGTGCCCGTTCCGTCGACGAGGGAGAGGGCCCGGACGTTGGAGCCGAACGTGCCGTCGGCGTGGTGGCCCTTGCCGTGGATGTCGGAGGCGATGGCGCCGCCGACCGTCACCGAACGGGTGCCCGGCGTGACGACGAAGAACCCCTCGGGCAGGAGCCAGCGCATGAGATCGTCGAGGCTCGTCCCGGCGGCCACCGTGGCCCGGGCCCGCTCGACGTCGAGGTGTCGCACGCCGCTGAGCGCGGTCGCCTCGAGCACGAGGCCACCCGAGTTCTGGGCGGCATCGCCGTAAGCCCGACCGAGGCCGCGGGCGACGACACCGCGCTTCGGTCGTTCTCGAACCGCTGCGATCACCTCGCCGTCGTCGAACGGGTGGCGGACCTCGGCCCGCGACGGAGCCGTGCCGCCCCAGCCGAAGAGCAGCGCCTTCGAGCCGCGACGGCGGTCAGTGGCCAACGAGGATCCCGATGCCGGCCGTCGCGACCCAGAGGAGACCGAAGGCCTGGAGCACGCGGTCGGTGAGGACGACCTCCTCGGGTGCCCCGGCCTCGCCGCGGTCGACGATGAACGCGTACCGCAGGAAGGCGAGCACGAACGGCACGATCGATACCTCGTACCAGGGGAAGCCGGCCCGACCCGCGGATTTCTCGAACGCCCAGAGGCAGTAGGCGACGAGCGTGACGCCGCTCGCAACGGACCGCACGTACCCGAGGAAGGATTCCGAGTAGGCGCCGAGAGTGCTGCGGACCCGAGCCGAGTCGGCGCCGAGTTCGACCATCTCCGAGTACCGCTTGCCGGCGACCACGAAGAGGGAGCCGAACGAGGCGACGATGAAGAACCACACCGAGATCGGCACGTCGACCGCGACGGCGCCGGCCACGGTGCGGAGTACGAACCCGGCGGCCACCATCGCGAGGTCGAGGACCGGCACCTGCTTACCCCAGAGGGAGTAGGTGGTGGTGAGGATCAGGTACACGAGCACGACGGCCGGGAGGCGCCACCCGGTGATGAATCCGACGGCGAAGCCTGCGGCGAGCAGGCCGACGCCCACCGTGCGTGCGGTCGCCACCGTCACCTCGCCGGTCGCCACCGGGCGGAACCGCTTCGTGGGGTGCGCGCGGTCGGCGGCGACATCGGCCGCGTCGTTGAGGAGGTAGGTCCCGCTCGCCGCGAGGCAGAAGGCGACGAAGGCGACGGTGGCCTCGACGAGATCCGCGCGCTGCCCGAGCACGCCGGCCGCGGCTGGAGCCGCGAAGACGAGGACGTTCTTGAGCCACTGCTTGGGCCGGCACGCGCGCAGGAGGGGCGGCAGGTGCGAACGACGTCCGCCGGGGCTCGCCGTCGTCGGGAGTTCCTGAGCTTCGGCCATGGGGTCTGCGCGACTCCGAGCGGGGGAGTGGCCCGGCCGGGGCCGGGAAGGAGTGTGAATCCTACCGCCGCTCCGGGGCCGGACCGGCCGCCTCGCGCGACTCGCGCGCCGCGGCGCCGAACACCCCCCGAGCCATCGTGGACGACTCGGCGGCCCGCCGCCGCTCGAACACCTCGGCCCGGGCCCCGTGCACGGTCGGGTCCTCCGGGGCGGCGAACGCCGCCCACTCGGCGAGGTGTCCGGCGAGGCGCAGATCCCCGGCCTCGGCGAGTTCGAGTGCGCGGCGGGCGAGGGTCGTCGCGCCGCCGGCGAGCGCGGCCACCTCGGCGGCGACCGCCGCGTCCGGCGCGGGCTTCAGGGTGGCCGGGTTCCCGTCGTACCAGCCGCCGAGCAGGCGCCAGATGTTGTGCACGATGAACTCCGGCTCGTCGTAGATCGGCCGCAGGTACGGCTTGGCCAGGAGGTGCTCCGGCGCGCGCACCGTGTGGATGATCTCGTCGAGGCGCGCGCCCGCGTTCATCATCGCGAGCGTCTCGGTGTAGAGGTGCTCGAGCAGCTCGGCGCTGTCGATGAGCGCGGCGCGCACCCGGTCGGCCCCGGTGATCGGGAGGCCGTGGCCGGGGAGGAGGATCTCGGCGTCGCAGGCGGCCATGGCCCGCAGACCGCGGGCCCAGTCGCGCGGGTAGCGCTGGACCTTCTGCGGATTGCCGCAGTTCGGCGCAGCCCAGATGAACATGTCGCCGGTGCAGAGGAGCCGTCGCCCCGGCACGTGCACCCAGGTGTGGTCGTCGGTCTCGCCCCGGGCGTGGTGCAGTTCGAAGCGCTCGCCGCCGACGTGGAGATCAATGTGGTCGTGGTAGGTCACATCCGGGTACCGCCACTCCCGCGGCCACTCGAAGTCCGGCAGCGAGAACTGGCGGCGGTTGATCGCCTCGTTGTACCCGGCGGTCTCGGTGTACCGGTCGAAGCGGGCGGCGATCGCCTCGTGCCCCACCACGACGGGTGCGGGACGCCCGGCCCGTTCGTTGTCGGCGTCGTGGTGTTCCACGCCGAACACGTGGTCGACGTGCCCGTGGGTGAAGACCACGGTGTGGGTGGGCGCGTTCGACCACGTCCGGGTCGCCTCGTGGACCGGGCCGGCCATCTCGCGCCCGCTCGTGTCGACGATGACGAGGCCCTCGTCGGTCTCGATGACCGCGGAGTTGGAGAAGGCCGCCACGAACGCGGTCCGGTCCGCGACCTCGGCGAGCCCGCCCCACAACGACATCGGGTGGCCCAGGGTCCGGGGGGCTCGCCCCGCCAGCATCTCCTCGGCCCGATCCATGAGTTCGCTCATGCCCCCGAGTCTGTCCGCTCGGCCGGGGTCGCGCCGCGCCGGCGCGAGCAGGGTCGCCCGCGCATCCCGGCCCGGGCCGCCCCTGCCCTAATGTCGCCCGCCATGGAGTTCAACTTCGCGGACATGTTCGAGGCCAACGTCGACGGCGTGGGGGAGCGCACGGCGCTCGTCTTCGAGGACACCCGGCTCACCTTCGCCGAGCTCGAGGATCGGGTGAACCGGCTCGCCCACCACTTCCAGGCCGCCGGGATCGCGGTCGGCGACCACGTCGGCATCTACGCCTACAACGGAGTCGAGTGGGTCGAGTCCATGGCCGCGCTCTACAAGATCCGTGCCGTGCCGGTGAACATCAACTACCGGTACGTGGAGAGCGAGCTGCGTTACCTGTTCGACAATGCCGACCTGCGGGCGGTCGTGCTCCAACGGGAGTTCGCCCCGCGGGTCGCCGGCATCATCGGTGAGCTCCCGCTGCTCACCCACATCGTGGTCTCGGAGGACGGCTCGGGCGCCCCGCTCGACGGGCTGACCGGTCGGCCCGGGGTGACGGTCGTCGACTACGACGAGGCCAAGGCGAGCCAGTCCCCGGCCCGCGACTTCGCGCCGCGCAGCGCCGATGACATCCACATGATCTACACCGGAGGTACCACCGGGATGCCCAAGGGGGTCATGTGGCGGCAGGAGGACATCTTCTACACGCTCTGCGGTGGTATCGACGCCTACACGAACGAGAAGGTGCAACGGCCGGAGGAGTTGAGCGAGAAGGCGCGCGCCGCGGCCGGCCCGACCATCTTCTTCCCGATCGCGCCCCTCATGCACGGGGCCGGGCAGGTGAGCACGATCCGCGGACTCATCCACGGCGACACCACGGTCCTCGTGCGCAAGTTCGACGCGCACGAGGCCTGGCGGCTGTGCGACCGTGAGCGGGTCAACGTGCTCGGCATCACGGGGGATGCCATGGCCCGCCCGCTCGCCGACGCGCTCGAGGAACTCTTCGACGACCTCGATCTGTCGAGCCTGTTCTCCATCGGCTCGAGCGCGGCGATCTTCTCCCAGTCCATCAAGGACCAACTCATGGCCCGACTCCCGAACGTGCTCATCGTGGACTCGGTCGGAGCCACCGAGACCGGGATGAACGGCATCAAGATCGCCCAGCCGGGCGAGGCGCCCAAGGGCGGACCGGCGACCGTGGCGCCGTCCCGCGACTCCATCGTCATCGACGAGGACTTCCGACAGGTCGAGCCCGGTTCCGAGGTCGTCGGGCGGATCGCCCGGACCGGGAACATCCCGCTCGGGTACTACAAGGATCCGGAACGCACCGCCCAGGTGTTCCCGACCATCGACGGCGTCCGCTACTCGGTGCCCGGCGACTTCGCCAAGGTCGAGGCCGACGGCAACATCACGCTCCTCGGGCGCGGCTCGATCGTCATCAACACCGGCGGGGAGAAGGTCTACCCGGAGGAGGTGGAGGGTGCGCTCAAGGGGCACCCCGAGGTCTTCGACGTCCTCGTCGTCGGCGTGCCGGACGAGCGGTGGGGCGAGGCGGTCGCCGCGGTGGTCCAACCGCGGGAGGGCACCACGCCGACGCTCGAGTCCCTCGCCACCCACTGCCGTGAGCACGTGGCCGGGTACAAGGTGCCGAAGCGTCTCTACCTCGTGGACCAGATCGTGCGGGCCCCGAGCGGCAAGCCGGACTACCCGTGGGCCAAGGAGTACGCCCGCGCCGCTGCGGCCGCGCAGGCCGAGGGCTGAGCCGACCCGGACGGCCCCACGGCTCGCCTAGGGTCACCGGCCGTGGACGCCGCATCCTTCGAGGCCGCCGGGCTCTACGACCCCGAGGCGCCGGACGCCCGTGAACGGCTGGCGCTCCTGCGCTGGCTCACCGAGCGGGGCTTCTCCACCGCCGAGATCGCAGAGGCCGATGCGGACCCGGGAGCCTCGCTCGAGGCACTCGCCGGCGCCCGGGCGATCCGGCGTGGCGCCGTCCACAGCGCCCGCGAGGTCGCGGTGCTCCTCGGGGTCTCCGACGACGCGGTCGCCCACATGCTGCTCGCCGCGGGCTACGCCCAGGCCGATCCCGACGAGCAGGTGCTCACCGACGTCGACCTCGAGGCCCTGCGGGCGTTCGTCGGGGCGACGGAGGTGTTCGGGCTCGAACCGGTCGAACAGTTCGCCCGGGTCGTCGCCGCGGCCGCGGCCCGCGTGGCCGAGGCCGCGACCACCCTGTTCATCACCGAGATCGAGCAACCGCTGATCGAGGACGAGGCCAGCCCCGTCGTGCTGGCGCAGGCCAACCTCGCCGCCTCACTGTCCCTCGACACCGTCCCGACCGTGATGGAGGCGCTCCTGCGGAGCCAGGTCCAAGCTGCGAACCGACGGGCCCGGCTCGCGCGCCAGGACGGGGACGAGGCGATGGTCGCGATCGGGTTCATCGACCTCGTCGGATTCACGCCGCTGTCCCGGCGCCTCGACGACGCCGAACTCTCGGAGGTGCTCGACGGCTTCGAGGGTCGGGCCTCGGACATCGCGACTCAGCACGACGGACGCGTCGTCAAGCACATCGGCGATGAGGTGATGTTCGTCGCAGTCGATCCGAACGCAGCCTGTGAGATCGCGCTCGAGCTGGTCGATGCCGTACGCGACCTCGGGCGCGGGGTGCGGCCGCGGGGTGCGGTCGCGTTCGGGCCCGTGCTCCAGCGGGGCGGCGACTACTACGGGCCGACGGTGAACCTGGCCTCCCGGGTCGCCGAGCTCGCGGTGCCGTACGAGATCCTCGCCACCGCCGAACTCGTCGAGAGCGCCGAGCACTGGAGTCTGGAGTTCAGTCCGGCCGGCCGTCGGATGCTCAAGGGCTTCGACGAGCCGGTGACGCTGTGGGAGCTGGCCCGGCGCGACTGAGGCGGGCGCCTCAGGCGATGACCCGCGCCGCGAGGAGTCGCTCGAGTTCGTCGGGGGGGATCCCCCACTCGCCGAGGATCGTGCGCGTGTCCTGCCCGGGCGGCACGGGCGTGCGCTCGATCCCGCCCGGAGTCCGGCTGAAGCGCGGTGCCGGGGCGGGCTGGGGAGCACCCTCGACCTCGACGAAGGTCCGGCGGGCGAGGTTGTGCGGGTGCTGCCGGGCTTCGGTCATGGTCAGCACCGGCGCGAAGCAGACCTCGTGGCCGGCGAAGAACTCGACCCACGCGTCACGGGTGCGGGACCGGAAGATCGTGGCGAGCGCCTCCTTCCACTCGGGCCAACGCTGCTGGTCCATCTGGGTGGCCGGGTCGAGTTCGAGGCCGAGTGGGCCCATGAGGCGGGTGAACTCCGCGTAGAACTTCGGCTCGTACGCAGCGATCGAGATCCATCCGGCGTCGGAGGTCTCGTACACGCCGTAGAAGTGCGCGCCGCCGTCGAGCATGTTCGTGCCGCGTGCATCGGACCAGAAGCCCATCGCGTTCATGCCGACGAAGGTGCTCATGAGCATCGCGGATCCATCGACCATCGCCGCGTCGACCACCTGGCCCACGCCGGAGGTCGCGCGCTCGATGATCGCGGCGAGCACGCCGAAGGCGAGGAGGAGACCGCCGCCCCCGAAGTCCCCGATCAGGTTGATGGGGGGGACGGGCGGGCCACCGGCGGGCCCGATGTGGGCGAGCACGCCGGCCAGTGCGATGTAGTTGATGTCGTGTCCGGGCTCTGAGGCCAACGGCCCGTCCTGGCCCCATCCGGTCATGCGTCCGTAGATGACCCGGGGGTTGCGGGCCGCGACCGCGTCGGGCCCGACACCGAGGCGTTCGGCGACCCCGGGCCGGAAACCCTCGAGGAGGACGTCGGCCGACTCGCACAGGCGCAGGACGGTCTCGGCCGCCTCCGGGTGCTTGAGGTCGATGCCGGCCGAGCGGCGGTTCCGGTCGAGGCTCGCGAACGGTGAGGCCGGGAAGATCGCCGAGCCGCGCTCGACGTCGGTGGCCCGGTCGAGCCGCAGGACCTCGGCGCCGAGGTCGGCGAGGGCCATGCCCGCGAACTGCAGTGGACCGATGTTCGGGAGTTCGATGACGCGGATGCCGGTGAGCGGACCCATGCGGACCTCCAGGTGACTCAGACGTCGAGCTTGAATGCGCGGGCCGCGTTCTCACGGAGGAACTTCGGCCACACGTGGTCGCGGAACCCCACGGCCGGGAGTTCGGAGAAGATGCGCTCGTACGACAGCCCGGCCGGGAAGTACCCCGACCAGATGATCTTGTCGGCGCCGCGGGTGTTCGCGTAATCGACGATGTCGGTCGGGTAGTACTTCGGGGCGAAGGCGGTGGTCGAGTAGTAGAGGTTCGGCCACTTGAGCATGAGCTTCACCGCGAGGTCGGCCCACGGCTCGGCGCCGTGGCGCATCACGAAGGTGAGCTCGGGGAAGAACCAGCACACCTCGTCGACGAGCGCGACGTCCTGGCAGGCGAACGGGAGGCGCGGTCCGGGCACCCCGACCGTCGAGCAGAACGCGATGTCGAGCTCCACGCACTTGGCGTACACGGGGTACCACTTGGCGTCGTTGAGTGGGACCTGCGGGGTCAGACCCGCCGGGAACGCGCCCACGGCCTTGAGGCCGAACTCCTCGTGGAACCGCACGATGCGCCGGACCGCCTCCATGCCCTCGTTCGGGTCGACGTTGATCTGGGCCGAGAAGCGGTCGGGGTGGTCGCGGAAGGCCCGGGCGGCCGCCTCGTCGTCGACGTTGATGATGGCGTGGGTGATGCCGACAGCGTCGAGTTCGGCGAGGAGCATGTCGACGGGGTCGGTCATGTCGTCGGCCTCCCACTTGGGCGGCTCCTTGAACATGTACCCGGCCGGGAACTCGAGCCCGCCGCGTCCCTCCTTGGACTCGGCATCCAGCGTGCCGCGGCGGATGAACGAGTAGAACTCGAACATCTCCTCGCGCGACTTCGGCACGCCCACCGCGGTGTCGATGACGCCCCCAGCGAGCCCGGCCCGGAACCCCTCGTTGACCTCCGTCACGGGAGTGCGGCCTCGATGCCGAGCACACGAGCCGCGTTCTCGCGGAGGAACTTCGGCCACACGTGGTCACGGAAGGCCACGTTCGGCATCTCGGAGAAGATGCGCTCGAGCGACAGACCCATCGGGTAGTAGCCGGCGTACATGATCTTGTCGGCGCCGCGCGTGTTGGCGTAGTCGATGATCGCCCTCGGGTAGTGCTTCGGGGCGAAGGCCGAGGTGGAGTAGTAGAGGTTCGGCCACTTGAGCATGAGCTTCACCGCGAGCTCCTCCCACGGTTCGGCCCCGTGGCGCATCACGAACTTGAGGTCCGGGAAGAACCAGCACACCTCGTCGATGTGCGCGACGTCCTGGCAGGCGAAGGGCACCCGAGGTCCGGGGATGCCGGCGTTCACGAAGATCGGGATGCCGAGCTCCACGCACTTCGCGTAGAGCGGGTACATCTTCTTGTCGTTGATGGGCACCTGCGGGGTCAGCCCAGCGGGGAAGACCTGCGCCGAGCGGGCGCCGTACTCGTCGTAGGCGCGCTCGAGGTGACGGACCCCGTCCATCCCCGAGTTCGGATCGACCGAGCAGCCACCGACGAAACGGTCCGGGTGCTTGGCGAGGGCCTCGCGTGCCACCGGGTTCGTGCCCACGTTGAGGAGGGCCCAGCGCACGTTGAAGGTGTCCATCTCGGCGATGAGCAGTGCCACGGGGTCCTCGATCGAGTCGAAGTCGGGGACATCCTTGAACATGTACTGCGCCGGGAAGGTGAACTGCTCGCGCGCCTCCTTGTCGAGGATCTGGCTCGCGAACCGGTCGTAGTGCTCCCGCTTGCGCTGCTCGGCGGTGGCCGGGATGCCGATCATGGTGTCGACGACGCCGCCGCGCCACGCTTCGAAGTATGCGTCAGACATCGAGCTTGAAGACCTTCCGTGCGTTCTCGTGCAGGAACTTGGACCAGACGTGGTCCCGGAACGGTACGCCGGGAAGTTCGGCGAAGATGCGGTCGAGGCTCAGGCCGGCCGCGTAGTAGCCCGCGTACAGGATCCGGTCGGCACCCCGGGTGTTGGCGTAGTCGACGATGGCCCTCGGGTAGTGCTTCGGGGCGAAGGCCGAGGTGGAGTAGTGGAGGTTCGGCCACTTGAGCATGAGCTTGACCATCAGGTCCTCCCACGGCTCGCCCCCGTGACGGGTCACGATCGTCAGTTCCGGGAAGAACCAGCACACCTCGTCGAGCTGGGCCACCTCCTGGCTGCTCATGAGGATGCGCGGTCCGGGCACCCCCACGTAGAGGACCATCGGGATGTCGAGCTCCACGCACTTCGCGTAGAGCGGGTACATCTTCTTGTCGTTGATCGGGACCTGCGGATTCGCGCCGGTACCCCACGTGTGCGCGGCGATGGCTCCCCGTTCGGTGACTGCGGCCTCGAGTGCGCGCACCGCCTCCATGCCCTGATTCGGATCGACGTGGAAGAACCCGCGGAACCGATCGGGGCGGAGTCGGCACTCCTCGCCGTCCACGTGGCTGAGCATCATCGAGATCCCGTGCGCATCCATGAGACGCAGCACCTCGGCGACCGGATCCGGCAGATCGTCGTAGTGCGGCACGTCCTTGAACATGTACTCGGCCGGCATCTCCATCGCCTGCGTGGCGTCGTCCATCGCAAGGTCACGGATGTAGTCGTACTTGCGGACCTGGGCCTCCCGCTCCGACGGCATCGCGAGGAACGTGTCGATCACGCCGTGCGCTCTGGCCGCGTCGAACGCCGGGTTGCCGGACGGATCGGGCATCGTCACTCGTCCAGCTTGAAGACGCGGGTCGCGTTCTCGTGGAGGAACTTGGGCCAGACGTGGTCCCGGAAGGGAACGCCGGGCATCTCGGCCCAGATCCGGTCGAGTTCGAGGCCCATCGGGTAGTAGCCCGCGTACATCACCTTGTCGGCGCCGCGGGTGTTGGCGAAGTGGACGACGTCGGCGGGGTAGTACTTCGGGGCGAAGGCCGAGGTGGAGTAGTAGAGGTTCGGCCACTTGAGCATGAGCTTCACCGCGAGGTCGGCCCACGGTTCGGCGCCGTGACGCATCACGAACTTCAGCTCGGGGAAGAACCAGCACACCTCGTCGATGAGCGCCACGTCCTGGCAGCCGAAGGGGACCCGCGGGCCCGGGATGCCGGCGCACACGCAGATGGGGATGTCGAGCTCCACGCACTTGGCGTAGATCGGGTAGAAGCGTTTGTCGTTGATCGGGACCTGCGGCGTGTACCCGGCCGGGAACGCGGTGGCCGCCTTCACGCCGAGCTCCTTCACCGCGTGCTCGAGCTCGCGCACCCCGTCCATGCCCCGGTTGGGGTCGACCTCGAAGGACCCGAAGAACCGATCCGGGTGGGCGGCGATCGCGGCGAGCGACTCCTCGGCCCGGCGCGACACGCCGAGCATGCCCTTGGCGATGCCGTGGGCATCCATGCGATCGAGCAGGAATCCGACCGGGTCGTCGACCGGGCCGATGTGGGGCACCTCGTGGAACATGTACTGGGCCGGGAACTCGAACTCCTCGAGGCTCTCCCGGTCGTGGAGCCCGGCCCGGAGGAACTCGTACCACGCCTTCGGATCGCCCTTCGGGGGCAGGGCGATCATGAGGTCGATCGCACCGGGCGATTCGGGCATCGGCATAGGGACGGGACCGTATCGCGGCCGGGTCGTGGCGGCTCCGATCACCCCGGTAGCGTGCCGGGGGTAGGCGACCACCCCGATGGAGGCCCGAGATGTACGAGTGGAGCGATGAGCACCGGATGATCCGCGACGCGGTGCGTCAGTGGGTCGAGGCCGAGGTGCGGCCCCGCCGCGACGAGCTCGAGTTCGGCGACACGCCGCCGTACGACGTGATCCGATCGCTGTACGCGACCTTCGGCATGGACGCGATGGCCCGCGACAACTTCAAGCGGCGGATCGAGAAGGAGCGGGCGGCGGCCGAGGGCGGCGCGACGGAGGCCTCCGAGGAGCGCGGCGGTGGCAACGCCGGCATGACGCTCATCCCGATCATCGAGCTCTGCCGGTGCTCGCCGGGTCTCGTGACCGCCATGGGTGTGAGCACCGGCCTCGCCGCGGCGACGATCATGAGTCGGGGCACGATCGCACAGAAGGAGCGCTGGGCCCTCGACCTCCTGACCTTCGAGAAGGTCGGTGCGTGGGCGATCACCGAGCCCGACTCGGGTTCGGACGCGTTCGGACGGATGCAGTCGACCGCGCGGCGCGACGGCGACGAGTACGTCCTCAACGGCAACAAGACCTTCATCACGAACGGCCCGTACGCGGACACGACCGTGTTCATCTGCAAGCTCGACGAGGGCAACCCCCCGGCGGAGCGCAAGATCCTCTCGTTCGTGCTCGAGAAGGGCATGCCCGGGTTCGAGCAGACCAAGCCGATGCGCAAGATGGGCATGCACTCGTCGCCCACCGGGATGCTGTTCCTGCAGGACGTGCGGGTGGGTCGTGACCGCCTCCTGGGCGAGACCGAGGAGGTCCCGTACCGGGAGGGCGCCAAGCAGGCGTTCTCGATCGAGCGGATGGGTGTGGCCGCCATGGCCCTCGGCATCGTCGACCGCTGCCTCGAGCTCAGCATCTCGTACGCCAAGGAGTGCATCCGGTTCGGCAAGCCCATCGGCGAGCACCAGCTCATCCAGGACAAGCTCGCCCGGATGGAGGTCGCTCGCATCAACCTCGAGAACCTCGTGTTCCGGAGCATCGAGAAGTCGGCGGCCGGCGTGGCCCTCGACCTCACCGAGGCCTCGGCCATGAAGCTCTACTCGGCCCGCGCCGCGACCGAGGTGGCCCTCGACGCCGTCCAGATCTTCGGTGGCAACGGGTACATGGCCGAGTACGAGGTCGAGCAGCTGGCCCGGGACGCGAAGGTCCTCCAGATCTACGCGGGTACGGACGAGATCCAGATCTCCCAGATCGCCCGCTCGCTCCTCGCCTGAGGTCGTTCCCGGTCGGCGGGTCGAGCCGGGGGGCGGGGAACCGCTTGGCCCGCAGTGGTCACGCGCGGCTAACCTGACGGCTTCCAGCGGGCCAACGTCGTCCCGTCGGTGCAGACCAGCGCCCGTCCCGGCCCGGGGCGGGTCCCGACGAACGACGAGAGCAGTCCATGCCCAGCGCCATCCCGCCCCGTCAGGGTCTCTACGACCCCGCGTTCGAGCACGACGCCTGCGGCGTCGCCTTCGTGGTCGACGTGCACGGCCGCCGGTCCCACCGCCTCGTCGAGCAGGGCATCACGGCGCTGTGCAACCTCGAGCACCGGGGGGCATCGGGCTGCGAGACGAACACCGGTGACGGCGCGGGACTGCTCATCCAGGTCCCGGACGCCTTCTACCGGGCCGTGGTCGCGTTCGAGCTGCCCCCGGCCGGCGCGTACGCGACCGGCATCGGCTTCCTGCCCGCGGACGCCGCCGAGGCCGCGGTCGCCGCGAAGGCGGTCGAGGGCATCGTCGCCGAGGAGGGCCTCGAGGTCCTCGGGTGGCGTGAGGTGCCCACCGTCGACTCGATGATCGGCGAGACGGCCCGTGCCGCGATGCCGTCGTTCCGTCAGGTCTTCATCGCCGGGGCCGGGCTCAGCGGCCTGAACCTCGAACGCCGGGTGTTCATCGCCCGGAAGCGGATCGAGCACGAGGTCGCGTCCGGGACGGGGGAGCGGGTGTACTTCCCGAGCCTGTCGCCGCGCACCATCACGTACAAGGGCATGCTCACGACGCCCCAGTTGCGGGAGTTCTACCCGGAGCTCGCGGACGAGCGAGTCGACAGCGCCATCGCGCTCGTGCACTCCAGGTTCTCGACGAACACCTTCCCCTCGTGGCCGCTCGCGCACCCCTACCGGTTCATCGCCCACAATGGTGAGATCAACACGCTGAAGGGCAACCGCAACTGGATGCGGGCCCGCGAGGCGCTGCTCGCCTCCGACCTCCTGCCCGGTGATCTGGAACGGATCTTCCCGATCTGCGACCCGGCGGGTTCGGATTCCGCGTCCTTCGACGAGGTGCTCGAACTGCTCCACCTCGGGGGTCGATCGCTCCCGCACGCCGTGCTCATGATGATCCCGGAGGCCTGGGAGAACCACGAGTCGATGAGTCCCGAGAAGCGGGCCTTCTACCGGTTCCACGCCTCAGTGATGGAGCCCTGGGACGGCCCGGCCGACATCGCGTTCACCGACGGCACCGTCATCGGGGCGGTGCTGGACCGCAACGGACTGCGCCCGTCCCGCATCTGGGTGACCTCCGACGGCCTCGTCGTCATGGCGTCCGAGGTCGGCGTGCTCGACATCGATCCGGCCACGGTCGTCTCGAAGCGCCGCCTCGAGCCCGGCCGGATGTTCCTCGTCGACACCGCCCAGGGTCGGATCATCGAGGACGCCGAGATCAAGGCCGAACTGGCTGCGGCCGCCCCGTACCGGGAGTGGCTCGACGACGGCCTCGTGCACCTCGACGACCTGCCGCCACGGGTCGCCCTCACGCCGGTCCACGCCACCGCGGTCGCGCAGCAGCGCCTGTTCGGGTACACGCAGGAGGAGATGCGCGTGCTGGTCGGCCCCATGGCCCGCACCGGCGCGGAGGCCATCGGCTCGATGGGGACCGACACGCCGATCGCGGTGCTCTCGGACCGACCCCGCATGCTGTACGACTACTTCCAGCAGCTGTTCGCGCAGGTGACCAACCCGCCCTTGGATGCGATCCGGGAGGAACTCGTCACCTCGATCGGTGGCACGCTCGGTCCGGAGTCGAACCTGCTGGCGCCGGGCCCCGAGTCCTGCCGTCAGATCGTGCTGCCGCACCCGATCATCGACAACGAGGACCTCGCCAAGCTCCGCTACATCGATGAGGAGGGCGGCGTGGAGGGCTTCAAGCCCGTCACGATCGACATCCTCTACCCGGTGGTGGGGGGCGGCGACGCCATGCGACTCTCGATCGAGCGGATCCGCCACCAGGTCAGTGACGCGATCGCGGGTGGGGCGAACCTCATCATCCTCAGCGACCGGTACGCGGACCACGAGCACGCACCGATCCCGGCGCTGCTCGCCACCGCGGCGGTCCATCACCACCTCATCCGGGAGAAGACGCGTACCCGGGTCGGCCTCATCGTCGAGACCGGTGAGGCCCGCGAGGTCCACCACCACGCGCTGCTCGTCGGGTTCGGCGCGGCCGCGGTCAACCCCTACCTGGTGTTCGACGCGCTCCGGGACATGATCGCCGAGGGTCACATCGCGCTGACACCCCGGAAGGCGGCGAAGCTCTACATCAAGGCCGCGGGCAAGGGCATCCTCAAGATCATGTCGAAGATGGGGATCTCGACCGTCGCGTCGTACACGGGTGCGCAGGTCTTCGAGGCGATCGGCCTCGGTGACGAGATCATCGACGAGTACTTCACCGGTACGACGAGCCGCCTCGGCGGCATCGGCCTCGAGACCATCGCGGCCGAAGTGGCGACCCGGCACGCGCTCGCGTTCCCGGACCGACCCGAGGAGCTCGCGCACCGGACCCTCGAGGTCGGCGGTGAGTACCAGTGGCGTCGCGAGGGTGAGTATCACCTGTTCAACCCGGACACGGTGTTCCGCCTGCAGCACGCGACCCGCACCGGCCGCTACGACGTGTTCAAGGAGTACACGCGCCTCGTCGACGACCAGTCGAAGCGGCTCGCGACCCTGCGCGGGCTGTTCCGGCTCAAGGAGGGCGTGCGGCTGGCGGTGCCGATCGACGAGGTCGAGCCGATCTCGGCGATCGTGCAGCGGTTCTCGACCGGCGCGATGTCCTACGGCTCCATCTCGGCCGAGGCCCACGAGACCCTGGCCATCGCCATGAACCGGCTCGGCGCCAAGTCGAACACGGGCGAGGGCGGCGAGGACGCCGAGCGGTTCACCCCCGACGCCAACGGCGACCTCCGGCGCTCGTCGATCAAGCAGGTGGCGTCGGGGCGGTTCGGGGTCACGAGCGAGTACCTCGTGAACGCCGACGACCTCCAGATCAAGATGGCCCAGGGCGCCAAGCCGGGCGAGGGTGGCCAGCTCCCCGGCCACAAGGTGTACCCGTGGATCGCGAGGACCCGGCACTCCACGCCGGGTGTGGGGCTCATCTCGCCTCCGCCGCACCACGACATCTACTCGATCGAGGACCTGGCCCAGCTCATCCACGACCTGAAGAACTCCAACCCGGCGGCCCGCATCCACGTGAAGCTCGTGGCCGAGGTCGGAGTCGGGACGGTCGCGGCGGGCGTCGCGAAGGCGCACGCCGACGTCGTGCTCATCTCGGGTCACGACGGCGGCACGGGCGCGTCGCCGCTCACCTCGGTGAAGCACGCGGGTGCGCCGTGGGAGCTCGGCCTGGCCGAGACCCAGCAGACCCTGCTGCTCAACGGATTGCGCGACCGGATCGTCGTGCAGACCGATGGACAGCTCAAGACCGGCCGTGACGTCATCATCGCCGCGCTGCTCGGGGCCGAGGAGTACGGGTTCGCCACGGCGCCGCTCGTCGTGAGTGGGTGCGTGATGATGCGGGTCTGCCACCTCGACACCTGTCCGGTCGGCGTGGCCACGCAGAACCCGGAGCTCCGCAAGCGGTTCACCGGCAAGCCGGAGTTCGTCGTGAACTTCTTCGAGTACATCGCCGAGGAGGTGCGTGAGTACCTCGCGGCGCTCGGGTTCCGCAGCCTCGAGGAGGCCATCGGGCACGCCGAGCTCATCGACGTCGACGACGCGCTCGAGCACTGGAAGACGGCAGGGCTCGACCTGTCGCCGATCCTCCACGTGCCCGCGTTCGACGAGTCGGTGCAGGATCGCCGATGCACGAAGTCCCAGGACCACGGCCTCGAGCGGGCGCTCGACGTCCGGCTCATCGAGGCCGCAGCTCCGGCGCTCGAGCGGGGAGAGGCCGTCCGGTTCCCGATGGAGGTGCGCAACGTGAACCGCACCGTGGGCACGATGCTCGGGCACGAGCTCACCAAGCGGTACGGGGGCGCGGGGCTCCCCGACGACACGATCAGCATCGACTTCACCGGGTCGGCGGGTCAATCGTTCGGAGCGTTCGTCCCGAAGGGCATCACGCTGCGGCTCGAGGGCGACGCCAACGACTACCTCGGCAAGGGGCTCTCGGGCGGGCGCATCGTGGTGCGCCCCTCGCAGGGCGCGACCTTCGTCGCCGAGGACAACATCATCGCCGGCAACGTGATCCTCTACGGGGCCACCGGCGGGGAGGCGTTCCTGCGCGGGGTCGTGGGCGAGCGGTTCTGCGTGCGCAACTCGGGTGCGACGGCGGTCGTCGAGGGCGTGGGTGACCACGGTTGCGAGTACATGACCGGTGGACGGGTCGTCGTGCTCGGCCGGACCGGACGCAACTTCGGCGCCGGCATGTCGGGCGGGATCGCCTTCATCCACGACGTCGACGGCGACTTCTTCACCCGGTTGAACCGCGAGATGGTCGACCTCGACCCGCTCGACGAGGATGACGTGGAGTGGCTGCGCGACACCGTCCAGGTGCACCACGACGAGACGGGCTCGGCGGTGGCCGCGCGGATCCTCGAGGACTGGCACAACGAGGTTGAGCGGTTCGTGAAGGTGATGCCGCAGGATTACAAGCGGGTGCTCGATGCGGCGCGGACCGCCGAGGAGCGTGGCCTGACGGTCGAGGAGGCCATCATGGCCGCCTCGCGGGTCTGAGGGGGACGAGGACATGGGTGAGGCGACCGGATTCCTGAAGTACGACCGCAGCGGGCCGACGCGCCGCCCGGTCGAGCTGCGGCTCAAGGACTGGCAGGAGGTCTACGAACCGTTCCCGGTGGAGGCGTTGCGCACGCAGGCGGCCCGCTGCATGGACTGCGGCATCCCGTTCTGCCACAACGGCTGCCCGCTCGGGAACCTCATCCCGGAGTGGAACGATCTCGCCTACCGGGACGACTGGCGGGAGGCGATCGACCGCCTGCACGCGACGAACAACTTCCCCGAGTTCACGGGCCGTCTGTGCCCGGCGCCGTGCGAGGCCGCGTGCGTGCTCGGGATCAACGCGGATCCAGTCAGCATCAAGCAGGTCGAGGTCACGATCATCGAGCGGGCCTGGGAGGAGGGCTGGATCGCGCCGGTGGTGCCCAGCGTCCGCACCGGGAAGCGCATCGCCGTCGTCGGGTCCGGACCGTCCGGCCTCGCGGTAGCCCAGCAGCTCACGCGGGCCGGGCACGGCGTCGTGGTGTTCGAGCGGGCCGACCGCATCGGTGGACTCCTCCGCTATGGCATCCCCGAGTTCAAGATGGAGAAGCGGTTCCTCGACCGGCGCCTCGACCAGATGGCGGCCGAGGGCACCGATTTCCGGGTCAACACGAACGTCGGGGTCGACGTGACGGTCGAGGATCTGCGGACCGAGTTCGACGCGATCGTCCTCGCCGGCGGGGCGACGATCGCGCGGGACCTCCCGATCCCGGGTCGTGAACTCGACGGCATCATGCAGGCGATGGAGTTCCTGCCCCTCGCCAACAAGGTGCAGGAGGGCGACCTCGACGACCACCCGCACTCCGCCCGGGGCAAGCACGTCGTCATCATCGGGGGCGGTGACACCGGAGCCGACTGCCTCGGCACGTCGCACCGGCACGGCGCGGCCTCGGTCCACCAGTTCGAGATCATGCCCCGGCCGCCCGACACCCGGGCCGAGAGCACCCCGTGGCCCCAGTGGCCGCTCATGTTCCGCACCTCCTCCGCGCACGAGGAGGGTGGAGAGCGCGTGTTCTCCGTGAACACGGAGTGCTTCATCGGCGACGACTCCGGGCGCGTCGTGGCCCTGCGGGCGCACGAGGTGGTCCAGGAGGTCGTCGACGGGCGCATGTCCTTCGTGAAGGTCGAAGGCTCCGACTTCGAGCTGCCCTGCGACCTCGTGCTGCTGGCGATGGGCTTCGTCGGTCCGCAGCGGGACGGTCTGCTCGAGGCCCTCGGCGTGGACTACGACCCGCGCGGGAACGTGGCCCGTGACGCGTCGTGGTCGACCAACGTGGACGGCGTGTTCGTCTGCGGCGACATGGGTCGCGGCCAGAGCCTCATCGTGTGGGCCATCGCCGAGGGGCGTTCGTGCGCCGCATCGGTCGACGCCTGGCTCATGGGGGAGACCGCACTGCCGGCCCCGTTGGCGCTCTGAACCCCTGGTCCCTGCGACCCGACGGTCCGATGCCGGTCGAACCGCCGCCCTGCCCGTGGGCGTGGCCGGATCCGGCGGGCGCCGACGAGCACGAGGTCGTCGGCATGGGCGCCGACCTCGAACCGGGGACGCTGCTGTCGGCCTACCGGACGGGCCTGTTCCCGATGCCGGTCGGCCGGCGGCGGATCGCCTGGTTCTCCCCGGATCCCCGCGGCGTGCTGCCGTTGGACGCCGTCCACGAGAGCCGGTCGCTGCGCCGGTCCCGGCGGCGGTTCGAGATCTCAGTGGACCGGGCGTTCCGGGAAGTGGTGCTCGGGTGCGCGACCGGTCGGGAGGACGGGGACTGGATCACCGAACCGATCGTCGAGGCCTACGGCCGACTGCACGACCTCGGGTGGGCCCACTCGGTCGAGGTGTGGGCCGACGGCGAACTCGCCGGCGGCCTGTACGGGGTGTCGGTCGGCGGACTGTTCGCTGGCGAATCGATGTTCCACCGCGTCACCGACGCGTCGAAGGTCGCACTCGTCGAGGCGGCGGCGCGGGTGGCCGCCGGCGGAGGGACGCTCTTCGACGTGCAGTGGGCGACGCCCCACCTCGCGTCGATGGGCGTGATCGAGATCCCGCGGGAGGACTACCTCGAGCGACTCGCCGAGGCCCGGGAGCGGCCCGACATCGACTGGGGGGACACCTCCGGCTGAGACGACCCGATCAGGCGCTGGCGGCGGCCCGGTCCTTGGCCAACTCGTCGAGGAGCTCGTACTCCTCGCCCGTGTCGGCCCAGTCCTCGAACTGGATCACGCCGATCTCGGTGAACTTCTCGCGCAGCCAGCCGTCGCCGGCGTCGAGCAACCCCAACTTCTTGCAGTTCGGGACGATCTTCGAGAACAGCGCGGCCTGGAACGGGTTGGTGCCCTGGCTGCGGACCCGGAACAGCATCTCGGTGTAGGCCCGACGGTCGACGCCCATCGTCTCCCACACGGCGTGCATCATCAGGCGGTCCCGCATACGGATGGCAGCCTCGAACGCGAACTCCTGACGCTCCCGGATCTCGGCGGCGTCGAGGCCAGCGTAGAACTCCTGGAGCGACAGCACGCCGAAGGCGACGTGGCGGGCCTCGTCCGACATCACGTACCGGAGGAGGTTCTTGAGCAGCGGCTCCTCGGTGATCTGGTGCATGAACCCGAAGGCGGCGAGGGCCAGACCCTCGATCATGATCTGCATGCCCATGTAGGTCATGTCCCAGCGGCTGTCGCCGAGGATGTCGTCGATGAGCATCTGGAGGTTGGCGTTGACCGGGTACGAGCCGCCGAGCTTGGTGTTGAGGTACTTGGCGAACACCTCGACGTGGCGGGCCTCGTCCATGACCTGTGCGGCCGCGTAGTACTTGGCGTCGATCCACGGGGTGGTGACCACGATCTTCGAGGTGCAGACCAGTGCCCCCTGCTCGCCGTGGAGGAACTGGCTCATGCGCCAGTTGAACGCCTCGACCTCGAACTTCGTCCACTCCCGGTCGCCCCAGCGGCGCACGGGGGAGTCCTCGAGCGACATCATCGTGGTCCGGAACTGCTGCACCGCACCGGACATCTCCCGTGCGACCTTCTCGACGTCGACGTCGGTCGACCAGTCGAGGTCGGTCTCGCCGTTCCACATCGAGTGCTTCG
>JBJTOY010000013.1:0-3502 GCA_046074845.1 Actinomycetes bacterium | reverse complement strand
CCGTGTCGTCGAGGTCGGTGACGGCATCGCCCGCGTGTCGGGCCTGCCCGACGCGGCGGTGAACGAGCTGCTCGAGTTCGAGTCCGGCCTCCTGGGCCTGGCGCTCAACCTCGACGAGGACTCCATCGGCGCCGTGGTGCTCGGTGAGGTCGACTCCGTGGAGGAGGGGCAGCCGGTGCGGGCCACCGGCCAGATCCTCTCCGTGCCCGTCGGCGACGGGGTGATCGGACGCGTGGTGAACACCCTCGGCGAGCCGATCGACGGCAAGGGTCCGCTGACCAACGTCACACAGCGACGCATGGAGATCCAGGCGCCCGGCATCATGGGTCGCCAGCCGGTGGGCGAGCCGATGCAGACCGGCATCAAGTCGATCGACTCCCTCATCCCGATCGGTCGGGGTCAGCGGGAGCTCATCATCGGCGACCGGAAGACCGGCAAGACCACCATCGCCATCGACACGATCCTGAACCAGCGCGGTTCGGGCGTGAAGTGCATCTACGTCGCCGTCGGCCAGAAGGCGTCCTCGGTGGCCCAGACCGTCGCCACCCTCGAGGAGCGCGGCGCGATGGAGTACACCGTCGTCGTCAACGCCCCGGCGGGCGACGAGGCCGTGTTCAAGTACCTCGCCCCGTACGCCGGCGCGGCCATCGGCCAGCACTGGATGGACAACGGCGAGCACGCGCTCGTGGTGTACGACGACCTCTCGAAGCAGGCCGAGGCCTACCGCCAGCTGTCGCTGCTGCTGCGCCGTCCGCCGGGCCGTGAGGCGTACCCGGGCGACGTCTTCTACCTCCACAGCCGTCTGCTCGAGCGTGCGGCGAAGCTCTCCGACGACCTCGGTGCGGGTTCGCTCACGGCGCTGCCGGTCATCGAGACCAAGGCGGGCGATGTCTCGGCCTACATCCCGACCAACGTGATCTCGATCACCGACGGGCAGATCTACCTGCAGGACGACCTCTTCAAGTCGGGTGTGCGTCCGGCGGTCGACGTGGGCATCTCGGTGTCCCGCGTGGGTGGAGCGGCCCAGATCAAGGCCATGAAGGCGGTCGCCGGAACGCTCAAGCTCGACCTCGCCCAGTTCCGTGACCTCGAGTCCTTCGCGACCTTCGGCTCGGACCTCGACGCTGCGTCGAAGAACCAGCTCGAGCGGGGGTACCGCCTCGTGGAGCTGCTCAAGCAGCCGCTCAACTCCCCGATGCCGGTGGAGGAGCAGGTGGTCGTCGTGTTCGCCGGTACCGCAGCGGACAACGGCCAGTCGCTCATCCTCGACGTCGAGGTCGCGGACATCAAGGCCTTCGAGGCGGCGCTGCTCGACGCGTTCCGCACCCGGTACGCCAACCTGCTCGGCCAGATCCGCGAGCAGGGCACGCTGCCGGACGAGCGGGCGATGATCGACGCCGTCCTCGACGTGAAGCGGCAGTTCCTCGCGTCCCGCGGCCGGACCGCCGGGGCGGCGGGTCACCCGGACCCGGGCGCCGAGGCGCTCGGCGAGGCCGAATCCACCAAGACGCTCGCCACCGAGTAACGGGAGTCACGACAGTCTCATGGCCGGCGGCCAGGAACGCATCCTCAAGCGACGGATCCTCTCGGTCCAGTCGACCAAGAAGATCACGCGGGCCATGGAGCTCATCGCGGCCTCGCGCATCGTGAAGGCTCAGGCCTCGGTGCAGGCCGCCATCCCGTACAGCGACCAGATCACGAAGGTCGTCGCCGACCTCGCCGCTTCCGGCGGCGCGAGCGAGAGCCCGATCCTGGCTCCGCGCCCCGAAGTGCGGAAGTCGGCCCACATCCTCATCACCGCCGATCGCGGTCTCTGCGGGGCCTACAACTCCTCGGTCATCCGCGCCGGTGAGGGATCGATGCGCGAGGACGAGGAGGCGGGCATCGACTACGCGCTCGTCGTCGTCGGCCGTAAGGCGGAGGGCTACTTCCGGTACCGCAACTTCGACATCGACGGTGCGTTCACCGGCTTCTCGGACCAGCCGACCTACGAGGACGCCCGCCGGATCGGGAGCATGGTCGCCGAGCGGTACGTCAACGGCGAGTACGACCGGGTCGAGCTCATCTACACGCGCTTCGTCTCGGCCGGCAGCCAGGAGGTCGTGCGTCGACCGCTCCTGCCGCTCGAGCACGAGGTGGTCGAGGGCGGCGACGGTCGACCGGACGCCGACGGCGACGCCACGCCCGCCTCGTACGAGTTCGAGCCCTCGCCGTCGGCGATCCTCGACTCGCTGCTGCCGCGCTACGTGGAGGCCCGCGTGTTCGCTGCCCTCCTCAACGCCGCGGCTTCCGAGCACGCGGCCCGCCAGCGGGCGATGAAGGCCGCCACCGACAACGCGGATGAACTCATCAAGAGCCTGTCGCGCGTGATGAACCGCGCCCGGCAGGACGCGATCACGACCGAGATCATGGAGATCGTCGGCGGGGCCGAGGCGCTGTCCTCGGGCGACGCCGGCATCGACGAGGACGCGGCGGCCCGGCACGCCGCGTTCGAACGCGAGTACCTCGAGTACCAGGGCCGCGGGCCCGCCAACTGACCCCACGGCTCACGAGCCACACAGGAGCACCCGATGACCATGACCGCTGATTCCCAGGAGACCCTGAAGGACGGCCGCGTCGTCGCGATCGCCGGTCCGGTGGTCGACGTCGAGTTCCCGGCCGACTCCCTCCCCGAGATCAACGCCCTCCTCGAGATGGACATCGTCCTCGAGGGCGAGACGATCACGGTGGCCGCCGAGGTGGCCCAGCAGATCGGCGAGGGCCGGGTGCGCGTCATCTGCATGAAGCCGACCGACGGCCTCAAGCGCGGCACCGCGGTCCGCAACACGGGCCACGGCATCCAGATGCCGGTCGGCGACGGCGTGCTCGGTCACGTGTTCAACGTGCTCGGCGAGCCGCTCGACATCTCCCGTGACGAGCTCACGGGGATCGACGACCGCTGGGACATCCACCGCAACCCGCCGTCCTTTGACCAGCTCGAGCCGAAGGCGCAGATGTTCGAGACCGGCATCAAGGTCATCGACCTCCTCGAGCCCTACGTGCAGGGCGGCAAGATCGGCCTCTTCGGTGGTGCGGGTGTGGGCAAGACCGTGCTCATCCAGGAGATGATCAACCGGGTCGCCACCCAGCACGGTGGCGTGTCGGTGTTCGCCGGGGTGGGCGAGCGCACGCGTGAGGGCACCGACCTCTGGATCGAGATGCAGGAGTCCGGCGTCATCGAGAAGGCCGCCCTCGTGTACGGCCAGATGGACGAGCCGCCGGGCGTGCGCCTGCGCGTCGCCCTCTCGGCCCTCACGGTGGCCGAGTACTTCCGGGACGTGAAGAACCAGGACGTGCTCCTCTTCGTGGACAACGTGTTCCGGTTCGTGCAGGCCGGTTCTGAGGTGTCGACCCTCCTCGGCCGCATGCCGAGCGCCGTGGGGTACCAGCCGACCCTCGCCGACGAGATGGGTGAGCTCCAGGAGCGCATCACCTCGACGAAGGGCCACTCGATCACCTCGCT
>JBJTOY010000012.1:0-86372 GCA_046074845.1 Actinomycetes bacterium | reverse complement strand
GCGGGTCGAGCCGTGTCGAGGCCGTCGACCCCCATCGCCAGCAGTCGTTGCCACTCGGCCGGGACGTCGTCGTCGGTGCCGCTGAACCAGACCCACACCTCGAGACCGGCGGCATGCGCGTCGGCCACGAACTCGGGGGTGACGACCTCGATGCCGCTGTAGGTCGGCGGGACCTGGAGCCGGGCGTAACCGGGGAGCGGGCCTCGGGCGCCGAACCACGCAGTGACCGTGTCGACCCCCGGCGAGACCGGGACGTCGGGAGCGATGCCACGGAAGTGCTCCATCACGGCCGAGTCGAAGGACACGACGGTCCATCGATCCGCCGGGCCGTGGCTCGCGATGTACGCCGCGAGTGCGTCGGCCCCCGGGATGCCGTCCTTGATCTCGACGTTGTAGCGGGTGCCCGGGATCGCGGTCACGACCTGATCGAGGGTCGCGACGCCGAAGTCGTCGGCCGTGTAGCCGGCCGGGGGTGGGACGGAACCGGTCCGCACCCCGCGCAGGGCGTACGCTTCGGCCGGCTCGCTCCGGCACGACCAGCAGTTCGGCACGAACCAGTACGCGTTGTCCATCGCCTGGAGTTGCGCGGCCGAGTACGAGGTGACGGTTCCGCTGTCCCCCGTCGTCCGGTCCACCGTGTCGTCGTGCTGGACCATGATGACCCCGTCACCGCTGAGCCTCAGGTCCATGTCCAGGATGTCCACACCCAGCGCCGCTGCGCGCTTCATGGCGTACAGCGTGCTGTGCGGTGCCTCGAAGTCGCCCCCCGCATGGGCGAGGTTGACCACGCTGCGGACCGGGGGCGTCGTGGTCGCTCCCGCCTCGAAGACCGGGGCGATGCCTGCGGACGCCGCGAGGATCGTGGTGGACATGGCGGCGAGGCGGCGGAGCATTCCCGGAACCTAGTGCGTCGGGTTCACCGCATCGCGACGACGTCGAGATCCTCGTCCCGCCAGTAGTCGTAGCGCTCCTCCGGCAGTCGGAGGCAGTGGGTCGGTTCGAGCGCCTCGACGAAGGCGGGCTCGTGGCTCACCACGATGATCGTGCCCTCCCAGTGTCGGAACATGCGCCCGACCGCATCGACCGACGCCGGGTCCAGGTTGTTCGTCGGCTCGTCGAGCACCAGCAGGTTGGACCGCCCGGCCGCCAGCATCGCCAGTCCGAGTTTGGCCCGCTCGCCTCCCGACAGCGATCCCGCCGGTTGATCCATGGCCGCGCCGGACAGGCCGAACGACCCGAGGAGCGCGCGCCGCTCCTTGTCGGTGCGCAGCACCACGTCGTCCACGTTGTCGATGGCCAGCGCATCGATGTCGATCTGCTCGTGCTCCTGCGCGAAGTACCCGAGGTGCACGTTGGTCCCGAGGGTCACGGTGCCCCGTGACGGCTCCTGCACCCCGGCGAGGCACCGCAGGAGCGACGACTTCCCGGCCCCGTTGCGTCCGACGACCGCGATCCGGTCGCCGCGGTGGGCGGCCAGGCGCACCCTGCGCAGCACCGTGTTCGATCCGTAGACGACCGCGAGTCCATCCACGTCGATCGGGGTCGCGCCGGACCGGTCCGGTGTGGGCAGGCGCATCCGCACCTGCTTGTCGACCCGATGGACCTCGGTCCGGTTCGATTGCAGGCGTTCGACCCGGCGATCGAGCGCCTTGGCGGTCTTGGCCCGCTTCTCGGTCTGGCCTCGCATCGAGTCCGCCAAGGTCGACAGCCGCTTGATCTCGCGTTCCTCCTGCGCAGAGGCCTTGACCCGTTGGGCCTGGTCCTCGGCGAGACGGGTCTGGAAGGTTGAGTAGTTGCCCTTGTACTCGGTGAGACGGCCGTCCTGCAGGTGCAGCACGCGGTCGATCGACCGATCGAGCAGCTCGAGGTCGTGGCTGATGACGAGCATCGTGCCTCCGAAACCCGCGAGTTCGTCCATGAGCCATCGTTTCGCGCTCGCATCGAGGTGGTTCGTCGGTTCGTCGAGGATCATCACATCGGGCTGCTGGAACAGCAGCCGGATGATGTCGACTCGGCGTCGCTGGCCGCCGGACAGGCTCTCGATGTCGTCGAAGAGCACCTCCTGGCGGAGCCCGAGCCCGTCGGCGAGACGGGCCATCGTCGCCTCGGCCTCATAGCCCCCGAGGTCCCGGTACCGCTCCTCGAGCGCGCTGAACGCCTCGATCGCCTCGGCCGAGGGGTCGGCGGCCATCGCGTCGCGGGCCCGGGTGAGCTCCTCGTCGAGTCGGTCGAGGCCGCGCCCGCTCAGCACGTGCGAGAACCCGAGCGCGTCGATGCCGAGCCCGCGGGGTGGAGGCACCTGCGGGAGGAAGCCCACCGCACCCATGGTGCGGACCTCGCCGGTGGTGCGGACCTCCGGGGCGGGATCGCCGACGAGCACCGAGATGAGGGTCGACTTCCCGGTGCCGTTGCGCCCGACGAGTCCGACCTTCTCCCCCGTCGGCACGAGGAATCCGGCTCCTCGGACGAGGGCGCGGTTGCCGATCTCGATGGTGAGTTCGGTCCCGGAGATCACCGCCGCACGCTAGGCGACGCGTCGGCGCGGCCCCGGAGCGTGCCGGGCGCGCTCAGCCCTCGGTCGGTTCGAGCGGCGGCGCCGGCACTGACATGGCTGGGGCCTCGGTGCCACCGTCGACCTCGAACACCTTGCCGGTGACCCACGACGACGCGTCGGACGCGAGGTAGAGCACCGCGCACGCGATGTCCTCAGGCTCCCCCGGTCGGCGCATCGGCGTTCCGGCCACGAACTGCTCCCGCAACGCGTCGTCGGTGAGGACGATCTCGAGCGATCGGGTGGCGACCCCGCCGACGTCGATCGCATTGAGCCGCACGCGGGGGGCGAGTTCGGGGGCCATGTTGCGCGTGAGGCGGTTGAGCGCCGCCTTCGCGGTGCCATATGCCGTGAACATGGTTTGGGTCATGCTCGCCGAACGCGACGAGATGTTCACGACCGAACCGCCACCGGCGGTGTCGACCATCGCCCGCGCCGAGAGCTTCGTGAGCGTGAACGGCGCGGTGACGTTGAAGTGGAACGTCCGCTCCAGGAAGCCCTCACTGGTGTCCATCGCGGCGCGGGGCATCGCACCGCCCGCGTTGTTCACGCAGATGTCGAGCCGGCCGAACTCGGCGAGCGTCGCGTCGACGAGGTGCTCGAGTGCCGCCTCGTCGGTGACGTCCGTGGGCACGACGAGCGCACGCCGGCCGAGCGCACGCACCGCGCCGGCGACCTCGTCGAGATCCGACTCCGTCCGGGCGGCGAGCACGACGTCGGCCCCCGCCTCAGCGAGCCCGATCGCCACCCCGCGCCCGATGCCGAGGCCGGCCCCGGTCACGATCGCCACCCGGCCGTCGAGCCGGAAGCGGTCGAGGATCACCGGTCCCGCCGATCGCGGTGGAGATCGGCACGGGCGCGTCCGGCGACCAGTGGCATCTCGAGGTAGGTGCGCAGCCCGGGATCCGCTGCGCACACGTACGGCACCGCGTTCACGCAGTGGAGCGCGGTGGCCACCACGCCCGGGTTGCGGGCGAGGCCCTCCTCGATGGAGTGCGGGTGCAACTTCTTGAAGGTGGTGAGACACGACGGGTCACCCGTGATCTCGACCTCGAAGCGTTCGCCGTCCGGACCCCAGGTCCACGCCGGATCGAGGTGGGCGTCACCCATGAGCCAGTTCACGCGCGCCGAGATCACGACCTCGCCGTCGACCGTCGCCTCCCAGAGGAACCGCTGCGCCGCGACGTACCCGGGTTCGATGACACCGATCGGCGAATCGATGGGAGCGGTCGCGACCGCCATCTCGTGCGTCGTGCGCAGTTCGGGATCCAGGTCGAACCCGAGTTCCGCGGCGACCATGTGGATCGACTGGCGGAACCCGGCACCGAGCGCGTCCGCCATGATGCTCGTGCGCGCCTCCTCCGGTGTCTTGCCGAACAGCATCCAGTCACGGATCACGTCGGGCGCGCCGTAGGTGCGGATGTCCGAGAACTCCTCGGCCCGTACGTGGGTGATCGAACCGGAGAGCGCGGAGACCATCAGGGGGAAGCGCTCCGTGATGCCGCCGGGGTGAATCCCGGTGCCGTGGAGCGTCACGCCTCCGTCGCGTGCGATGGCGTCGAAGCGATCTCGTTCTTCGGTCGGCGGGTAGAACCAGCCCAACGGCGTCACCACGTTCTTCCCGGATCGGAGGATCCGTTCGACCACCGACGGGTCGGCGAAGATGGGTGCATACACGACGCAGTCCGCGTCGAGTGCGAGGAGCGCGTCGACATCCCGCGTCGCGGTCACGCCGATCGGATCACGACCGACGAGTGTGCCGAGGTCGACACCGTCCTTCGACTCCCCGTGCACCCAGGCACCGACGAGTTCGAGGTCGGGATGATCGAGGACGCCCTCGATTGCGGCCCGGCCCACACCTCCGGTCGCCCACTGGATCACCCTGTACGCCATCGTGTCCCCCTCGAGTGCCTCGTGCGAACGGTCGCCCGGGGCCGTCGGCGGACGCTACTGCCCCGCTCGTGCGCCCGGGCTCGGCGACGGCCGGGCGGTCCACCACGCGCCCCACGGTTCGGACGATGATCTGCGCCGTGATCCGGAGCGAGGGCCTCACGAAGCGGTTCGGCAGCCGCACCGCGGTCGACGACCTGTCGTTCGAGGTGCGCAGCGGGACCGTCACCGGCTTCCTCGGGCCGAACGGGTCGGGCAAGTCGACGACGATGCGCTTGATCATGGGCCTCGACGTCCCCGATGCCGGCTCGTCGACCCTCAACGGACGACGGATCCACGACATCACCACGCCCATGCGCGAGGTCGGCGTCCTGCTCGACGCGGGGTACCTGCACCCAACGCGGCGCGCCCGTGACCACCTCTGGGCCCTCGCCGCGTCGAACGGGATCGCCCGCAGCCGGGTCGACGAGGTGCTGGGCCTCGTCGGACTGACGGAGGTCGCCGGCCAACGGGTCGGGAAGTTCTCCCTCGGCATGAAGCAGCGCCTCGGCATCGCCGCCGCTCTCCTCGGCGATCCGTCGGTCGTGATCCTCGACGAACCGGCGAACGGCCTCGACCCCGAGGGGGTCCACTGGATCCGGACGTTCCTGTCCTACCTCGCCGGCCAGGGTCGCACGGTGTTCGTGTCGAGCCACCTGCTCTCCGAGATGGCGCTCATGGCCGACGACCTCGTGATCATCGGGAACGGTCGGCTCATCGCCGAGACGGACGTGCGGTCACTGACCGCCGACGCCGGCGGCGCGTCGGTGCTCGTGCGCGGGCCCGATCCCGACGGCCTGCGCGCCGCGATCACCGGCGGCGGCGGGACCGTGGAGGCCGCCGACGGCGGCCTCGTCGTGGTCGACCTCGATGCGGCGACGATCGGACACCTCGCCCACGCCGCCGGGCTGGAACTCCACGAACTCAGCCCTCGATCCGCCTCCCTCGAGGACGCGTTCCTGAGCCTGACCGCCGACGCGCAGGAGTACCGGACCGCGGCGACCGGCGAGGTGACGACGTGATCGCCCAGATGCGTTCGGAGTGGATCAAGTTCCGGAGCGTGCGGTCGACGGTCGTGCTCACGGTGCTCGCCATCGTGCTCGCCGCCGGGATCGCCGTGCTGGTCGCGTTCCTGTCGAAGGGCACGGTGCGTATCGACAACTGCCTCGGCGGCGTGCAGGTGGCGGCGCTCCTCATCATGGTGCTCGGCGTGCAGATCGTGGGTCAGGAGTACCGCTTCTCGACGATCCGCCCGACATTCTCCGCGACCCCTCGCCGAGGCCGCGTGATCGGCGCGAAGTTGCTCGTGCTCGTCATCACCACGGCGGTGGCCGCCGTGGCCCTCATGGTGCTGTCGATCCTGTGCGCGTTCCTCGTGACGAAGGTGCACGGCAGTCGGCTCGACCTCGGCGCACCCGGCACCTCGCGGGTCCTCATCGGCACGATCGTCGTCCTCGTCGTCCACGCCATCATCGGGTTCGGCGTGGGGTGCATCGTCCGCCAGCCGATCGCCGGGATCGTGATCGTGCTCGTGTGGGTGACCGTCGTCGAGGGCATCCTCACCGGTCTGCTCCCCGACTCCGTGCGGTGGTTCCCGATCGCCGGCATGGCGAACGTGAACGCACTCGTGCTGCACCACGAGCGGGGTCCGGACGCCCTGCACTTCTTCGGTCCGGTCGTCGGGGCGCTCTACAGCACGGCGATCGGTCTCGCCCTGGTGACGCTCGGCTGGTTGCGCATCCGCACCAGCGACGCCTGACGCGGTTGGGTCAGGGGCGGCGACCGCAGGCGTCGAGCACGCGGTCCTGCAGCGACGCGGAGGCGTCGAGCGTGCCGCTCTGCCCGGCCCCGAACACCCCGACCGCGCCCATCATCGGCACCATCGGTTCGATCGCGGTCCACACCGCCTCGACGAGGCGCTGATCGATCACCTCGTCGCCGCCCGTCGATCGGGCGAGGTCCCATCCGTGCACCACGAGGTCGCTGATCCGGAACCCGAGCAGCTGCGCCACCGGCATGTCCATGGCCGGGTGGTGGACGATCGCCGACAGGTCCGCGGCGGCGAACGCACCGATCTGATCGGCGCCGGCCGTCGCGAACGCCGCGACCACATCGTCGTCGGCCGGGGCCGCGAGGAGGGTCTCGAGCGCCTCCGCCGCGGATGCGCCGCCGATGAGGTCCACCGCCATCCGGGAGCCACCGATGACGTGACCGATGAGCCCGGCCACGTCCCACTCGTCACAGGTGGAGGGCTGGTCCATCGAACCGGTCGGTACGGCCGCCAGACGGCGTGCGAACTCGTCGGTGGCGAGGGTGAGGATCTCGATGTGGTCCATGCGTTCGAACCTACCGTCGGCCGGGCGGTGCCGCATGCGCACGCCGCCGGGCGGAAGCGGGCCCGGCGGGGTCCGCGACGTAGTCTCATGGACCGTCAGGAACCACCCGCGCCCCGGAGGCCCTCCGCATGACCCGCCCCGACCCGGCAGCCCTCGAGGCGGCGAAGGCCCGTTACGACGCCGAGCGCGCCAAGCGCGTCCGCGACGACGGCCTCGGGCAGTACCACTCGCTGTCCGAATACGAGCTCGACCGGGATCCGTGGGCCGATCCCGATTTCACCCGGGACGCGGTCACCGAGGAGGTCGACGTCGTGGTCCTCGGAGGGGGGTGGGCCGGCATGCTCGCGGCGATCCACCTCGGCGAGCGCGGCATCACGGAGTACCGGATCATCGAGAAGGCCGCCGACTTCGGCGGCACCTGGTACTGGAACCGGTACCCGGGCTGCATGTGCGACGTGGACGCCACGATCTACCTCCCCCGCCTGGAGGAGACGGGCTACATGCCCACCGAGCGCTACGCGAGCGCCGCCGAGATCTTCGCGTACTGCCAGATGCTCGGGCGCCACTACGGCCTCTACGACCACGCCCTCTTCCAGACCGAGATCGAATCGCTGACCTGGGACGACACGTCCCACCGCTGGGACGTCGTGACGCGACGCGGCGACCGGATCCGCACGCGGTTCTTCATCGCGGCGGGCGGCCTGATGCACAAGGCGAAGCTGCCCGGCATCGAGGGCATCGAACGGTTCGAGGGCAAGGCGTTCCACACCACTCGCTGGGACTACGAGTACACCGGAGGGAGCCCCACCGAACCCATGGACCACCTCCGGGACAAGGTGGTCGGGATCGTCGGGACGGGTGCGACCTCCGTGCAGGTGGTGCCGCAGCTCGCTCGGGCGGCGAAGGAGGTCTACGTCTTCCAGCGCACCCCGTCGGCCGTCGGCGTGCGGAACCAGGCCCCCATCGACCCCGAGTGGTTCGCGTCGCTCCCCCCGGGCTGGCAGCGCGAGCGCACCCTGAACTTCACCGAGGTGGTCACCGGGAACACCGACGAGGAGGACCTCGTCGGTGACGGTTGGACCGCAGCGATGCGCGTCGACACCCAGCGCATCCCCCGGACCGATGAGGAGCGAGCCGAACTCGAGGCGATCGACTTCGAGGTGATGGAGGGCTTCCGCCGCCGGGTCGACGAGGTCGTCGAGGATCCGGCCACTGCGGAGAAGCTCAAGCCCTGGTACGGCAAGCACTGCAAGCGCCTGTGCTTCCACGACGAGTACCTGCAGTCGTTCAACCTGCCGAACGTCCACCTCGTGGACACCGACGGTCGCGGCGTGCGGAAGATGTCAGCCGCTGGGCCGGTGGTCGACGACGTCGAGTACCCGCTCGACCTGCTCGTGTTCGCCTCCGGGTTCGAGGTCACGACGGGCCTCGTGGACCGCCTCGGCTTCGACCCGACGGGCCGCGACGGCGTCCGCCTCAGCGAGCGATGGCACGACGGCACGCACTCCCTGCACGGGATCCTCACCGCGGAGTTCCCCAACCTCTTCGTGGTGAGCTTCATCCAGGCCGGGTTCGGCCTGAACTTCGTGCACTTCCTCTCGGAGAGCACGAGCCACATCTCCTGGCTCATCCGCCACTGCCTCGACGAGCACATCGCGTCCATCGAGGCGACCGTGGAGGCCGAGGACGACTGGCTCCAGACGCTCTGGCAGCGTTCGGGGGCGATCGCGCAGTACAACCGAACCTGTACGCCGTCCTACGGGAACAGCGAGGGCGCCAAGACGATGCTCGCCGCCCGCGGTGCGGTGTACCCGGGCTCCCTCATGGCCTACGTGCGGCTGCTCGAGGCTTGGCGGGCGACGGGCACACTCGAGGGGACCCGCGTCGTCCGCGAGGACTGACGCCGGGTCCGACCTCACTCCCCGATCGTCGGCCGATCGGCCGCGACGTAGGCCTCGTGGAGGTGCACCGGTTCCTCGGCGTGCTTCGACGGACGCTTGGCCCGGATGTTGAGTGCCTCGACGAACACGGAGAACACGATCGCCGAGTAGATGTACCCCTTCGGGATCTTCTGGCCGAACCCCTCGGCGATGAGTGTGACGCCGATCAGGAGCAGGAACGCCAGGGCGAGCATCTTCACCGTCGGGTGCCGGTGCACGAACTCGTAGATGGATCGGCTCGCCAGGAGCATGATGCCGATGGAGGCCAGAACGGCCGCGACCATGACGCCGAGGTACTCGGTCATCCCGACCGCGGTGATGACCGAGTCGACCGAGAACACGAGGTCGAGCAGCATCACCTGTGCGATCACCGCGGCGAAGCTCGGGGCGACCCGGGCCGAGGCGTGACCCTCCTGACCCTCGAGCTTGTGGTGGATCTCGTTCGTGGCCTTCCAGATGAGGAAGATCCCGCCGGCCAGCAGGATGAGCTCCTTGCCGGAGAAGCCGACCCCGAACACCTCGAAGAGCTCCCGCTTCAGCGTGATGATCCAGCCCACCGCGAGGAGCAGGAGGATCCGCATACCGCCGGCGGCGAGCAGTCCGGTCCGCCGGGCCCGATCCTGGGCCTCCGCCGGCAGGCGCCCGGCGAGGATCGAGATGAAGATCACGTTGTCGACGCCGAGCACGACCTCGAGGAAGAGCAGGGTCGCCAGCGCCGACCAGACGTCGGGGTTCGAGAGCCAGTCCATGCCGGACACGGTACCGGGGTGCTGCGAATCGGAGGGGCCCGGAGCTCGTCGGCTCCATCCTCACCGTTGCGGACGGGGCTTGGAGCCGGAGACCCGGTCCGTTCGCCTCCGCTCACTGAACCGCCCCGGGTTTCACGTAGTCCCGGTGGTTTGAGTCTCGGCCGGTTGGCTCGGGACGTCGTGAAGGTAGTGGCTCGCTTCGAACTCGGCCGGGGGCACGTGTCCGAGTTCGCCGAAGAGGCGCCGGTGGTTGAACCAGTCGACCCATTCGAGGGTGGCGAGTTCGAGGTCCTCGAGACCCCGCCAGGGCCCCTTGTTGCGGACGAGTTCGGTCTTGTAGAGACCGTTGATGATCTCGGCCATCGCGTTGTCGTAACTGTCGCTGCGTGATCCGACGGAGTTCACGACACCGTTGGCGTCGAGGCGTTCGGTGTAACGGATCGCGACGTATTGGACGCCGCGATCCGAATGATGGATGAGGCCGTCGAGGTTCGCACCGTGCCGGGTGCGATCCCAGATCGCTTGCTCGAGCGCATGCAATGCGAGGTCGGTCTTCAACGACCGCGACGCCTGCCAGCCGACGATCCGACGCGAGAACACGTCGGTGACGAACGCGACGTACACGAACCCCGACCATGTTCGGACGTAGGTGAGGTCCGCGACCCACAACCGGTTCGGAGCAACCGCATGGAACTGTCGGTCGACGAGATCCCGCGGGCGAGGAGCACTCACATCCGGCGTCGTGGTGCGCTTGACCTTCCCGCGCACCGCGCCCCGGAGCCCATCGCGGCGCATCAACCGCTCGATCGTGCACCGAGCGACCCGCGTGCCCTCCCGATTCAGTTGCGCCCACACCTTGTCCGCCCCATACACGCCGAAGTTCTCGGCATGGACCCGGGCAACCTCGCGCGACAACGCTTCGTCCCGAATCGAACGCGACGAACGCGGCCGCGACTTCGCTGACCAGTAGGTGCTCGGGGCGAACTGCAGCGCTGTGCAGATCGGCTCGACCCCGAAACGATCCCGATGCGCATCGATGTACGCGATCACCTCCGCTGGCCGTCGAGCTCGGCCGCGAAGAAAGCCGAAGCCGACTTCTCAGATCTCGTTCGCTCGCCGGAGTTCCCGGTTCTCGCGTTCGAGTTCCTTGAGTCGGGCCCGCTCATCCGACGTGAGCCCTGGCCCGCCACCCGCATCAATCTCGGACCGGCGAACCCACTTGCGGACCGTCTCAGCCGTCGGACCCAACTTCTCGGCGACCGAACAGATCGCCTCCCATTGGGACCCGCAATGCCGTTCGGCCTCGAAGACCATCCGGACCGCTCGCTCCCGCATCTCGACCGGGTATTTCCCCGACCTTCGCTGCTCTGTCATGACTCCATCCTCTCAAGGCATGGAGACCACGCATACCCGGGGCGGCTCAGTCTCGGCGGGCGGGTAACGCTGAACCCCAGTAATTACGGGGGTTCGCGGTAGCGGGGTTGCCCGACGTTTCCCAGTAACGACGCGGGCGGTTCCCTCCGCCGTATCGATCTACTCGCCGTCGCGCCCACTAACTGCGCGGGATGATCGCTTCCGCGTCGTTTTGTGGGGACACGATGCGGACGTCCTACCGGCGGTCGCTTCGGTTCCTCGGCTTCACGGATGACGAGTTCGAGGCGCTCGGGGCCGGCGACGATCCACCGCCCGTGGACACGCCCTAAGTGGGTGTGTCCCTATTCGTGAGCGGAGGTTGCTTCGGGCGGACCACTGGGCACCCTGGGACCCGTGGCGTGTCCGACTGTGCCCGAGTCGCGCTGAGCGCTTCCGCGGAAGCGCCTACACGGTCGTGAGTCGCAGGACGAGCGTCGCCGCCGACATCACGAGCACGGCCGTCGGCGCAGTGAGGCCGTTCCAGTCACCGACGCGAAGATGGGCCGCCACTGCACCCAGGAAGTAGATCACCGCGCCTGACGCCGCAGCGATCCCGATCGGCGGCCACCACAGACCCACCACGATGCCAGCCGCAGCGGCGCCCTCGAGGACGGCGAGACGCGGGAGCCACGACAGTGGCAACCGACACGTTTCGAACGTCTCGAGGCAGATCCGGTGCCGGCGCAGCTTCATGCCGGCAGAAGTGGCGAGCACCATCGCCGTGACGCTCGACATGATCACGACAACCACCTAGAGCATCATACGTTGCTCCGCCGAGACGGCACCCATCCCCGGAAAGCGATCCCTCATCTTCTGCGGTGAATAGGGACACACCCAGTGAGCGGGGGGCGGGTCACTCCTGCGCTGTTGCAAGTACCCCGGAACCCGACACCATTATCCGATGCTGAATCGGATGCGGCGGTTCTCGGGGTATTTGAGGGGGGCGGGTCACTCGGGCAGCGCCTGGATCGCCTACTCGACGTGGAGGAGTTGCGCCTCCAGGTGTCGCCAGGCCCGACCTTCTCCGTCCTGGGGGACGGAATGGCGAGACCCCGACTCGCTCAGCCCGGTCGGGGTCTCGCCGCGTTCTGGATCACCGAGACAGAGGGACCCGTCAGAGGGGGGTCGCGATGCCGAGCAGCCCACCGAGCAGTTTCGCCGACGTCCTGAGGGGAACAAAGGCGCCGACGTCGCCGGTGATCATGTTCCACACGACGACTAAATGATTGGAGACAGCGGCTGGCATGGATCCACCTCCGGCAGTGGTCTGTTCGACGGGACCGTAGGGCGGCTGGCACCGGTCATCCAATAGGCCGTTCGACCCAGACCCGGCTCGGGATCGACGCTCCCCGGACGGTCGAGATCGCACGCTCGGAGATCCTCGCCGACGGCGTAGAAGGTCGGCCCGAAACCCGGTAGAAGGTCCGGTAGAAGGTCGGCCCCCTCGGACCTCCGTGGGGGCCGGATTCCTAGTGTCGGAGGGGGGACTTGAACCCCCACGCCCTTGCGGGCACTAGGCCCTCAACCTAGCGCGTCTGCCTATTCCGCCACTCCGACGTGGAGGCGGGACTGTAGCGCACGACGGTCAGCGGATCGCCAGCCCGGGGTACCCGCTGAACACGCCACCGAGCGCGTCGACGACGAGTCCGCGGACGTTCCCCCGCAGGAGGTAGCGCGTCCGGTACTGCACCAGCGGTTTCACCGCCCGCTGGTCGAGCACGGCGCGCTCAGCCCTCCGGTACAGGCGGGCTCGCTCGGCGTCATCCCCCTCCCGGCTGGCGGCGACGAGCAGGAGGTCCGACACCGGCGACGACAGCCGCGCCACGTTCTCGGGTGCCCCGCTGGCGAAGACCGGGAGCATGAACGCCTCGGCGCTCGGATCGGCCGCGACCCAGCCGAGGCGGAACAGGTCGGGGGTCTCGTTGGCGAGGAAGTCGTCGTAGGCGGCCGGTTCGTGCGGGCGCGGGGTCGCCGTGATCCCGACCTCGGCCAGTTGTTCCACGACGAGCGCCGCCAGCTCGGCCTGAGCCGGGGTGGCATCGAAGTCCACTGCGATCGTCGGTGCACCGCCGGCCGGGAACGCCCGGGCGAGGGCTGCCTTCGCAGCCGCGGGGTCATGGTCACAGACCTTGGCACACGGACGGTCGGCGTGCCCCGAGACGGTCTCCGGGATGACACCCCGCGCCACGCCGACGGTCGGACCGAGCACGGTCCGCACGAGTGCGGTCTCGTCGAGCGCATGGAGTACGGCGGCGCGGAAGTCGGCGTTGGCGAACTTCGGGTTGCGCAGATTCATGGCGTAGTTCGACACCGCGACGTACGGCGAGGCGATCGCCCGCACCGATGCGGGGAACTCGGTGCCGGCGCTGCGGTCGACCAGCGCCACGTCCGCTCGCCGCTCGAGCACGTCGGTGCGGGCGATCGTGGCGTCCGCGACCTTGCGCACCGAGATGCGACGCGCCCCGCTCCCCCGGACGCGGCGCAAGGTCCAGCCCTCCGGGCCCGCCGAGTCCACCGCGTACGGGCCGGTCCCGAGGATGCCGCCAGGGACCTCGGCCGAGGGGATCACGACCCCGAGTCCCGGGTGTCCGAGCGAGATGGGGAAGGTCGCGTCGGGGCGCGTGATCCGGATCTGGAGCCGATCCGGCGCCAGGACGGTGAGGCCGGCCAGCGGGCCACCGCTGGTCCGGGCCGCCGCGTACCCGTCCACCTCGTTGAGGAGATCGGCGAGCGGCGAGCGCGTCGTGGGTGCCACGACGCGCTCGAGGGACGCCTTCACGTCGGTTGCGGTCACCGTGCGGCCGGTCACGAAGCGTCGACGCGGATCGATGCGGAAGGTGAAGACCTGCTGTGCCGCATCGACCGTCCAGGACCGGGCGAGTCCCGGGCCGGCCAGCGAGGTCTCCGGATCGAGGGTGGTGAGTGCGAGCGCGGTGAGCTGTGCCAGGGACACCGATTCGGGATCCCCGGCCGCTGCCGGGTCGAGGCTCGTCGGGGCTACAGCCGCGAACCGCAGGACCGGCGCGGTGCGGGACTCGACCGGCTCCGGCGCGGGATCGCCACCGCACGACGCGAGGAGCGCCAGAGCGAGGCCGATGCCGATGCCACGGCGCGCCAACCGGCTCACAGCACAACCTCGGCCTCAGCGTGGTGGCAGGCGGTGAGGTGGCCCGGCGCGGCATCGGCACGGCCGACGAGGGGCGGTGCGAGGGACGCGCACTCCTCGGTCACCTTCCAGCAACGGGTCCGGAACCGACAACCCGACGGCGGATCGGCCGGGCTGGGCACGTCACCCTCGAGGATGCGGTGGGTACGCGCCCGCTCCCGGCCGGGGTCCGGGATCGGCACCGCGCTGAGCAGGGCCTGGGTGTACGGGTGCTGGGGCCGCTCGTACACCTCGTCCGCGGGACCCATCTCCACGATCCGCCCGAGGTACATCACCGCCACCGTGTCGCAGGTGTGCCGGACGACGGACAGGTCGTGCGCGATGAACACGTACGCGAGCCCGAGGCGGTCCTGGAGGTCCTCAAGGAGGTTCACGACGCCGGCCTGGATGCTCACGTCGAGCGCCGAGACGGGCTCGTCGAGGACGATGAGGGCGGGCTCGAGGGCGAGGGCGCGGGCGATCCCGATGCGTTGTCGCTGGCCGCCGGAGAACTCGTGCGGGAAGCGGCTCGCGTGCTCCGGATTGAGCCCGACGAGTTCCATCAACTCGCGCACCCGTTCCGCACCCCCGTCCCGGTACCGCCGGTAGATCCGCAGCGGCTCGGCGATCGTCGACTGCACGGTCAGGCGCGGGTTGAGCGACGCGTAGGGATCCTGGAACACCATCTGCATCCGTGCCCGCAGGTCGTGCAGTCGGCGACCGGCGGCGGCGGTCACCTCGGTCCCCTCGAACCGGATGGATCCGGCGGTCGGGTCGATGAGGCGCGTCACCATGCGTCCCGTCGTGGACTTCCCGCAGCCGGATTCGCCCACGATGCCGAGGGTCTCCCCCGCCCGCACCGAGAACGACACGCCGGAGACGGCCTGCACGGCACCGGTCCGGCGCCTTAGGAACCCGGAACGGATCGGGAACTCCTTGACCAGATCGGTCACCTCGAGGATGGGTTCGCTCATGACCCGCCTCCCAGGAGCCCGGCCGCCTCCTCGGGGAACCGGCACGCCGAACGGTGGCCGGGCCTGACCTCGGCCAGCTCGAGCCGTTCCGTGGAGCACTCCGGACGCACGATCGGGCACCGCGGGTGGAACGCGCACCCGTCCGGCACGAACACCAGCGAGGGCGGCTGCCCCTCGATCCGGAACAACCGCGATCGTGCGTCGGCGCGCCGGTCGAGGCGCGGCAGGGAGGCGAGGAGCCCAGCCGTGTAGGCGTGCCGGGGCCGTGCGAACAGGTCGTCCACCCCGGCGATCTCGATCTGTCGGCCCGCATACATGACGGCCACTCGGTCGGCCGTGCCGGCGACGACGCCGAGATCGTGCGTGATGAGCATGACGGCGGTGTTCGTGCGCTCCTGGACGCGACGGATGACATCGAGGACCTGGGCCTGGATGGTGACGTCGAGCGCGGTCGTCGGCTCGTCGGCGATGAGCACGGCGGGGTCGTTGGCGAGGGCCATGGCGATCATGGCCCGTTGCCGCATGCCGCCCGAGTACTCGTGCGGGTACTGGTCGGCCCGGGTGGCCGGATCCGGGATGCCGACGACGTCAAGCAACTCGATCACGCGCTCCCGCACCGTTCCACGATCGGTCATGCCGTGCACGCGCATCGCCTCGGCGATCTGGGCCCCGACCCGGTGCACCGGGTTGAGGGATGCCAACGCATCCTGGAAGATCATGGCGATGCCGGCGCCCCGGACGGATCGGAGATCCGCCTCCGGCAGCCCGAGGAGTTCGCGGTCCTGGAACCGGATCGAGCCCGACACCTTCGCCGCCTTGGGCAGGAGCCCCATGATGGCGAGCGAGGACACGCTCTTGCCCGAACCGGACTCTCCCACGATGCCGAGGGTCTCACCACGTTGGAGGTCGAAGGAGACGCCGTCGACGGCCTTCACGACGCCGTCGTGGGTCGGGAAGTGGACCACGAGGTCGCACACCTCGAGCACGGTCGGTGCACTCATGCGTGGTTGCTCTGCGGATCGAGGGCGTCCCGGAGCCCGTCGCCGAGGAAGTTCACGGCGAGCACCGTGATGAAGATCATGAGACCCGGGAAGTAGATGAGGTAGGCCTGGGGCGTGCCGACGTAGCCGCTGGCGTTGTCGAGCAGGGATCCCCAGGAGGTGGCCGGCGGCTGCACCCCGAAGCCGAGAAACGACAACGCCGACTCGGTGAGGATGGCGCCGGCGACCGCGAGGGTGGCACCCACGAGGATCGGTCCGATGCAGTTCGGAATGATGTGCCGGAACACGACACGCGTCGGGCTCGCGCCGATGGAACGAGCCGCCTCGACGAACTCCCGTTCGCGGAGTGCGAGCACCTGGCCCCGCACGACGCGGGCCTCCCCCATCCAGAAGAGCGCCGCCAACGAGAGCGAGATCACGACCTGGGTGCTCCCGAGACCCTTGATGGCGATGGCGAGCACCACGAGTTGCGGGATGACGAGGAACAGGTCGGTCAGGCGCATGAGGCCCTGATCGGCCCAGCGACCGAAGTACCCGGACACCGCTCCGACCACGGTGCCCACGACGGTGCTGAGGAACGCCACCACGAAGCCGATCCGCAGGGAGGTCTGCCCGGCGTACAGGATCTCGGTGAACATGTCCCGGCCGAGCTCATCGGTCCCCATCCAGTGCTGGCCGTTGGGTCCCACCGGCCCCAGCAGGAGGTTCTGCTCGTTCTTCGGGAACGGGGCGAACCACGGTGCCCCGAAGCACGCAACGACGAGGATGAGGAGGACGAAGGCCGACGCGACGGCGAGTCGGTGACGCAGGAACCGGGTCCGGAACAACTGCCACTGGGATCGTGCTGCCGGCCCGGCTCCGGAGTCCCGCCCGAGTTCCGGGGCGATGGGCAGCCTCGGGCTGCCGCCGGGGAGGCCGAGGCTCTCGATCGACTGTGCTTCCTCCCGTCCGTCCCGCTTCACGTGATCCGCACCCGGGGATCGAGCCATCCGTAGGCGAGGTCGGCGATGAGGTTGAACAGCAGCACGAATGAGGCCGCGACCACGGTCCAGGCTGTGAGCATCGTTGCGTCCCCCCGGTCGAGGGCACTCACGAAGATCCGACCCATACCCGGGATCGAGAAGATCTGTTCGGTGATGACGAGGCCGCCGAACAGCAGGCCGATGTCGAGCGCCATCACCGTGACCACGGGGATGAGCGCATTTCGCAACGCGTGACGCAGAACGACCTGTCGACGTGGGACGCCCTTGGCTCGCGCCGTGCGAACGTAGTCGGCGTTGAGGGTGTCGAGCATCGAGGCCCGCTGGTACCGGCTCCACCCTGCGATGTTCTGCACCGTGAGCACCAGCACGGGAAGGAAGAGGTGCCGCAGGTAGTCCAGGTTGAACCCGGTCACGCCGTCCGAGTGGAGCGAGCCGGAGAACGTGTAGAACCAGGGCGACGTGCCGAAGAGGCCGGGCAGCGTGAACACGAAGAACTGGATCGCGATGAAGGCGAACCAGAACGGCGGGATCGAGATGCCCATGAACGAGAACGTCGTGAGGACGTAATCGCCGACCGAGTACTGGCGGAGCGCGCTGTACACGCCGATGACGAGAGCAGCGATCACCGATACGGCCACCCCCCAGAGGAGCAACTGGATGGTGAGCCACATGCCGGATCGCAGTTTCGCAGCGATGGGTTCCTGGCTGACCTCAGTCTCTCCGAGGTCGCCTCGGGCGAACCGCCCGAGCCAGCGTCCGTACTGGACCACCAGCGGCTTGTCGAGGCCGAGACGTCGTTCCTCAGCGATGCGGACCTTCGGATCGCGGGCCTGGGCGAGGCGTGCGGTGGGATCGAACGCGATCCGGGTGCCGACGAAGGCCACGATCGACGCGAGGAACAGCACGAGGATCGAGTACAGGATGCGGCGCCCGAGGAACTGGATCACGTGTCGTCTCCCATCGGCGATACGGGATGGGCCCACCCCCGAGGGGGTGAGCCCATCCGCAACACGCTCGGGTTCGAGGGTCTCAGCCCTTCAGCGTCCAGAAGTTCATCCGCGTGAACGGACCCATCACCGCGTTGTCCTGCACCTTGCCCTTGATGGACGTCTTGTAGAGCAGGATGTTCGGGAGCGGGTCGAGCGGCAGCGACGTGACGCTCGCTCCGATCAGCAGGTCCGCCTGCTTCGAGAGCTCGGCCCGCTTGGCGGCGTCGGGCTCGACGTCCACCTGCTCGAGGAGCGGGTCGAGACCATCCACCCGAGTCCCGGTCCAGTTCTGGCCGGAGTTCTCATTGGCCTCCGACGGGATGTTCGCAGAGCAGAAGATCATGCACAGTCCCGGGTCCGGGGTGGTGGCAACCTGGGCGTACAGCGCCATCTGGTAGTTCCCCGACGGCAGCTGCTCCCCGAACAGGTCACCGGCCTCCACGGCCTGGATCTTCATCTGGAACCCGGCGTCCTTGAACGCTGCCTGGAGGATCTGGGCGGTGAGGGCCCGGCGCTGGTTGCCGACCGTGGTCTTGAACGTGAACGACGCCTTCTTGCCGTCCTTGGTCCAGTACCCGCCCGATTTCTTGTAGCCGGCGCCCGTCATGAGGGACTTCACCTGCTTCAGGTCCTTCGTGTACCCGCTGAAACCGGCCGGGTCCGCGTAGTCGGCGACGATCGGCGGATTGAAGGAGTTCTGCGCTTTCTTGACACCGAGGGTCCCGAAGAGGCGCTTCACGATCGCGTCCCGGTCGATGGAGTACGCGATGGCCTTGCGGAAGTTGATGTCGTTGAAGGGCGCCCTGTTGTTGTTGAGCCAGAGTGCCTCGACGTTCCCGGTGTCACCCGTCGCCTTCGTGACCGAACCGGGTAGACCCTTCTTGATCTGAGCGAGGGCGTCGGGCTGCGGCTGGGGGTAGAGCGCCGAGACCTCCCCGGCCTTGAAGGCCTGGAACGCCGCGGTCGATTCGGGGATGATCTTGAAGATCACCTTCTTGATGCTCGGCTTCTTGTCCCAGTACTTCGGGTTGGGGGTCAGGGTGATCGACACACCCTTCTTCCACTTCGCGAACCAGGGCCCGCCCGAGAAGGTGTAGCCGTCCTTCATCTCGGCGTTGCGGTCCTTGCCGGCGAGGATGTGGCTCGGCATGAGACCGTAGCCACCCGAGAACAGCGACTTCCACGACGCATACGGCTCGGCATACGTGACCACGACGGTCTGGGCGTCGGGAGCGGTCACGCTCTCGACGCTCGAGTATCCCGTGGTGTCGTAGATGTCGGTTCCATTGACGATCTGGTCGTAGGTGTACTGGAAGTCGGCGGCCGTGACCTGCACGCCGTCGCTCCATACCGCCTTCGGGTTGAGTTTGTAGGTCACGACCTGCTTCGGTGACGTCTGCAACGTCGGCTCGCCCGTGAGCAGCGACGTCGGCACGTAGTTGTACGCTCCACCCTTCCCCGGCTCGAACCGGAACGCCTGCGGCAGCGTGTTGTAGAGCACCATCCAAGCACCCCACGACGAGCCGGAGCAGGAGGCGATCCAGTCGAGGCAGTCGGGCTCCTGCTCAGCCCCGATGGCGAGCGTGCCGCCCGCCTTCGCAGTCGGACGAGACGCTCCCGCCGACGCGGCGGTCGAGATCGCGAGGCCGAGGGTCAGGACCCCCGAAGCCACCGCTGCCGTGGTCTTGGTGAACCTCATGCCGCTGTACTCCTTGGTTCGGTGTCGCAACTGGGACGGGTCCCCGGTCGGAGCGTCAGTCGACGCGCAGCCCGAGGAGGATGACCGAGAAGAAGAAGATGATGGCCGCGATGACCGTGAGCCGATCGAGGTTGCGCTCCACAACGGTGCTGCCGGCCATGGCGCCGCCGAGCTGGCTGCCGCCGAACATGTCGGAGAGTCCCCCGCCCCTGCCCGCGTGGAGCAGGATGAGCATGATGAGCACCAGCGCGGTGGCGATGCACACGGCGAGGATGATGGCGGTGACCATGGGCGTCCTCCCTGGACGGAACGGGTCGGAACCTAGCACCCGAGCCGGAATCCGCCCCGGCACCCGAGCCGTGTTCCGGGTCCGGGCGATCGGGACGATCAGCCGAAGCGGACGATCCGCGAGAAGTCGTCCGGGTCGAGGGACGCGCCGCCGACCAACGCGCCGTCGATGTCCGGGCACGCCATGAGTTCGGCGATGTTGCCCGGCTTGACACTCCCGCCGTACTGGATGCGGACCGCGTCGGCGGCCACCGTCCCCGCGACCTCGGCGACCTGGGATCGGATGACGGCACACATCGCCTGAGCGTCCTCCGAGCTCGCCGTCCTCCCGGTCCCGATGGCCCAGATCGGCTCGTACGCGATGACGAGCCCGGCGACCTGGGCCTTGGGCACACCGGCGAGTCCGGCGGTGATCTGGCCCCGGACCTTCGTCTCGGCCTCGCCGGCCTCGCGTTCGGCCAGCGTCTCCCCGCAGCACATGATGGGGGTCATCTGGTGCTTGAGCACCGCCCGCGCCTTCCGGTTCACGTCCTCGTCCGATTCGCCGAAGAGTTCGCGCCGCTCGGAGTGGCCGACGATGACGTACCGGACCCCGAGCTTGGCCAGGAACACCGGGCTCACCTCCCCGGTGAACGCGCCGGCATCCTCGTAGTGGCAGTTCTGCGCGCCGAGCGAGATCGGGATCGAATCTGCGTCGAGGACGGTCTGGAGGGAGCGGAGGTCGGTGAACGGGGGCGCCACGACGACGTCGACCCGCTCGTAGTCGGTCTTGTCGAGTTGGTACGAGAGCTTCTGGGTCACCTGGATCGCCTGGTAGTGATCGTGGTGCATCTTCCAGTTGCCCGCGATGATCGGCCTGCGTTCGGTCATGCATCCCTCCCGAGACGGAGCGCCTCGAGGCCCGGCAGGTCGCCGAGTTCGAGGAGTTCGAGCGAGGCACCGCCACCGGTGCTCACGTGGTCGATGCGGTCCGCGAGGCCCATCTGCCGCGCGGCCGCAGCGCTGTCCCCGCCCCCGATGACGGTGAATCCGGCGCAGTCGACGACGGCCTCGGCGACCGCGCGGGTCCCTCCGGCGAACGGGGCCACCTCGAACACACCCATGGGTCCGTTCCAGAGGACCGTGCGGGCCGTCGCGATGCGATCGACGAAGTTCGCCGCGGTCTCCGGCCCGATGTCGAGACCCTTCCATCCGTCGGGCATGGCGGTCGCCTTCACGATGCGGACCTCGGCATCCGCGGCGATCTCGCGGGCGATCACGACGTCCACCGGGATCTCCACGCGTCCGGTGGCCAGCAGCCGCCGGCAGTCCTCGAGCCGATCGGCCTCGAGGAGGGAGTCCCCGATCGGGAGACCCTGGGCGGCGAGGAACGTGAACGCCATCGCGCCGCCGACGAGGATCGTGTCGCACTTGGTGAGCAGTGCGTCGATGACACCCAACTTGTCCGAGACCTTCGAGCCGCCGAGGATCGCCACGAACGGGTGGGCGGGTTCGGTGAGCAACCCGCCGAGCACCTCGACCTCGCGCCGCAGGAGCAGGCCCGCGGCCGCGGGCAGCACCCGCGGCGGGCCGACGATCGATGCGTGGGCCCGGTGGGACGCGCCGAACGCCTCGTTGACGTACAGGTCGAACGGCCCCACGAGGTTCGTTGCGAACGCGGGATCGTTCGCCTCCTCGCCCGGGTGGAACCGCAGGTTCTCGAGGAGCATGAGCCCACCCGGATCGAGGGACGCGACCATCGATGCGGTCTCGATCCCGACCGCGGACGGTGCGAGCGGCACCTCGGAACCGAGCAGTTCACCCAGACGCGCCGCCACCGGGGCCAACGTGAACTCGGGGCGGACCTCTCCCTTCGGCCGGCCGAGGTGGGCGGCCAGCACGACCGCCGCACCCCGTGCCCGCAACCACTCGACCGTCGGCAGCGTCGTCGTGATCCGGAGGTCATCGCTGACGCTGCCATCGGCGAGCGGCGTGTTGAGTTCGGCCCGCACGAGGACGCGCGCGCCGTGGAGGTCGCCCAGGTCCTCGAGCCGAGGCAGCGATGCCGCCACGATCAGCCGATGAACCGGACGAGGTCCACGAGCCGGTTGGAGTAGCCCCATTCGTTGTCGTACCAGCCGAGGATCTTCACGAGGTTGCCGTTCGTGGAGGTGTCCACGGCCGAGAAGATGCAGGAGGACGCGTTCCCGACGATGTCGGCCGACACGAGGGGCTCCTCGCTGTACTGCAGCACGCCGCGGTACGAGGGATCAGCGGCGGCTCGGGCGAACGCGGCGTTGATCTCCTCGACGCTGGCCTCGACCTTGAGTTCGGCGGTGAGATCGGTGATCGAACCGGTCGGCGTCGGCACGCGCAGCGCCATCCCGTCCAGGCGACCCTTCAGGTTCGGGAGCACGAGGCCGATCGCCTTCGCCGCCCCGGTGCTGCTCGGGATGATTGAGAGTGCGGCGGCCCGCATCCGGCGCAGATCTGCCTTGCCGGACCGGGAGACCTGGGCGAGGTCCTGCAACGACTGATCCGAGGTGTAGGCGTGCACCGTCGTCATGAGGCCCTTCTCGATGCCGAAGGCCTCGTCGAGCACCTTGCCCATGGGGGCGAGGCAGTTCGTCGTGCACGACGCGTTCGAGATGACCTGGTGCTTCCCCGCGTCGTACTCACCATCGTTGATACCCATGCAGATGCTCACGTCCGCATCACCGGACGGGGCCGAGATGATGACCCGGGTCGCTCCGCCGGCGAGGTGTCCCGCCGCCTTGTCCCGGGCCGTGAACACGCCGGTCGACTCGATGACGACGTCGACCCCGTTCGCACCCCACGGGATCTCGGACGGATCCTTGGATTCGAGCTTCTTGATCGAGCGACCGTCGATCGAGAAGCCGTCGGCGGTGACCTGCACGTCGTTGGCGAGCGTGCCGCCGACCGAGTCGTGCTTGAGGAGGAACGCCGCGGTCTCGCTGTCGCCGAACGGGTCGTTCACCGCCACGAGCTCGACGCCCGCCTCCGCGCCGCGGGCGAGGATCGCCCGCGTGAAGGAACGGCCGATGCGCCCGAACCCGTTGATGCCGACACGTACCGTCATGGAACCTCTCCTCGTCGAGTGGTCGTCTGGATCGATGGGAACCCGGAGCGTCGCCCGCCTCAGAGCAGGTCGCGCAACGCCTCGGCCATTCTTCCCGCGTCGTGACCCGTCCGGTCGGATCCGGCGAGCTCGGTCCCGACCGGACGTACCCCGAGGGCACGGATCCCGTCCTCATCCACGACGAGCGACCCGTCACGCGCGTACAGGAACGTGTCGATCCGGGCACCGTGGTCGAACAGGGCCCGCAGGTGGTCCACGCCGTCGTACCCGGCGGTCTCCGGCACCTGCTCCGAGAGGTTCGCGACGTGGACGACCCGCCCCGTGGCCTCGCCGAGAGCGGACCGGATGCCGGGGACGGCGAGCACCGCGGCCACGCTCGTGTAGAGCGACCCCGGGGCGAGCACGATCTGATCGGCCCCGAGGATGGCCTCGACCGCCTCGGGGCACACGGCGGCGTCCTCCGGGGTGATCGCGACCTGCCGGATCCGACCCTCGACCTCCTGGACCGCGACCTGGCCCTCGACCTCGGCGCCGCCGGCCACCCGGGCCCGGAGCCCGACCGGGCCGACGGTCGCCGGGAGCACCCGGCCGACGGTCCCGAGCAGCCGGCCGCACTCGTCGAGGGCGAGGCGCAGATCGCCGAAGGTCTCGGCGAGGCCGACGATGAGGAGGTTGCCGAGTGGATGGCCGGCGAGATCCCCGGCCGCGAAGCGGTGGTCGAACGCGGCGGCGATCGGGGTCGGCCCGGCCGCGAGGGCCTCGAGGCACTTCCGGAGATCCCCCGGGGCCGGGACACCGAGATCGCGACGGAGCCGGCCGCTCGACCCGCCGTCATCGGCCACGCTCACCACCGCCGTGACCGATCCGGCGTACCGCCGGACGGCCCGGAGCGTCATGGCGAGCCCCCGTCCTCCGCCCAGCGCGACGACCCGTGGCCCATCGGGCGCGAGGAGCGCGATCCGCGGGTCAGTCACGATCCCGGTCCCGGTGCCGCACGGTCGGTTCGTACCCGAGGGAGGCCAAGGTGCCGGCGAGCGCCTCGGCCACCGCGACGCTGCGGTGGCGTCCCCCGGTGCAGCCGATCGCGATCGACAGGTAGCTCTTGCCCTCCCGCCGGTAGGCCGGCAGCGTGAGGCGGAAGAGGCGTTCGAGTTCGGCGAGGTACTCCCCCGTCTCCGGTACGGCGAGCACGAAGTCCCGCACCGCCGGATCCGTGCCGCTGAGAGGCCGCAACTCCTCGATCCAGTGGGGGTTCGGCAGGAACCGCACGTCGAACACGAGATCGACGTCGACGGGGACACCGTGCTTATACCCGAAGGACACGACCGAGAGGTGGAGCTCCTCGTCCCCGCCCCCCTCGTCGAGCAACGACCGCACACGATCGCGCAGCTCGTGCACGTTGAGACCGGTGGTGTCGAGCACGATGTCGGCGCGTCCCCTCAGGTCCTCGAGGAGCCGACGCTCGCGTTCGATGCCCTCCACCATACGATCGCCCTCGGCGAGCGGATGGCGTCGGCGCGTCGCCTCGTACCGTCGGACCAGCACCTCGTCGGAGGCGTCGAGGAACACGACCCGGGTGAGGGCTCCCGAGGCCCGGAGCTCGGCCAACGAGGTGCTGAGGTCGTCGACGAAGAGCCCCGACCGGACGTCGACCACGAGCACGTACCGACTCACCCGTTCGCCGCTGCGGGCGAGGTCGGCCACCTTGCCGATGAGCGCCGGCGGGAGGTTGTCGATGACGAAGAAGCCGAGGTCCTCGAGCGCGTCGGCCGCCGTGGACCTGCCCGCGCCAGACATCCCGGTGAGCACGGTGACCTCGAGTGCCGGAGTGGGGTTCACGGGGCCAAGGATGGCAGGTCGGCCCCGGCCCCGGTTCCGCCGCCGGGCAGCGCCTCCCCGTGGAGGGCCGCGTGGAGCGCCTCGCCCACGCCGGTCGGGAGCCACCCGAGGCCGGTGAGCGTCTCCCGGCTCTGCTCCCGGAGCCGCTTCACGGAACCGAACTCCTTGAGCAGGCGCTTCCGGCGTGCCGGACCCAGCCCGGGGACGTCATCGAGCACGGAGGTCACCATGCGCTTGTCGCGCCGAGTGCGGTGGAACGTGTTCGCGAAGCGGTGGGCCTCGTCCCGCACCTGCTGGAGCAGGTAGAGCGCCTCGGAGTCTCGGGGGATCCGAACGGGATCCTCCCGCCCGGGTAGGTACACCTCCTCGAAGCGCTTCGCGAGCCCGACGACCGGGATCTCCTCGGCGAGGCCGAGATCCTCGAGCACGCGCACCGCGACCCCGAGCTGGCCCTTGCCGCCGTCGATGACGAGCAGCTGCGGCGGGTACGAGAACCGCCGGCCCGCCTCGGGGCCTTCGTCCCGCTCGCGCAGGAGGGCGGTGAAGCGGCGGGTGAGCACCTCCTCCATCGACGCGAAGTCGTCCTGCCCCCGGCCGTGGCGCACCGTGAACCGCCGATACTGGTTGCGCTTGGGCATACCGTCCTCGAGGACCGTCATGGATGCGACGATCTCGGTGTCGCCGAGGTTCGCGATGTCGAAGCACTCGATCCGCAACGGCGCCTCGGGCAGCTCGAGGGCCTCCTGCAGGGCGGTGAGCGTCCGGGCTCGGGCGTTGTGGTCGCTCGCCCGCTTGAGCCGGTGACGGGCGAATGCGTCCTCGGCGTTGCGGGTCACCGTGGCGGCGAGCTCCCGTTTCGGACCCCGGCGGGGCACGCGGATCTCGACCCGGGCGCCCCGCACCTCCGAGAGGGCCGCCACGAGGACGGCCGGATCGTCGGGCAGCACCGGCACGAGGATCTCGCGCGGGATGTCCTCGGCCGGTGCCGCCGCGTAGAGCTGTTGGAGCAGGCGACCCACGAGCGCCGGGGTGTCGAGGTCCTCGACCTTGTCGACGATGAGCCCCTTGCGCCCGACGACGCGTCCGCGACGGACGTGGAAGACCTGGACGGAGGCCTCGATCGGATCCTCGACCAGACCGAGGAGGTCGAGATCCTCCTCTCGGGGGCCGACCATGGTCTGGCGTTCCAGGATGTGCTCGATGGACCCGAGCTGGTCCCGCAGGCGCGCGGCCCGTTCGAATTCGAGTGCTTCGGAGGCCGCCTGCATCTCGCCGGTGAGCCTCCCCACGACCTCGTCGACGTCGCCCTCGAGGAAGCGGATGAGCGAGGCGACCATCGCGTCGTACTGCTCGCGGGTCGTCGCGTCGACGCACGGAGCCACGCACTGGTCGATGTGGGCGTACAGGCAGGGTCGGCCGTCGCGCGCATGACGTTGGAACTTCGCGGCCGTGCACGTCCGGATCGGGAACGTGCGCAACAGCGCGTCGAGCGTCTCGCGGATGGCCCACGCGTGGGCGTACGGTCCGAAGTACCGCACGCCCCGGCGCTTTGCCCCCCGCATCACCATCGCCCGGGGCCACTCCTCGTCGAGCGTGATCGCGAGGTACGGGTACGACTTGTCGTCCTTGAGGTCGATGTTGAACCGAGGATGGTGGCGTTTGATGAGGTTGTGCTCGAGGAACAGGGCCTCGACCTCGTTGCGGACCTCGATCCACTCCACGCTCTCGGCCGTCTCCACCATCTGCCGGGTCCGCTGGTGGAGGGTGTCGGGTCGGGCGAAGTACGACCCGACACGGCTGCGGAGGCTCTTGGCCTTCCCGACGTAGATGACCCGTCCGTCTCGATCCTTGAACTGGTACGAGCCGGGGGCGTCGGGGATCGACGAGGCGGGCGGTCGTTCGAGCACGCCGTCATCCTCGCGGAAAGGCGCACGGTCCATCCGATGCCGCGCCGCTCGGGGCGATGTCCGACCCACCGCTACACTGGCAGGGCCGGCCTGGTACCCGGCCACATACACGAGATCCCGGGGCCGACAACCCCGCGGTGGGCGACCAGGCTGTCCCCGCCGGCCACCACCGGGGTCCTGCGCCGAAGGGCCGAATCCATGCTGCGACTCCAGGCTCCCCTGCCGGACCGCTACACCCTCGCGACCTCCGACGACCTTGCGGGCTGGATCGCCGAGGCACGTGCCACCCTCGGTGAGCGTGTCGTGATCCTCGGCCATCACTACCAGCGGGACGAGGTCGTCCGGTGGGCCGACGCGCGCGGCGACTCCTTCCGTCTGGCCCGTTTCGCCGCGGACAGCCGAGCCACCGACATCGTGTTCTGCGGCGTCCACTTCATGGCCGAGTCCGCCGACGTGCTGACCGGGGACCACCAGCGCGTGATCCTCCCGGATCTCAACGCCGGTTGCTCGATGGCCGACATGGCCGATCTCGATCAGGTCGAGGAGGCCTGGGACGCGCTGGCGAGGGTCATCGACATCGACCGGGTCGTGCCGATCACCTACATGAACTCCTCGGCTGCGATCAAGGCGTTCGTCGGACGCCACGGCGGCGCGGTGTGCACGTCCTCGAACGCCCGGGCCGTGCTGGAGTGGGCGCTCGACCGCGGCGACCGGGTGCTCTTCTTCCCGGATCAGCACCTCGGGCGCAACACCGGGTTCGACATGGGCTTCGAGGCGAACCGCATGCTGCTGTGGGACCCGCGCCGGGAACTGGGCGGTCTCAGCGACGCCGAGATCCGTCGTTCGGTGCTCCTGCTCTGGCGCGGGTGGTGCTCGGTGCACCAGCGCTTCACCCCTGAGCACGTGGCTGCGTTCCGTGCGCAGTACCCGGAGGGTGAGGTCATCGTGCACCCCGAGTGCGCGCACGAGGTCGTGGAGCTGGCCGACCGCACCGGCTCGACCGAACGGATCCTCGAGTGGGTGGAGGCGGCCCCGGCCGGTTCCACGTTCGGCATCGGTACCGAGATCCACATGGTGCAGCGACTCGCCGCCGAACACCCCGACCGTACGGTGGTGTCCCTCGACCCGTTGGTCTGTCCATGCTCCACGATGTTCCGGATCGACGCACCGCACCTGGCCTGGTGCCTCGAACGACTCGTCGCCGGCGAACCCGTCAACGAGATCCGGGTCGACCCCGAGACGGCGACCTGGGCCCGCGTGGCGCTCCAGCGCATGCTCGACATCACCTGAGCCCCGCGCCGGCGCGGGATCGGGTTCACGCGCGGGTGGCGCGCAGGACGAGCAGGCGGGGGAACTCTGCCGCCGCGGAGTAGCCGGGGGCCCGGGCGAGGAAGCCGGCCGGCGGAGGCGGCTCGAGCATGCGGTCGACGAACAGGCCGTGGTCGGCCATGGCGTTGACGTACCGGCTCAGTGGTCGGTGCACGAACGGCAACACGACGCCGGGCTCCATCTCCTCATCCACCACGCTGTCGGTGAGGTAGGCGCCGACGCGCCAGTACTGCTCCTCGAGGATGTGGTCGTCGACCCACCCGCTGCCGGGGGCCTGGAGCAGTGGATGGTTCAGCATGAAGAGGAAGCGTCCGCCCGGAGCCAGCACCCTCGCGACCTCGGCTATCGCGTGGTCGGGCTCCTCGAGGTGCTCGAACACCAGGCACGCCACCACCGCGTCGAACCCTCCCGACCGGAACGGCAGGTGCGCCGCCTCGCCGCGGAGGTAGGTCGGACCCCCGGCACGTGCCGTCGCGAGGGCGACCTGGGCGGCGATGGGGTCGATGCCGGTAACGTCCGCACCGAGGCCGGCGGCCCGACGGGAGAGCTGACCCTCGCCGCACCCGATGTCCAGGATCCGGCGTCGGCCCGCGAGGTGCTCCTCGACGATCGGGAGGATCTGCTCCTCGTACTCGGGGTCAGCGCCGTCGGTGAACCCGTCCTGCCACCATCCGGCGTGCTCCGACCAGGCCGCGAAGCGGTCGACGGTCACCGACGACCCTCGACGAGCAGACGATCGAGGAACCGGCCGGTCCACGACCCCTTCACCCGGACCACGTCCTCCGGGGTCCCCTCGGCGACGATGCGTCCGCCGCCGTCCCCGCCCTCCGGTCCGAGGTCGACGATCCAGTCCGCGCACTTGATGACGTCGAGGTTGTGTTCGATCACGAGCACCGTGTTGCCCGAATCCACCAATCGTTGGAGCACGCCGAGGAGCCGCCGGACGTCCTCGAAGTGCAGACCCGTCGTCGGCTCGTCGAGGATGTAGATCGTCCGACCGGTCGACCGCTTGCCGAGTTCGGTCGAGAGCTTCACGCGCTGGGCCTCGCCCCCGGAGAGGGTCGGCGCGGGCTGCCCGAGCCGCACGTACCCGAGGCCGACGTCGACGAGGGTCTGGAGCTGTCGGGCGATCGTCGGTTGGTTCTGGAAGAACTCGAGTGCGTCCTCGATCGGGAGGTCGAGGACCTCGGCGATGCTCCTGCCCTTGAACGTGACCTCGAGTGTGTCACGGTTGTACCGGTCACCCTTGCAGACCTCGCACGGGACGTAGACGTCCGGCAGGAAGTGCATCTCGATCTTGATCGTGCCGTCGCCCGAGCAGGCCTCGCACCGCCCGCCCTTCACGTTGAAGGAGAACCGCCCCTGCGCGTACCCCCGCACCTTGGCCTCCGGGGTCCCGGCGAACAGGGCTCGGATCTTGTCGAACACCCCGGTGTAGGTGGCCGGATTCGATCGAGGCGTGCGACCGATCGGCGACTGGTCGATCGTGATGACCTTGTCGAGGTGCTCGATGCCGCGCACGGTCTTGTGCTTCCCGGGCACCGTCCGCGACCGGTAGACGCGCTGCATGAGGGCCTGGTTGAGGATGTCGTTCACGAGGGTGCTCTTGCCGCTCCCGCTCACACCCGTGACCGCGACGAAGCACCCCAGGGGGAACCGCACGTCGATCCCCTGGAGGTTGTGCTCGCGAGCGCCGACCACCTCGAGCCAGTTCCCCGACGGCGGGCGGCGGGTGACCGGCACGTCGATGGAGCGCTGCCCCGAGAGGTACTGGCCGGTGATCGACCGTGGCTCGTCGAGCACGTCGGCAAGCGAGCCGGAGACCACGACCTCCCCACCGTGCTCCCCAGCCCCCGGACCGATGTCGACGATGTGATCCGCGACCCGGATGGTGTCCTCGTCGTGCTCGACGACGAGGACCGTGTTGCCGAGGTCCCGCAGGCGCACCATCGTGTCGATGAGGCGCTGGTTGTCACGCTGGTGGAGGCCGATCGACGGTTCGTCGAGGACGTAGAGCACACCGACGAGTCCGCTGCCGATCTGCGAGGCCAGTCGGATCCGCTGTGCCTCGCCCCCGGCGAGCGACCCGGCGGACCGGTTGAGGCTGAGGTAGTCGAGTCCGACGTCGAGGAGGAACTGGAGGCGGTCGTTGACCTCCTTGAGGACGCGTTCGGCGATCATCCGGTCGCGGGCGCTGAACTCGATCCCGGCGAAGAACGCCGCGACGTCGCGGATGCTGAGGTCGCCGACCTCCGAGATGCTGCGGCCGGCGACGGTGACCGCCAGCGACGAGGGTCGGAGCCGGGCGCCGTGGCAGGCCGGGCACGGGACCTCGCGCATGTACCCCTCGATCTGCTCGCGAAGCCGATCGCTGTCCGCATCGGTGTGTCGACGCTCGAGCCAGGGGATGACGCCCTCGTACCGGGACCGGTACTCGCGCCGCCGTCCGTACCGGTTCTTGTACTTGACGGTGACCTGCCCCTTGCCCGCCCCGAACAGGATCACCTTGCGGTCCGCCGCACGCAGGTCGCTCCACGCGGTGTCCACGGAGAAGCCGTGCTCCTCACCCACCGCCGTCAGGAGGCGGGTGAAGAACTCACCACGGAACCCGGACCACGGCGCGATCGCACCCTCGGCGATCGACAGATCCTCGTCGCGGATGACGAGTTCGGGGTCGACCTCGTACCGGGTGCCCAGACCGTCGCAGCGCTCACAGGCACCGTACGGACTGTTGAACGAGAAGTTCCGCGGCGCGAGTTCCTCGAACGAGAGCCCGCAGTGGTTGCACGCGAGGTGCTCGGAGAACGTGAGGGCCTCCGGAGCCTCCTCCCCGTCCGTGGGCACGACCTCGATCTCGGCGATGCCCTCGGCCAGCCGGAGCGCGGTCTCGAGGGAATCGGTCAGTCGACGCTCGATGCCGTCACGCCGGACGAGCCGGTCGACCACCACCTCGATCGTGTGCTGCTCGTACCGGGCGAGCCGGGTCTGGCCGCGGTCGGCCAGTTCGACGACCTCGCCGTCGATCCGGGCCCGGGTGAACCCCTGCTGCGCGAGGTCCGTGAGCAACGCCTCGTACTCGCCCTTGCGGCCGCGCACCACCGGTGCCAACACCTGGAACCGGGTGCCCTCGCTGAGCTCGAGGATGCGATCGACGATCTGCTGCGGGGTCTGCCGGGTGATCACGCGCTCGCAGTTCGGACAGTGCGGGACACCGACCCGGGCGAAGAGCAGACGGAGGTAGTCGTAGATCTCGGTGATGGTCCCGACCGTCGAGCGCGGATTGCGGGACGCCGACTTCTGGTCGATCGAGATCGCCGGCGACAGTCCCTCGATGAAGTCGACGTCCGGCTTGTCCATCTGCCCGAGGAACTGTCGGGCGTAGGAGGACAACGACTCCACGTAGCGCCGTTGGCCCTCCGCGTAGATGGTGTCGAAGGCCAGGGAGGACTTGCCGGATCCGGAGAGGCCCGTGATGACGACGAGGCGGTCACGGGGCAGATCCACATCGATGCCCCGGAGGTTGTGCTCGCGTGCGCCGCGGACGCTGATGCGATCCGGTTCGCCCCGGGGTGCGCTCGGCGGTTGGATGGTCGGGAGGGATGCGGCCGCTCGCCGGGCCCGTGCCGCCTTGGTGGGTTGGGAGTCGCGCCGCGTGCGTCCGCCGCTCGAGCTCGCGGTCCCGGTCCTCGGCTTCGCCGCCTTCGCCGCCTTCGCCGCCTTCGCCTTCGCCGCCTTCGCCGCCTTCGCCTTCACAGCCTTCGGCGTCGCACCCGGCGCGGCCGGTGCCTTCGTGGTCCCCGAGGCCGCGGCCTTCCCGCGTGCTCCGGGTCTCGCCGTGGCGGCCTTGCGGGCCGAGGCCTTCGCCGGTGCCGGTTCGGCGGCTCGACGGCGTGGTGGCTTCGGATCGGCGGGCACCCGCGCATGGTACCGATCGATCGCGTCGGCCCGATGATCGACCTCAGCCGGCGGCGCGCAGTTCGCGCTTCAGCTCGTTGATCTCGTCCCGGAGCCTGGCCGCCTCCTCGAACCGGAGGTCCTTGGCGGCCTGAGCCATCTCCTCCTGGAGCTGGAGCACGAGTCGTCCGAGCTCGTCGGGCGGAACGCCTGCGAGGTCGGCGAAGATTGCCGACCTCCGGGTGCGGGACCGCCCGCCCGCGACCGGCGTCGCGTCGTCCTCACCGTCGCGCGCCCGGACCATGGCGAGGATGTCGGAGACCTTCTTGCGCACCGTCTGCGGATCGATCCCGTGTTCGGTGTTGTACTCGATCTGCAACTTCCGGCGTCGGTTGGTCTCGCTGATCGCGCGAGTCATCGAATCCGTGATGCGGTCGGCGTACATGATCACCTGACCCTCCACGTTTCGAGCCGCCCGACCGATGATCTGGATGAGGCTCGTCTCGGACCGGAGGAACCCCTCCTTGTCCGCGTCGAGGATCGCCACGAGTGAGACCTCGGGCAGGTCGAGGCCCTCCCGCAGGAGGTTGATGCCGACGAGGACGTCGAACTCGCCGAGGCGCAGCCCCCGGAGCAACTCGACCCGCTCCAGCGTGTCGACCTCGCTGTGGAGGTACCGGACCCGGATTCCGAGTTCGACGAGGTAGTCGGTGAGGTCCTCTGACATCTTCTTCGTGAGCGTCGTGACGAGGATCCGTTGCTCCCGGTCAACCCGCTCACGGATCTCGTGCACGAGATCGTCGATCTGCCCCTTGGTGGGCCGGACGACCACCTCGGGGTCGATCAGGCCGGTCGGCCGAACGATCTGCTCAACGATCTGCTGCGAATCGGCGATCTCGTACGGGGACGGCGTCGCCGACATGTAGACGATCTGGTTCACCTTGCCGGCGAACTCATCGAAGGTCAGCGGCCGGTTGTCGAGGGCGGACGGCAGCCGGAACCCGTGCTCGACCAGGGTCTCCTTGCGCGAGCGATCACCCGCGAACTGCCCGCGGATCTGCGGCACGGTGACGTGGCTCTCGTCGAGCACGACCAGGTAGTCGTCCGGAAAGTAGTCGAGGAGGGTGTACGGCGCCTGACCCGGGTCCCGACCGTCGAGGTGGCGCGAGTAGTTCTCGATGCCCGAGCAGAACCCGACCTCGCGCATCATCTCGAGGTCGTACGTGGTGCGCATGCGCAGTCGTTGGGCCTCGAGCAGCTTCTCGTGGTCGTGGAACCACCGAAGTCGCTCGTCGAGCTCGGTCTCGATCTGGGTCACGGCGCGCTGCATCTGCTCAAGGTCGGTCGCGTAGTGGGACGCCGGGAACAGCACCATCGTGTCGATGTCCTCGATGATCTCGGCGGTCAGTGGGTCCACCACCGCGATTCGTTCGACCTCGTCGCCGAAGAGCGAGACGCGCAGGCCGTGCTCCTCGTAGGCCGGGAAGATCTCGATGGTGTCGCCCCGCACGCGGAACTTGTTCCGCACGAAGGACACGTCGTTGCGCTCGTACTGGAGTTCGACCAACCGCTTCAGCAGTGCACGTTGCTCGTGCTCCTCACCCACCCGCACCGTCAGGAGCTGCTTCGCGTACATCTCCGGCGAGCCGAGGCCGTAGATCGCCGAGACCGATGCCACGATGACGACGTCCCGTCGGGAGAGCAGGGCGGCGGTGGCCGAGTGCCGGAGCCGGTCGATCTCCTCGTTGATGGAGGAGTCCTTCTCGATGAAGGTGTCCGAGGACGGGATGTAGGCCTCAGGCTGGTAGTAGTCGTAGTACGACACGAAGTACTCGACCCGATTGCGGGGGAAGAGCTCCCGGAACTCAGCGGCCAGCTGTGCGGCGAGGCTCTTGTTCGGGGCCAGGATCAACGTCGGCCGCTGCACCTCGGCGATGAGACCGGCGACGGTGAAGGACTTCCCGGATCCGGTGATCCCCAGCAGGGTCTGCGCTCGATCGCCCCGTCGGACGCCCTCGGCGAGCGCGGCGATGGCCTTCGGCTGGTCACCGGCCGGTGCGAACTCGGAGACCAACTCGAACGGGGGCATCGTCGGAGTCTACGGGCGACCGGCCGTCAGTCCCCTTCGGTCCCGGACGGCTCCCCCGCCGATGCCGCCTCAGCGGCTCCAGCGGCCTCGGCCGCGGCGCGCTCGTCGCGCAGGACGAGCAGGTCGGCCCAGAGTTCCTCGACGATCGCCGCCAGCGCCTCGCGGTCCGCGCCGTTGTCGATGAGGTGCGTGGCGATCTCGCGCCGCATCGCATCGGTGGCCTGCGTCGCCATCCGAGCCTCGGCGTCCTCCCGGGACAGACCCCGACCCTCGAGGCGCGCCAACCGGACCTCGCGCGGCGCCTCGACCACGAGTACCGCGGCGTAGCCCCGGCTGGCCGCGTTCGCGGTCTCTGCGAGCAGCGGCACGTCGTGCACCACCACCGCGTCGGGCGGCGCCGCCTGCACCTGCCGGAGGAACTCCTCCCCGATCGCCGGATGGGTGATGCCCTCGAGATCCTTGCGGGCGTCCTCGGAAGCGAATGCGATCCGAGCGAGGGCGGGCCGGTCCAGGCTGCCGTCCGCGCCGAGGATCTCCGGTCCGAACCGTTCGACGAGCCGAGCCAGGGTCAGCGATCCGGGTTCCACGACCTCCCGTGCGATGCGGTCGGCGTCCACGATCACGGCACCGTGGGCGGCCAGGAGGTCGGCGACGGTCGACTTCCCGCTGCCGATCCCGCCGGTGAGGCCGATGAGGAACATGCCCGGATCGTAGAGGAGGCCCGGTGCCGGGCCTCTGGGCCACGGGTCCCAAGAAGCCCTCAGGTGCCCCCGGTGCCGTGCCGATAGAGGTCGGGAACAGGGAGCCGACCGGTGTCGGACGGCCCGGATCTGGAGGACCATCACCCATGACCAGCGTGCTCGTCATCAACGACCAGCGGCTCGTGCGCGACGCCGTTCGGGCGATCTGCGCCGAGAGCGACGCCCAGGTGATCGCCGAGGCCGAGGAGGCCATTGATGGGGCCCGCCTCGCCGCCGGCCTCGGGCCGGACGTGGTGGTGGTCTCGGACCTCGCTGCGGTCGAGGCCGTGGCGAGCCACGCGCCGGACGCCCGGATCGTGCTCATCGGAGCGAACGGCGCCACCGAGCGCGCCGCGGCCATGCGCGCGGGTGCCGCTGCGGTCCTCGGACCGCAGGACGGCGCGGGCGAACTCCTCGGCGCGGTCACCGAGCATGCCGCCCCGGTGATCCTGCGCATCGTGCCGGAGCAGCCCGACCGGGGCCCGCTCACCCGTCGCGAGCACGAGGTGCTCCAGCAACTCGCCGCCGGCCGTACGAGTCAGGAGATCGCCGAGGAGCTCTTCATCAGCCTCAAGACGGTGAAGAACCACCTCGGATCGATCTACGCGAAGCTCGAGGCTCACAACCGCACCCAGGCCGTCCTCAGCGGGATGCGGCTCGGGCTCGTGCGCATCGCCTCCTGAACCGACCGAGACGACACCCACGCGAGGAGGCCCGGGCCATTGGCCCGGGCCTCCTCGCGTCGTCGATGTGGCCACCGGTGGTGGCCGACCTCGTTCAGACCTCGGACGTGCTCGCCTCGGCCTCGTCCGGCACCGCGCCGTCGACCTCGGTCGGCTCATCGCCGTCGACCGCGTCCTCCGAACCGCCGATGTAGTTCCCGGACTCGTCGTAGGCGTGTTCACCGAAGGCGTCCTGGTACTCCGCCGCCACGGTGCCGCCCTCGGCGGCCTGCTTGATCGAGAGCGAGATGCGACGACGGTCGAGATCGATGTCGATAATCTTGACCCAGAGCTCCTCGCCGCCCTGCACGACCTGCTCGGGTGCCTCGACGTGGTGGATGGCCATCTCGGAGATGTGCACGAGACCCTCGATGCCCTCCCCGACCTGCACGAACGCACCGAACGGGACGAGCTTGGTGACCCGGCCGTACACGAGCTCGCCGACCTGGTGGCCGGTGGCGAACTCCTGCCACGGATCCTGCTGGGTCGCCTTGAGCGACAGCGAGATCCGCTCGCGGGACAGATCCACGTCGAGCACCTGCACGGTGACCTCGTCGCCGACCTGCACCACCGAGGACGGGTGGTCGACGTGCTTCCAGGAGAGCTCGGACACAGGGACGAGACCGTCCATGCCGCCGAGTTCGACGAACGCACCGAAGTTCACGACGGACGACACGACGCCGCTGCGGATCTCGCCCGGCTTGAGGTTCGCCAGGAAGTCGTCCCGCTGCTCGCGCTGGGTCTCCTCGAGGTACGCGCGTCGGGAGAGCACGACGTTGTTGCGGTTCTTGTCGAGCTCGATGATCTTGCACTCCAGGGACCGGCCGACGAACGGCTGCAGGTCGCGCACCCGGCGGAGGTCGACGAGGGATGCGGGAAGGAAGCCACGCAACCCGATGTCGAGGATGAGCCCGCCCTTGACGACCTCGATGACCGGGCCGGAGACGACACCCTCCTCCTCCTTGATCTTCTCGATCGTTCCCCACGCCCGCTCGTACTGCGCGCGCTTCTTCGAGAGGATCAGGCGACCGTCCTTGTCCTCCTTCTGGAGGACCAGCGCCTCGAGCTCCTCGCCGAGCGTCACGATCTCGGCGGGGTTCACGTCGTTGCGGATCGACAGCTCACGCGACGGGATCACACCCTCGGACTTGAACCCGATGTCGAGGAGGACCTCGTCGGAGTCGATCTTCACGACGGTGCCGGTGACCAGGCCGCCCTCGTCGAACTCGATGAGCGTGGCGTCGATGGCGTCGGAGAGGGAGATGCCCTCGAGGTCGTCGAGCACGACGACGGAGGTGCCGCCCTCCTCGAACTCGGGGCTGGGGGCGGTCTCGGTGTCGGGGGTCGCGGTCGCGACCTCGGTCTGCTCGGACACGGGGTAACTCCTCGGGGTCAGGGACGCTCGGGCATCCGTCGCCGGGTCCGGAACCGTTCCGGGGCGCGCGGGTGCGGGGATTCCTCCGGTGGAGGGAGGCCGCAGGCTAGCGGTCCGAGCCCCGACGGGCCACAAGGAGCACCTCGTGCCGGTCGAGGGCGGGGTCTCGTGCGGCGTAGTCCCCCGGACTCACACCGTGCACGCCGTGGACCTCGAGGCCCACCGAGACCGCGAGGGCGCGCAGTTCCCGAGCCGTGAAGGTCGTGGTCCAGAGATCGAAGGGTGCCTCACGGCCCTCGGGGTCCCGCAACGTCGCCACCTCGTGGAGCACACCGGTCCGGGCGTCGAAGGTCTCCCCCACCTCGAGGTGCCGCAGCGCGAAGTACGCGTGGAACGCACTCACCACCACGCCTCCCCCGGGCCGCACAGACCGGGCGATCCGCCCCAGCACATCGGCCTCGTCGTCCCCTCCGAGCAGCCCGAACCCGCCCTGGCACAGGCAGACGACGGCGTCGTAGTCGCCGTCCACGTCCAGGTCCCGCACGTCGAGCACCTCGAACGTCGCCGCGAGACCCTCGGCCTCGGCGGCGGTCCGGGCGAGCGCGACGAACTCCGGCGAGAGGTCGACCCCGTGCACGCAACATCCTCGGCGCGCGAGTTCCAGCGCGTGCCGACCCGGCCCGCACCCGACGTCGAGCACACGGCTGCCGGCGCCAAGGTCGAGCGCGTCGACGACGAAGTCGACCTCCTGACGGGTGCCGTACGTGAACGCGTTGCGGAGGTACGCGGGACCCAGGAACGCCGCGATCGGGTTGAACCATGCGCCCTCGGGCCCGGGTCCGTCGGTCACTTGGCCTCGGCCCAGTTCACCCCGAACCCGATATCGACGACGAGGGGCACCCTCAGGTCCGCGGCGCCCTCCATCGCGGACCGGGTGACCCGCTCGGCCGCGTCGCGTTCGCCGTCCGGTACCTCGAGGACGAGTTCATCGTGCACGGTGAGCACCATCCGGCTCTCGAGCCCCTCCTCGACGAGGGCCCGGTCGAGTCGCACCATCGCGACCTTGAACACGTCGGCGGCCGAACCCTGCACCGGGGCGTTCTGCGCCATGCGCTCACCCATCTGCCGGATGCGGAAGTTGTCCGAGGCGAGTTCGGGGATCCGTCGCCGCCGCCCGAGGAGCGTCGTCGTGTAGCCGTCGGTCCGGGCCTGGGCGATCGTGCGGTCCATGAAGGCTCGGACCGCCGGGAACCCTGCGAAGTACGCGTCGAGGATGTCCCGAGCCTGATCGTTGGGGATGTCGAGCCGCTGGGCCAGCCCGTAGGCCTCCATCCCGTAGGCGAGGCCGTAGTTGACCACCTTGGCGAACCGGCGTTGCTCGGAGTCGACCGCCGCCTCGTCGACCCCGAACACCCGCGCCGCCGTCACCACGTGGACGTCGATCCCGCGTTCGAACGCGTCGATGAGGCCAGGGTCCTCAGCGAGGTGCGCGAGGATCCGCAGCTCGATCTGGCTGTAGTCCGCCGACAGCAGACCGCACCCGTCGGCCGCCACGAAGGCACGCCGGAGCGCCCGACCCTCCTCGGTCCGGATGGGGATGTTCTGGAGGTTCGGCGACTCGCTCGAGATCCGGCCGGTCGCGGTCGAGAGCTGGTTGAGGGTCGCGTGGATGCGACCGTCCGCGGCCACCAGCGGCGGCAGCGCATCCGCGTAGGTGCTGCGCAGCTTCTCGACCTCCCGGTACCGCAGGATCTCCTCGACGATGGGGTGCTCACCGGCGAGCCGCTGCAAGGAGTCGGCGTCCGTCGAGGGCTGTCCGGTGCCGGTCTTCTTCACCGGGGTCAGCCCGAGCGTCTCGAACAGCACCTTGCGGAGTTGCGGCGTGCTGTTGACGTTGAACGCCTCCCCCGCATGGGTGTGGATCGCCGCCTCGTGCCGCGCGCAGGCCGCGGTGAGGTCACGGCTCAGATCCGCGAGGAACCCGACGTCGATCCGGACACCGAGATCCTCCATGTCGGCGAGGATCGGGACGATCGGCAGCTCGACCTCCCGGAGCAGGTCGGATTGGTGTCGTTCGGCCAGTGCATCGGCGAGTGTTCCGGCGAGCCGGAGTGTGGCGGCGGCGCGCCGTCCCGCCAGTTCGGTGTGGCCCGCCGGGTCGAGGTCGAGGGTTCCCTCCTCACGGTCCGGACTGCGCAGTTCGAGGCCCAGGTGGCGCGCGCAGAGGTGTTCGAGGTCGTACGAGCCCTCGCCCGGGTCGATGAGGTAGGCCATGACTGCGGTGTCCGCGGTGAGGCCGGGGATGCGCACCGCAGGACCCAGGTCCACCGTGCGCCGCAGCCCGTGCAGCAGTTCCTTGGCGCCGTGGGCCACGACCGGTCCGACCACGAGTCGGTCGACGAGCGCACCGGCCGCTGTCGGGTCGTTCAGGGTCGTCCCGTCGATAACGAAGGTGCGACCCGCCGTTGCGACGGCGAGCGCATCGAGGCCCGAACGGCCCCGGACCCCCGCCCAGACCGGCTCGAGCGCACACGCGCCCTCGATGCCGGCCAGCGCCGCGGCGGCCGTCGGCGCATCACCGACCACCTCGACCTCGACGTCGAAGGTCTCAGCCGGGTCGCTGCCGTCATCCTCCGCCCGCAGCGCCGCGAGCACCCGCGGCAGCAGCGTCCGGAACTCGAGCTGCTGGAACAGCGAGCGCGCCTCGGACACGTCGAAGGGCCGGAGGTCGAGTTGGTCGATGGTGACCTCGAGGGGAACGTCGCGTCGCAGGACGCTCATCGTGTGGTTGTGTCGGACCTGGGCCTCCCACTCGGTGAGGTTGGACCGCTGCTTGGGCGGGAGCGCGTCGAGGTTCGCGAAGATCCCGTCGAGATCCCCGTAGGTCGTGACCAGTTTCGCTGCGGTCTTCTCGCCGATGCCGGGCACACCCGGCAGGTTGTCGGAGGGGTCACCGCGCAGCGCTGCGTACTCGGGGTACTGCGCCGCGGTGACGCCGGTGCGTTCGACGATGCCCGCCTCGTCGTACAGCGCGTAATCGGAGACGCCGCGCTTGTTGTAGAGGACGCGCACGTGCGGGTCCCGGACGAGCTGGTACGAGTCCCGATCCCCCGTCACCACCACCACGTCGTGACCCGCCGCCTCGCCCTGCGTGGCGAGGGTCGCGATCACGTCGTCCGCCTCGAAGCCGGGAGCCTCGATCACGGGGACGGCGAGGGTCCGGAGCACCTGCTGGATGATCGGCAGTTGCTGGCGGAACAGGTCGGGCGTCTCCTTGCGTCCGGCCTTGTAGGACTCATCCATGTCCTTGCGGAAGGTCGGGGCGGAGGTGTCGAAGGCGACCGCCACACCGTCGGGCTCGAGGTCGCCGACCACCTTCGCCAGCATCGCGGTGAAGCCGTAGGCCGCGTTCGTCACCTGGCCCGAGGAGGTCGCGAGGTCGGCCGGGAGCGCGTAGAACGCCCGGTAGGCGAGCGAGTGGCCGTCGAGCAGCAGGTAGGTGCCCATCGCCCGGACTGTACGGCAGGCTCACCGGCCCTGAGGTCCGCAGGGGTCAGGCCGGGGCGATCTCGCCTTCGATGACCGACGCCGCGATCTCGAGGACCTTGCGCCGGCGGTCCATCGCCGTGGTCTGCAGGAACCTCCACGCCTCCTGCTCACCGAGTCCGTGCTGGTCCATGAGGACGCCCTTGGCGCGGTCGATCGCCTTGCGCGCCTCGAGGCGCTCGGCGAGGTCGCCGATCTCGGCCTCGAGCGCCTGCATCTCCTGGTGCCGGCCGATCGCGAGTTCGAGCGCCGGGATGAGATCACTCTTCTGGAACGGCTTGACGAGGTACCCGATCGCGCCGGCGTCACGCGCCTGCTCGACGAGGTCCCGCTGCGAGAACGCGGTGAGGATGAGCACCGCGGCCATCCGGTCCGTCGTGATCTGGCGGGCCGCCGACAGGCCGTCGAGCCCGGGCATCTTGATGTCCAGGATCGCGGCATCCGGGCGGAGTTCTCGGACGAGCTCGACGGCCTCGTCACCGCGCCCGGTCTGGCCGACGACCTCGTAGCCCTCCTCCTCGAGGAGTTCCTTGAGATCGAGGCGGATGATCGCCTCGTCCTCCGCGATGACCACGCGGGTGCGCTCGCTGCCTGCCACCGTGCTCCTGTCCGTTCCTACCGGGCCGACAGTTCGGCGGCCATGCGGTCGAGCAATCCATCCTGCTCGCCCTCGAGTTCACGGATCGACCGCTGGAGGTCGTCGCGGTGCGAGGCCAGCGCGTCGGAGTGGCGTCGGGCCTCCCGGGCCTCGACGTCGGCCAGCGGCGTCTCCGCGACGAGCGACCGGAGCCGCTTGTCCTCGGCGTCGTCCTCCATGAACGCGAGTTGCTCGACCGTCACGGCCAGGTCGGCGCGCAGGCGCTTCAGACGTTCCGAGATGTCGACGAGACGGCGTTCGATGATCGATCGGCTCACGAGCGGAAGGATACTCAGACGGGCTCGGGTCGCTAGCCTGCGGAACCGTGGCCAGCCCGATCTCCACCCCCGAGCACGACGCCCTGCGCGCCAGCATCCGCAGGTTCGTGGAAGCCGAGGTCACCCCCTTCGTGGACGAGTGGGAGGCGGCCGGTCACTTCCCGGATTCGCTGTTCCACCGACTCGGCGACGTGGGGTTCCTCGGGTTGCACTACCCCGAGCGGTGGGGCGGCTCGGGCGGCGACCTCGCCGCCGGGCTCATCCTCATGGAGGAACTCGGGCGGTGCGGGGCCGGCGGCATCTCGATGGCCGTCGGGGTCCAGACCCACATGGCCACGCCCGCGCTCTGCGAGTTCGGGACGGAGGCGCAGTGCGAGCGGTACCTGCGTCCGGCGATCGCAGGACGACGCATCGCCGCGATCGCGATCACCGAACCCGATGCGGGATCCGACGTGGCCGCCATCCGCACGAGCGCGGTGCGGGACGGCGACGAGTGGATCGTCAACGGCACGAAGCTCTACATCACGAACGGGGTGCGAGCAGACTTCCTGAACTGCGTCGTGCGTACCGATCCGAGCGCCGAGCGTCGCGGTGTCTCACTCATGCTCATCGACACCGACTCCCCCGGCGTCTCCGTGAGTCGGCGACTCGACAAGTTGGGGATGCGTTCGAGCGACACTGCCGAGATCGCTCTCGTGGACGTCCGGGTACCGCACGCCAACATCATCGGCGGCACCCCCGGCGAGGGATTCGCCCAGCTCATGTGGCAACTCCAGTACGAACGGCTCTCAGGGGCCGCCGCGGGCATCGGTCAGGCCGATCGGACCCTGGCCATCACGATCGAGTTCGCGAAGGAGCGACGGGCGTTCGGGCGTCCGATCGCGCAGCACCAGGCCATCGCGCACAAGTTGGCGGACGCGGCCACCGAGCTTGAGGCGGCCCGGGCCCTCCTGCAGTCCGTCGTCTGGCGGATCCAGCACGGCGAGTACCCGGTGGCCGAGATCTCCATGACCAAGAAGTACGTGGCCCAGGTCCAGAACCGCGTCGCCGACACCTGTCTGCAGGTGCACGGTGGCGCCGGCTACATGAGCGAGTACGAGGTGAGCCGCCAGTTCCGAGATGCCCGACTGTGGCGGATCGGTGCCGGCACGGACGAGGTCATGAACGAGGTGATCGCGAAGCGCCTCGGGCTCTACTCGACCTGATCGGGTTCAGCCGCAGAACTCGATCTGTCCGCCGAGGCACTTCGCGATGCGCGCCTTGGCCTCCTTCTCGGTCAACCCGGGACCGGAGCCATCCACCTCGGACTCCCCCGTGCGCGGGTCGAATCCTCCGGGCAGCTTGCTCGTCGGCGCCCGGTTCAGGTCCCTGCGAGTCGGGCAGTCGCTGATCCGTCCCTTGGTGCAGGCGGCGGGCAGGTCACGCACGGGGTCGTCGGAGAACACCCGGAACGCCACCACGCCGAGGATCACCAGCGCGACGAGACCGACGATCGAGCCCACGAACGTACGGATCGCGGAGCGTCGGAGCATCCGCTCCTCGTGGGTGAGCTCACGTTCGGCCGGTTCCTCGGGGACGTCGTCCTCCCAGAGCCAGTCCTCGACGACGACGTCGTCGGTCATCGCTGAGCTCGGGTACGGCGGCGGCGCATGCCCTCATTCTGCCCCGGACCCGACGGCGATCGGGACCGCCCCGACGCGCCGGTCCGAGGCATCGTGACGGTGGTGCCCGGAGCGGGACTCGAACCCGCACGCCCTCTCGGACAGCGGATTTTGAGTCCGCCGCGTCTGCCGATTCCGCCATCCGGGCCGGACCTGCGACCCGCATCCTGCCACCCCAGTACGCTCAATGACGCCCTGGCCCCGGACCTCGGATCCCTCGGACGTGCTGCTGCTCACCATCGCCCTCGCGGCGATCATCCTCGAGCTCACCGCACTCGTGGCGATCGTACCGGCGCGGACCCTGCGGCGCGAGGGCCGGATGCGCGAGGAGGAACGAGCCCGGGTGCTCCTCGGCGACGAGGCCGCGCCGGACCCCCCGGACGTCTGAACACCCGCGGGTACGCTCCCGATCCGCATGACTGCGGAGGATCGACGGACAGCGATCGTGTTCCCCGGGCAGGGGACGCAACGACCGGGCATGGGGCTCGCGTGGCGCGACCACCCGGCCTGGCGCGTCGTCGAGGACGCCGAGGCAGTCGTCGGGTTGCGCCTCGGCCACCTCATCACCGAGGCCGACGAGGCCGCGCTCGGCCGCACCCGGGAGGCCCAGCTCGCCATCCTCGTCACCTCGCTCGTGGCCTGGACGGCACTGCGCGACCGCATCCCCGCCCCGGTAGCCCTCGCCGGACATTCGCTCGGCCAGGTGACCGCCCTCATCGCCGCAAGCGTCATCGACCTGCGGGCCGGCATCGACTTCGCGGCACGTCGGGCCACAGCGACCCAGGCCGCCGCCGATGCGTATCCCGGGCGAATGGCCGCCCTGCTGGGAGCCGACCTCGAGCAGGCCGAAGCGGCCTGTTCCGCCGTCGACGGATGCTGGATCGCGAACGACAACGCTCCCGGACAGGTGGTCATCGCCGGCACGCCCGCTGGCGTCGAGGCCGGGTCCGAGGCGGCGCGGGAACTCGGTGTTCGCCGCGTGAGCGCGCTCAGCGTCGGCGGCGCGTTCCACACCCCGCTCATGGAGGACGCCGTCGCCGCCCTCGACGAACACCTGGCCGGCGTCGTCATGACCGACGCCGACGCACCGGTGGTCGCCAACGACGATGCGACCGTGGTGACGGACGCCGACGAATGGCGTCGGCGCAGCGCAGTGCACGTGGCCCGGCGGGTGCGCTGGCGGGAGACCCAGGCAACACTGGCCGGACTCGGCGTGACCCGGTTCATCGAGGTTGGCGCCGGGTCGATGCTCGCAGCGCTCGCGAAGCGCACCGTGCCCGAGATCACCGTGGCGAACCTCGGTGCACCTGCGGACCTCGACGGGATCGGACTGTGACCAGGCTCGCCGCGATCACCGGCTGGGGGTACGCGGTCCCCGAGTCCGCGATCGCCAACTCCTACTTCGAGGCGACCGTGGAGACGAGCGACGACTGGATCGTCGAACGCACCGGCATCCGTGAACGGCGGGTCGCCGGACCGACGGAGTCGACCGCCAGCCTGGCCGCGATGGCCGCCCGCCGGATCCTCGAGCGGGCCGGCGTCGCGCCGAGAGACGTCGACCTCATCATCCTCGCCACTGCGACCCCGGAGCAGCCGGTCCCCCAGACCGCGGCCTTCCTCGCCGACGCGCTCGGGGTGCACTGCGGCGCACTCGACCTCGGCGCCGGGTGCGCCGGGTTCGTCTACGGACTCGTCCTCGGTGCCTCCGCAATCGGGAGCGGCGCCTTCGACCGGGTCCTCGTCGTCGGAGCCGAGACCCTGAGCCGGATCGTCGACCCGGAGGACCGCTCCACCGTCATCCTCTTCGGGGACGGCGCGGCCGGTGTCCTGCTCGAGGCGCGGACCGCGGGCCCGGGCTTCCTCGCCGGCGACCTCGGCGTCGACGGCTCCGCCGCGGACATCCTCGCGGTCCCGGCGGGTGGGAGCCGACGCCCAGCTTCGGTCGAGACCGTCGCCGGGCGGGAGCACTACGTTCGGATGCAGGGTCAGGAGGTATTCCGGCGTGCGGTCCGAGCCGTCGTGGAATCCTCGGAATGCGCACTGCAGCGTGCCGGCGTGGCATCGTCGGCGGTGGACTGGTTCGTCCCCCACCAGGCGAACATCCGCATCATCGAGGCGGCCCGCCAACGCCTCGGGATCCCGACCGAACGGACCGTGGTGAACATCGAACGATTCGGCAACACCTCCGCGGCGTCCATCCCGCTCGCACTCGCGGAGGCCGCCGACGCCGGACGGTTCGCGGATGGCGACACCATCCTGCTCAGCGGCTTCGGCGCCGGAATGTCCTGGGCCAGCGCGGTGCTCACCTGGGGCGCATCGTGACCGGGCGCGTCGCCTTCGTCACCGGGGGGTCCCGGGGCATCGGCCGGGCGACCTGCGTCGCGCTCGCCGCGGCCGGCGATCGGATCGCCTTCTGCTACGGCTCCGACGTCGAGGGCGCCGCAGCGACGGAGAAGGCCGTCGCGGCGGTCGGCGGTGAGGTGCTCGGCCTGCGCGCCGATATCGGTGACGCCGAGGCCGTCGATCGGGCCTTCGGGGAGGTCGAGGATCGCTTCGGTCCGGTCGAGATCCTCGTGAACAACGCGGGCATCACCCGGGACGGTCTGCTCGCCCGGATGTCCGACGACGCGTGGGACGACGTGATCCGCGTCAACCTCACCGGTGCCTTCCAGACCATCCGGCGTGCGACCCCGAAGATGATGCGGGCGCGCTTCGGCCGGATCGTCAACGTGTCCTCGGTGGGCGGACACCTCGGCGGCGCCGGTCAGGCCAACTACTCCGCCGCCAAGGCGGGCCTGCTCGGTCTCAGCCGATCCGTGGCCCGCGAGTACGCGTCCCGTGGCATCACCTGCAACGTCGTCGCGCCCGGCCCTATCGTGACCGCCATGACCGAGGCCCAGGGTGAGGACTGGATGGCCGGTGTCGCCACCGCGGTCCCGGTCGGGCGTTTCGGCACACCGGAGGAGTGCGCGGCCGCGATTGCGTTCCTCTGCTCAGACCAGGCCGGTTACATCACCGGCGCCCTGCTGCCCGTCGACGGCGGGCTCGGCATGGGCCACTGACCGCACCGACGAGAGGGAGACGAACCATGGAACGATCCGAAGCGCTCGAGGCGATCCGCGAGGTCGCGGTCGAGGTCCTGAGCGTGCAACCCGACCAGGTCCAGGAGACCGCGTCGTTCAAGGATGACCTCGACGCGGACAGCCTCGATCTGGTCGAGCTCGTCATGGGCCTCGAGGAACGCTTCGACGTCTCCATCCCCGAGGAGGACCTCGAGGGCGTCACCACGGTCGCCCTCGCCGTCGATCTCGTGCTCTCGAAGGTCAACGGCGCGTAGATGACCGACGTCGACCACCGGGGTCGGCCCCGCGTCGCGGTCACCGGGATCGGGATCAAGGCCCCGGGCGGGCTCGACATCGGGACGTTCTGGTCCTCACTGCTCGCCGGACACGGGCTCGCCGGACCCATCCGCCGGTTCGACGCCTCGGCGATCAGCGCTCGCATCGGATGCGAGGTCCAGGGCTTCGACCCGGTCGCGTACGCCGGACCGAAGGAGTCCCGACGCATGGATCGGGCCACCCAGCTCGGGTTCGCCGCGGCGATGGACGCGTTCGCGTCGGCCGCCCTCCCGGAGTCGCTCGACCCGGCCCGGGCTGCCGTCATCGCCGGGACCGGCGTGGGCGGGCTCATGACCATGGAGGAACAGATCCTCGTCCTGCACGAGAAGGGACCGGATCGCGTCAGCCCGTTCTTGGTCCCCATGATGATGGCGAACGCGACCGCCGGCGTCGTGTCCATCCACCTCGGCTGGACGGGGCCCAACCTCTGTGTGGCCACCGCGTGCGCAGCGGGTGCGCACGCCATCGGCGAGGGGGCACGGCTCATCCGCGACGGGTCGTCCGACGTGGTGCTCGCCGGTGGCACCGAATCCTCCCAGACCCCGGTCGCGATCGCTGCGTTCGCCCGGATGGGCGCGCTCTCGGGACGCAACGACGACCCGACCCGCGCCTCGCGTCCCTTCGATGCGGACCGGGACGGCTTCGTCATGGGCGAGGGTGCGGGCTTCCTCGTGCTCGAGCGCTGGGGCCACGCGACGGCCCGGGGGGCCACGATCCTCGGCGAGGTCCTCGGCTACGGCCGCAACGGCGACGCCCACCACATCACCGCACCGGCACCGGGCGGGGGCGGCGCACTGGCCTGCATGCGTCAGGCCCTCGACGATGCCGGCCTCACGACGGACGACATCGGGTCGGTGAACGCGCACGGTACGTCCACGCCGTTGAACGATGCCGCGGAGAGTGCGGCGATCGGCGGCCTCTTCGGGGACGGGGCGATCCCGGTCACCTCGACGAAGGGGGTCACGGGCCACCTCGTGGGCGCGGCGGGTGCCGTCGAGGCGATCGCAGCACTGCTCACGATCCGCGACGCGACGATCCCGCCGACGGCCAACCACGCGCAGCGGGGTGAGGACATCACGGCCGACGTCGTGCACGGGGCGCCCCGGAACGGTGACCGTCGGCCGGTGCTGTCCAACTCGTTCGGGTTCGGCGGGCACAACGCGGCGCTCATCCTCGGAGGCGCTCCGTGATCCTCGACGGTCGGCGCGTCCTCGTCACCGGCGTCCTCTCCGACGCGTCGATCGCGTTCTCGGTGGCGCGGGTCGCCCAGGAGCAGGGGGCCGAGGTCGTGCTGTCCTCGTTCGGACGCATCATGAGCATCACCGAGCGGGTCGCCCGCAAGTTGCCCACCACGCCCGAGATCGTGGAACTCGACGTCACCGATCAGGAGCACCTCGACGCGCTCGCCACGAGGGTCGGCGGTCGCCTCGATGGCGTCGTGCACGCGATCGGGTTCGCACCTCCGTCCTGCCTCGGCGGCGGATTCCTCGACGCCCCGTGGGACGACGTCGCCACCGCACTGCAGGTGAGCGCGTACTCCCTGAAGGCGCTCGCGGTGGCGGCCCGTCCACTCATGGGTCGCGGTGGCTCCGTCGTCGGCCTGGACTTCGACAACTCCGCACAGGCCTGGCCCGTCTACGACTGGATGGGGGTCGCGAAGGCAGCGCTCGAGTCGACGGCCCGCTACCTGGCCCGGGACCTCGGCCCGGAGGGCATCCGGGTCAACCTCGTGGCCGCCGGTCCGTTGCGCACCATGGCGGCCAAGTCCATCCCGGGCTTCGAGCGGTTCGAGGCCGTGTGGTCGGAGCGGTCCCCGCTCGGCTGGGACGTGCGCGACGCCGAACCCGCCGCACGCGCCGTCGTCGCCCTGCTCTCGGACTGGTTCCCGGCGACCACCGGCGAGATCGTGCACGTCGACGGCGGGTTCCACGCCGTCGGGGCCTGAGCGATCAGAGCCCGGCGAGCACCTTCGCGGTCTTGGGCACCGTGTCCTTGGGGCTGATCTTGGGAAACACGCCTGCCAACCGGCCCGAGGCGTCGACGACGAAGGCGGACCGCACGATGCCCATGTACTTGCGGCCGTAGAGGGTCTTCTCGCCCCACGCTCCCCACGCCTCGGCCACCGCGTGGTCCGGGTCCGAGAGGAGCGTGAACCCGAGCGAGTACTTCTCGTCGAACGCGTCGAGCTTGGCCGGCGGATCCGGACTGATCCCGATCGCGACGGCGTCGAGTTCGGCGAGGTCCGCCTCGGCGTCCCGCAGTGCGCACGACTGCGTCGTGCATCCCGGCGTATCGGCCTTCGGGTAGAAGTACACGACGACCGGGCGTCCCTTGTACGAGGAGAGCCGGACCTTCTCGCCATGCTGATCGAGCAGCGTGAACGCCGGCGCTCGATCGCCGACCTGCAGCTTCGCCACCTTCGCCTCCGGGTGCGCTGGGGTCATCGGGACGACCCGTAGCATGACCCACCGTGCAGCGTCGGACCACCATCGAGCTGGCGGTCCCGGCGGGCGAGGCCCCGGCGATCCTCCGCTCGGCCCTCGACCTCGACGCCGACCTGCGCGGGCCCCTCCCCGGGGACGTCCACGCCGAGGTCCGGGCCACGGTCCTGCCCACCCCGTCGGGCTGTCGCGTCTCGGTCCTCGCCGAGCAGTCGCTCACGGTCCCGTTCTTCGGGCCGTTGTTCCGCCTCGTGGACCGCTACGCGCTGCGCCGCGGGCTCCGCCACGCCGTGCTGGCGATCCGGGCCGCCGTGGACGGCACCGCACCACCCGAACCGATCCGCCCCTCGCCCGTCTCGCCGCCCGCGCCCTTCGACGAGGCCCAGATCGACTTCCTCGCCACTGCCGCGATGTGTGCTGCCATCGCCTCGTTCGGGGCGGCCCTGTTCGGGCAGAACGGCGACGCGATCGCCCGGTCGTTCGACGTCTCCGATGCCGGGCTCGGGACGGCACTGGCGATCACCCGCCTCGGGGTGCTCATGTCGCTCGTCGCCGCCGTCGCCGCCGACCGCGTCGGACGCCGGCGGGTGATCCTGTGGTCCGTGCTCATGGTGGGGGTGGCGAACGCGGTGTCCGGTCTCGCGCCGTCCTTCGCCGTCTTCACGGGATCCCAACTCGTGCTGCGCGCCGCCGTGAACTCGGCCCTCGTGGTCGGCGGTATCGCAGTGGTGGAACAGGCGCCCGACGGCGCGAGGGCGTGGGCCGTCGCGATGCTGAGCCTGGCGGCGGGCGCAGGATTCGCCCTCGCGGTCATCCTCCTCCCACTCGCGGACGGGGGGCCCGACACCTGGCGCATCGCGTTCGGGATCAGTGCACTCTCGTTGCTCCTCGTGCCGACCGTACGACGACGGCTGCCCGAGACGGCCCGGTTCCGCCGGGTGGCCGGGGACGATCGGGCTCCACTGCGCCTGCGCGAGATCTTCGATCCCGCGTACGGCCGCCGATTCGTGCTGCTCGCGACCATCGGGTTCCTGACCAGCATGTTCAGCGCACCCTCGGCGCAGTTGACCAACCGGTACCTCGCCGACGAACGGGGGTTCTCGGCCTCCGGGATCGCCGCGCTGCGCGGGGTGACGAACGGCATCCCGGGCCTCGTCGGGATCCTCCTCGCCGGGCGCCTGGCCGAGAGCCGCGGCCGACGGCCGGTGGCGATCGTGAGCCTGCTGCTCGGCACCGCACTCACCATGGCGTTCTTCCTCGTCGGCGGTCCCCTGCTGTGGGTGGCCTCGGCGCTCGCCATCGTCGCCGCCGCTTCCTCCACCCTGACGATCGGCACGATGGACGCCGAGATGTTCCCGACCGAGGTCCGAGGGTCGAGCAACGGGCTCATGCTCGTCGCCTCGGTGGCCGGTTCCGCGGTGGGGCTCCTCGCCGCCGGCTGGCTCTCCCACCCGCTCGGCGGCCTCGGTCGGGCGATCGCCCTGTGCGGGTTGGGACCGCTCATCGCGGCGGTGTTCCTGATCGGCCGGCTGCCGGAGAGCGCCCACCGGGCGCTCGACGAGGTGAGCCCCTCGGAGGTGGAACCGGGTCCGGCGACCACGGGGTGACCGGGCGCTACCGTTCGCGTCCATGAACCACCGCGACGTCCTCTCCGACTTCACGGCCGAGTCGGTCACCCTGCTCGGCGCGACGAAGGAGGTCTTCCGGATCGGGAGCGGACCGGCGATCATCCTCATCCCCGAGATCCCCGGCATCACCCCGGAGCACGCGGCCCTCGCCCGGCGCCTCGCCGCCGAGGGCTACACGGTGGTGAGTCCATCGGTCTTCGGCGAACCCGGGCGGCCGATGTCGAACGGCCACGCCGCACGCACGATCGCCCGGGCCTGCGTCGCGAGGGAGTTCGCGGCGTTCGCCACCGGGTCGACCCGTCCCATCACGGCGTGGCTCCGGGCGCTGGCCGAGCGGGAGCACGCCACCTGCGGCGGTCGTGGCGTCGGCGTCATCGGCATGTGCTTCACCGGCGGGTTCGGACTCGCCATGATGCTGTCGGAGGCGGTCGTGGCACCGGTGCTCAGCCAGCCGTCACTGCCGCTGCCCCTCGGGGCCGGCCGTCGCGCCGACTACGGCCTGGACCCGAACGACCTCGCCCGGATCCTCGAGCGCACGGCGGCGGGGGCCTGCGTGGTCGGCCTGCGGTTCACCGAGGACCGCGCCGTGCCGGCGGAGCGGTTCGAGTCCCTGCGGCGCGACCTCGGCGAGGCGTTCACGGCGTTCGAGATCGAATCCGGACCCGGCAACGAGCACGGCATCGCCAGGTCGGCCCACTCGGTGCTCACCCACGACTTCGTCGACGAGCCGGGTCACCCCACCCGGATCGCGTACGACAACGTGCTCGGGTTCTTCGCCTCCCGCCTCCCCGCCTGAACCGCATCCGGCTCCGATCGATCCCGCTCCGAACCGGGCCCGGACGCGACGAACGGGGCCCGAAGGCCCCGTTCGCCGAACACCGGTGTGGCCGGAGCTACTGCTTGGCCGCCGGGGGCAGCACGACCGCGTCGATGACGTGGATCACGCCGTTGCAGGCCTCGACGTCGGTGGCGACGATGTTGGCGTCCGCGTAGGTCGCTCCCTCGTCGTTCACGACGACCTGGGCCTCGGAGCCCTCGACCGTGGTCACGGCCTGCTCACCGGGATTGAGGTCGGCGGCGAGGATCTTGCCGGAGACCACGTGGTAGGTGAGGATCGAGGTCAGCTTGTCCTTGTCGGCGAGGATCGCCTCGAGGTCGGCGGCCGGGATCTTGGCGAACGCCTCGTCGGTCGGGGCGAACACCGTGAACGGGCCCTCACCGTTGAGCGTGTCGACGAGACCCGCGGCTTGGACGGCCTTGACGAGGGTCGTGAAGTCGCCGTTGCCGACGGCCACGTCGACGATGGTGTTGTCGCACTTCTCGGCCATCATGGCCTTGGTGGTGGTGCTGGGCTTGTCAGCGTTCGAGTCGCTGTCGCTCGAGCAGGCGGCGACGCCGGCCACGAGGAAGGTCGAGATGCCGATGGCGGCGATGAACCGACGGGTACGCATGAGGGGAACCTCCTGGAGAGTCGCCCCAACGGAGTGTGGGGTCACCTCTCTACGGAGCCGTCGCCGATACGGATCACCCGGACTCGGGGGCCGTCGGAACGCCGGAATCCCCCGGACCCGTCATCCGGGCGAGGTCACGGATCCGTACGGCGGCGCAGCCCATGGCCGAAGGATCCGCCCCGGGGCCGGGCGTGGGCGTGGTAGTGGTCCGGGATGTTGCGCATGTTGTCGTCCACGTAGTGCTCGAACTCGAAGTGCACCGAGACCACCTCGGAGAGTCGGGCGTGCATGTGCTCGAGGTGGTCGGCCGGCGGTTCGGTGCCGTGCGACCGCCAGACCACCATGGGGACCGAACAGATCTCGCACTCCGCGATCCAGCAGATGTCGTCCTCGTGGAACCACGGCGTGATCCGGGCCGCCTCGCACAGGTCACAGTGCCCGTCCGCCGGGAAGGCTCGTGCGCTCACGAGGCGTCGAGACCCGCTCGCAACGTGGCGACGAACGCGCCGACCTCGGTCGGGCTCCGCTCCTCGAGCTGCCGGCGGACCACGGCGGATCCGACGATGACCCCGTCGGCCACCGCCGCAACGGTCGCGGCCTGCGCGCCGTCGGAGATCCCGAGGCCGAGCAGCACCGGCTTGTCGGTCGCCGCCTTGAGGCGACGGCCCATCTCGAGGCCCGCGGCGGCCACCGTCGAACGCTCTCCGGTCACGCCGAGCAGAGCGATCCCGTAGATCCAGCCGCGGGACCGCTCGCAGATCGTCGCCAGGCGCTCGTCGGTGGTCGTCGGGGCGGCGAGGAGGATGTTCTCGACGCCGGCGGCCTCCGCCGCCTCGATCCATGGCTCCGATTCGTCCACCGGGAGGTCCGGCACGATCGATCCCTCGACCCCGGCGGCGGCGAGCGAGGCCGCGAACCGCCGGTGCCCCATGTGGTGGACGGGGTTGTAGTAGGTCATCACCACGAGCGGAACGTCGACGTCGACCGATGCGAGCTCCGCGATGATCCCCTGCGGGGTGGCGCCCGCCCGCAGGGCCCGCTGGGATGACTCCTGGATCACCGGTCCGTCCATGATCGGATCCGAGAACGGGATGCCGATCTCGATGGCGTCGGCACCGGCGGCGGCGACCTCCTCGATCGTCGCCCGCCACTCCCCGAGGCCCCCCGTCAGGTACGGGACGAGGAGGGATCGTCCGTCGGCGCGGGCCGAACGGAAGCGGTCCTCGATGGTCATGCCCCGTCACCGAGATCGAGCAGCTCCGAGACCTGCTGGGCGTCCTTGTCGCCCCGCCCCGACAGGGTGAGGACGACGGTGGAACCCTCGGGGATGGTCCGGCCCGCCTCCCGGGCCAGCCACCCGATCGCGTGTGCCGGCTCCAGGGCGGGCACGATCCCCTCGGTCACCGACAGCAACCGGAACCCGTCGAGGGCCTCGGCGTCGGTGGCGGACCCGTACTCGGCCCGTCCGGCACCGGCGAGCGCCGCGTGCTCGGGCCCGACTCCCGGGTAGTCGAGCCCGGCGCTGATCGAATGGGCCTCGAGGATCTGCCCGTCCTCGTCCTGCAGGTACAACGAACGCGCCCCGTGCAGCACGCCCGGGACGCCGCGGCTCACCGAGGCGCCGTGCTTGCCGGTCTCGAGTCCGAAGCCGGCGGCCTCGACCCCGATGAGGCGCGACCGGGTGTCGACGAACCCGGCGAAGGTCCCCATCGCGTTGGACCCACCGCCCACGCACGCGACGACGAAGTCCGGGTCGTCCCCGAGGATCGCCCGGGCCTGCTCGCGGGCCTCGTCGCCGACGACCCGCTGGAACTCGCGCACGATCCAAGGGTACGGATGCGGTCCGACCACCGATCCGATGCAGTAGTGGGTGTCCTCCACCGAGGCGACCCAGTCCCGCATGGCGTCGTTGATCGCGTCCTTGAGCGTTGCGCTGCCCGAGGTCACCGGGACCACCTCGGCCCCGAGGAGCCGCATACGCCAGACGTTGAGGGCCTGACGTTCGACGTCGGTGGCCCCCATGAACACCTTGCACTCGAGCCCGAAGAGGGCCGCGGCGGTGGCGGTGGCCACGCCGTGCTGTCCGGCCCCGGTCTCGGCGATGACCTTCTGCTTGCCCATGCGCTTCGTGAGGAGCGCCTGACCGAGCACGTTGTTGATCTTGTGCGACCCGGTGTGGGTGAGGTCCTCGCGCTTGAGCAGCAGCCGGATGCCGAGGCGCTCGGAGAGGTTCCGGCACTCAGTGACCGGTGTCGGTCGGCCCGCGTAGTGCTGGAGCAGGGAGGAGAACTCGGCCCGGAAGGCGTCCGAGTTCCACGCGTCGCGGAACTCGCGCTCGAGCTGTTCGAGTGCGGCGACGATCGTCTCCGGGACGTAGCGCCCGCCGAAGTCGCCGAACCGGCCGAGGCCGACCGGGCCGGGGCCGGGCGGATCCAAGCGGACGCCGCCGCCGCGCACGGGTGCAGTCATGGGGAAGCCGTCGCTCCTGCTCGAGGGAACCGCCACTGTACGCCCGCGGCCCCGAGAGCCCGGAGCCGACGCCTCAGACGATGCGGAGGTTCGGCGGCGCGTCACCCGGTTCGTCGCCGAGGACCTCGGTCGCGTCGAGCTCCCAGTCGAACGGACGGTCCTCGCCCTCCGGCACGGCGTCCTCGATGATGTCGCCCGCCTCGCGGGCCGCCGCCACGAACCGACGGAGCTTGCGGGCGTCCTTGCGGCCCGGGGACGACTCCACCCCGGTGGCGACGTCCACGCCCCACGGCCGCACCCTCGCGATCGCCTCGGCCACGTTGTCGGCGTGCAGCCCTCCAGCCAGCAGCAACCGGACCCCGCCGGGTGCACCCTCGGCGAGGGCCCAATCGAAGGCCCGCCCCGTACCGGGCGCGGGTGAGTCGATGAGCACCACGTCGGCGGGACCGTTCGCCGCAGCCTGCAGCGCCGGGTCGCCGGCGGCGAAGCCCTGGATCACGAACGGCAGGCGGGCGCGGATCCAGCGCACCTCCGAGATGGGTTCATGACCGTGGAGTTGGGCCCCGTAGAGCCCGCAGGCCTGGACCGTCTCCACCACGCGTTCGGGACGCTCGTTGCGGAACACCCCGACCGTGGCGACCCCCGGGGGCAACCTCTTCACGATGTCGCGCACGTGCTCCCGGCGCATGAGGCGGGGGCTGCCGGCCGCGAAGATGAATCCGAGCGCGTCGGCTCCCATCGCCACCGCGAGGAGGGCGTCCTCCTCGCTCGTGATGCCGCAGATCTTCACGAACACGCACGCCGAGGGTACCCGGGGCGGGAGCCCGCGCCGCGGCATCCCGGACCGGTCGGGCGCCGGTCGGGACGCGAGGGGGCCCGGGTCGCGATCGCTCGCGGGCCCGGGCCCCGGTCACCATCCGCAACGGTCCGCCGCTGGCCGAACGCCCGATTCAGCCGTCGATGAGTCGACCGTTGTTGTAGTCGTCGTACGCGGCGAGGTCGAGGAACCCGTGGCCGCAGTAGTTGAACAGGATCACCTTCTCCTCCCCGGTCTCCTTCGCCGCGAGGGCCTCGTCGATGGCGGCACGGATGCCGTGGCCGCACTCCGGCGCGGGGATCCGACCCTCGGCGTTGGCGAACATGACGGCGGCCTCGAAGGTCTTGCCCTGCGGGTACGCCACCGCCTCCATCCGCCCGGCCTTCACGAGCGCCGAGATGATCGGCGAGTCGCCGTGGTACCGGAGTCCGCCGGCGTGGATCGTCGGGGGCATGAAGTCCTTGCCGAGGGTGTACATCGGGAGCAGCGGGGTCATGCCCGCCGTGTCACCGAAGTCGTACTCGAAGGTCCCCTCCGTCAGGGTCGGGCACGAAGCGGGCTCGACCGCCACGAGGCGGACGTCGGCATCCGTCATGAACGGCAGTGCGATGCCCCCGAGGTTGGACCCGCCGCCGCAGGGCGCGATGACCACGTCGGGTCGATCCTCCCCGGCGAGCTTGAGCTGGTCCCTGGCTTCGAGGCCGATCACCGTCTGGTGCAGCAGCACGTGGTTCAGCACCGAGCCGAGCGCGTAGTGGGTGTCCTCGCGCTGCGCGGCGTCGGCGACGGCGTCGGAGATCGCGAGACCGAGCGACCCCGGGCTCGACGGGTCGGCGACCGGGGACGGCACGACCTCGCCGCCCCAGGTCTCCATGAGGATGCGGCGGTACGGCTTCTGCTCGTACGAGGACCGCACCATGTAGACCTTGCACTCCATGTCGAACTGGGCCGTCGCGAACGACAGGGCCGTGCCCCACTGTCCGGCCCCGGTCTCGGTGGTCAGCCGCTTGATGCCCTCCTGCTGGTTGTAGAAGGCCTGCGGCACCGCGGTGTTCGGCTTGTGCGAACCGGCCGGCGACACCGACTCGTCCTTGAAGTAGATGCGGGCCGGGGTACCGAGCATCCGCTCGAGCCGTTCGGCGCGCACCAGGGGGGTCGGTCGCCACATCCGCAGGATGTCGATGACCTCGCCCGGAATGGAGATCCAGACGTCCGGGGAGGCCTCCTGCATGATGAGGCCCATCGGGAACAACGGGGTGAGGTCGTCCGGACCGAGCGGCTCCCGGGTTCCAGGGTGGAGCGGCGGTTGCATCGGCTCGGGGAGCTCCGGGATCGCGTTGTACCAAGCATCGGGCATCTCGGAGAGGTGGAACCGGTTCATGCGTCAGCCTCCTCGGCGTCGGACGGTCACTTGGGTCATGGCCGCCACGAGGGCGGTCGAGTCGGGTGAGCGCACGAGCGCCTCCCCCACGAGCACCGCGTCGAAACCTACCGCCGCCATGCGCGCCGCGTCCTCGACCCCGCCGATGGCGCTCTCGGCGACGGCGACCGTGCCGGGCGGGATCGCCCCGGCCGTCGCGGCGGCACCCTCGAGGTCCTCACCGAAGGTCGCAAGGTCCCGGGCGTTCACGCCGAGCACCTCGACGCCGAGGCCGACGCCCCGAGCCACCTCCTCGGCGTCGTGGGCCTCGACGAGCACCCCGAGCCCGAGGGCGCGCGCGAGGTCGTGGAGGTCCAGCAGGTGGGCGTCGTCCGGCAGCGCGGCGAGGATGAGCAGGATCGCATCGGCTCCGATGGCCCGGGCCTCGTGGACCTGTACCTCGTCGATCGTGAAGTCCTTGCGGAGGATCGGGATGTCGACGGCCTCCCGGGCGGCCTGCAGGTCGGCCACCGTGCCGCCGAAGTAGACGTGGTCGGTCAGCACGCTCATGGCCGCCGCACCACCGGCGGCGTACGCGCGTGCCGTGGCGGCCGGATCGAGATCGGGGGCCAACTCGCCCTTCGACGGCGATCGCCGCTTGCACTCGGCGATGACCGCAAGCCCTCCCCCGGCGGGGCGCAACGCGGCGTGGAAGTCCCGGGTCGGTGGCGCGTCGAGCGCCCGCCGGCGCAGGAGATCCCGGGTCTGGGGTCGCCGGAGCACCGTCACCTCGTCCCGCTTCGTCGCGAGGATGTCGTCGAGGATGGTCATCGGCGCTCGAGTCTAGGAGTGGCGGTCGCCGACACCCGGGCGTGGTCGCACCGTCGCCCCGACGCCCGCGACCTCGACCCGAGAGCCGGGTCCGACCTCCCGACGCACGTACCCGAGCGCGACGCCCGGCGCGGCGCTCGTGATCGCGCCGACCTCTCGACCCTCGTGGACGATGGGCGCGCCCTCCGGTGCGGCGGCCGTACCGTCGACCTCGAGCAGACGCAGGTGGCGGTTCACGTGGCCGCGGCTGTCGATCCGGCACACGAGTTCCTGCCCCACGAAGCAGCCCTTCGTGAACGAGACCGCGTCGAGGTCGAGGTCGGCCTCCTGCGGGATGACGCCGTCATCGAGGTCACGCCCGAGCCGGGGCGTCCCGGCGGCGATCCGCGCCGCGTCCTCCGCCTCGGTGTCCGGCTCACCACAGCGCTCGACCGTCATGTCGACCCTCGTGCGGATGCAGTATCGCCGGAGGAGCGTCAGGAGGTGCTCACCCCACCCGGCGTCCGTGTCGAGCACCGCGTCGTCACCCTCACGCGTCACCCCGAGCAGGACCTCGACCTTGCCCTGCGGGGTGAGCATGAGCGCACCACGACGTTCCCGATCCGCGATGGCGGCCACATCCTGGGACAGCAGGCTCTGCAGGAACGTCCAGGTGTCGGGTCCGCTCACCCGGACGAGGTCCGGGGTCATGGCCGCTGTCCGAGCAGTCGGCGCGCGGCCTCGGCCGCCGTGAGCAGCGCCCGCGCCTTGTTGTGGCACTCGAGGTCCTCGAGCGCCGGGTCGGAGTCGAAGACCACCCCCGCGCCCGCCTGCACGCTCGCGCGCCCGTTTCGCCAGAGCATCGTGCGGATCGTGATCGCGGTGTCGAGGTTCCCGGAGAAGTCGAGGTAGCCGACCACGCCCGCGTAGGGCCCACGGGCGACCGGCTCGAGCTCGTCGATGATCTCCATCGCCCGCACCTTCGGCGCGCCGCTGACCGTGCCCGCCGGGAACGTCGCCCGCAGCACGTCGATGACGCTGTGCCCGGGCGCGAGTTCGCCCGATACCTGGCTCGTCAGGTGCATGACGTGGCTGTAGCGCTCGAGGGTCATGAGTTCGTCGACCTGCTCGGTGCCGAACGTCACGACGCGGCCGACGTCGTTGCGGGCGAGATCCACGAGCATCACGTGCTCGGCCCGTTCCTTCGGGTGCTCGAGGAGCTCCGCGGCGAGGCGGCGATCGTGGGCGTCGTCACGGCCCCGGAAGCGGGTCCCGGCGATCGGACGACTGATGACCCTGCCCTCGAGCACCTGGACCATCGGCTCGGGCGAGGATCCGACGAGGGTCGCCTCGCCGTGGCGCAGCAGGTACATGTACGGGGACGGGTTCACGAGTCGCAGCACCCGGTAGACCGAGAACGGGTCGTACTCACCGTCGAGGTCGAACCGCTGGGCGAGGACGACCTGGAAGATGTCGCCGGCGAGGATGTGCTCCTTGGCGACCGCCACGGCGCGCTCGTACCCGCCGGGCGGGAACGATGTTCGGTGGGGCGGGAGGTCCGTCGGTCGTTCGGCGGGCGGCAGCACCGGTTCGTACGGCAGCGGCCGCCCGAGGTCGGAAACCCGTCCGGCGAGACGCTCGACCGCGGCGTCGTACGCGACGTCGAGATCCGCGTCGGTCTCGCCGCCACGCACGAACACGTTCTCCATCACGTGGAGCCGTTGCGCGAAGTGGTCGAACGCCGTGACGTGACCCGTGACCGCCAGCACGGCGTCCGGCCACCCGAGGTCGTTCTCCGGCCGGTCGGGCAGGTGCTCGACCTCGCGGACGACGTCGTACCCGAGGTACCCGACGACCCCGCCGTGGAACGGCGGCAGATCGTCGAGCCTCGGGGCCCGGTGGTGGGCCAGCAGCGCCTCGAGCGCCGCCAGTGCGCCGGCGTCGGTCGGCACGCCGGCGGGCAGCGCGCCGATGGCCTCGACCTCCCCCCCGCGCACCACGAGGGTGAGCTCCGGGTCGCGGCCGATGAAGGAGAAACGACCCCAGCGCTCACCGTGCTCGACCGACTCGAGGAGGAACCCGTCGTCATCGCCGACCAACTTGGCGAAGGCGCTGACCGGCGTCTCGTAGTCGGCGAGGACCGTGGTCCACACCGGGACCACGGTGTGCTCGCGGGCCAGTGCCCGGAACTCGTCGCGGGTCGGACGGGCGGTGATGCTCACATGTGCCCCGGGTTCGCGCCGCCACCGAACTCGCGGAAGAAGCAGGAGCGTTCGCCGGTGTGGCACGCACCCCGACCCTCCTGCTCGACGACGAAGAGCACGGCATCGACATCGCAGTCGTACGCCGCACGACGGATGAACTGTCGGTCCCCCGAGGTCTCGCCCTTGCACCAGAACTCCTGACGGCTCCGGCTCCAGAACCACGTGCGACCGGTCTCGAGCGACCGCTGCAGGGACGCCCGGTTCACCCAGGCCAGCATCAGCACCGCTCCAGTGGATTCCTCCTGCACGATCGCGGCGGCGAGCCCGTCCTCGTTCCAAGCGACCGCATCGAGTTCGGCCTCGGTGAAGGCGATGGGGACGGACTCCGGCATCCGGCGAGCGTAGCGAAGGCCCGTCGGTCGACCCGGCCCGTATCCCACGACGCCCCCGTCGACGCCCCGGTCGACGCCGTCGTGCGAGACTCGGCCCGATGAGCGAAGAGTCGTCCCCCGTCGCCCCGCGCCGACCCGTCGTCCGCGAGGCCCACGGCACCACCCGGACCGACGACTACGCGTGGCTTGCCGATCGCTCGGAACCCAAGGACCCCGAGGTGCTCGCGTACCTCGAGGCGGAGAACCGCTACGCCGACGCCATGCTCGAGCCCACCCGGGCGACCCGCGACGAGATCGTGCGCGAGATCGCAGCGCGCATCCTCCCGGTCGAGGACTCCGCGCCCGATCGGAAGGGTCCCTGGGACTACTTCGTGCGCACCTTCGCGCAGCGTCCGTACGCCGAGTACCGCCGGCGACCGGCCGGCGCGCCGGCAACCGAAGACGGCGAGTTGCTCCTCGACGAGAACGCCCTCGCCGAGGACCTCGACTTCCTGTCCATCGGCGCGCTCGAGGTCAGCCCCGACCATCGCCTGCTCGCGTACGCCATCGACACGAACGGCTCGGAGCGGTACCGACTGCGGATCCGGGATCTCGACACCGGCGCCGACCTCGACGACGACGTCCCGGACCTCTACTACGGCGTCGCCTGGTCGGCCGACGGCACCTGGCTCTTCTACACGCGACCCGACGAATCGGTCCGCCCGTTCCAGGTCTGGCGTCACCGCGTCGGCACCGATGCCTCGGCCGACGTGCTCGTCCACCAGGAGGACGACGAGCACTTCTTCCTGAGCGTCCATGCGACCCGATCGGGCGATCACATCGTGCTGCCGTCCGCCTCCCGCACCACCGCCGACGCGCACTGGATCCCGGCCGATCGGCCGGAGGCCGCGCCCCGCCGCATCGCCCGGCGCGTCCACGGCGTCGAGTACGAGGTCGACCACCTGCGGGATCCCGCCGGGGACCGGTGGGTCATCCTCACCAACCACGAGGCACCCGGGTTCCGCGTGGTGACCGCCCCGGTCGGCGACGCGGAACCGGAGCAATGGATCCCCCTCGTCCCCCATCGGCCCGACACCCGGATCGCCGAGGTCGACGTGCTCGCGGGCCACGTCGTCTGCTCGGAACGACGGGACGGGCTCGAGCACATCCGCATCCTGCGGTTCGAGGACGCCAGCGAGCGGCTCCTGCGATTGCCCGACCCGGTCTACACGGTCTCGGTCGGCGCCAATCCGGACTACGACGCACCGACCCTCCGCTACCACTACGCGTCGATGGTCCGCCCGCCGATCGACGTCGACCACCGCCTCGACGACGGTTCCGAGGTCGTCGTACGGGAAACCGTCGTCCCCGGCTACGACCCGGGCGCGTACCGCTGCGAACGCCGCTGGGCGACCGCCGACGACGGGGTGCGGATCCCACTGTCCATCGTGCACCGGGTCGACACCCCGCTCGACGGCACCGCACCGGCGCTGCTGTACGGCTACGGCGCGTACGAGGTCTGCATCGAGCCCTCGTTCTCCATCTACCGACTCAGCCTGCTCGACCGCGGGTTCGTGTTCGCGATCGCCCACGTCCGTGGCGGCGGGGAGATGGGCCGGGACTGGTACGAGCAGGGATCCATGCTCCGCAAGTCCACCACGTTCACCGACTTCATCGCCTGTGCCCGCACGTTCTGCGCCGAGGGGTACACGAGCCCCGACCGCCTCGGCGCCCGCGGTCGCAGCGCGGGAGGGCTGCTCATGGGTGCGGTGAGCAACCTCGCGCCCGAACTCTTCCGCGCGATCTCCGCCGAGGTCCCGTTCGTCGACGTGGTGAACACCATGAGCGATCCGAGCCTGCCGCTCACCGTCGAGGAGTGGGAGGAGTGGGGCGATCCGCTCCACGATCCCGACGCCTTCGCAGCCATGCTCGCCTACTCCCCGTACGACAACGTCGAGGCCCGGGAATACCCGGCCATGTACGTCGCGGGCGGCCTCAACGACACCCGGGTCATGTACTGGGAGCCGGCCAAGTGGGTGGCGCGACACCGCGCCCTGCGCACCGACGACCGGATGCTCGTGCTGCGCACCGAGATGGGCGCCGGCCACGCCGGGCCGTCCGGGCGACAGGACGCGTGGCTCGAGGAGGCCGAGGTCCTCGCGTTCCTCGTCGATCAACTGCGCGATCGACGCTGACGGCTCAGCCGAACGGCAGCACGACCGCGAGTTGGCGGCTCTGGGCGATGAGGGTCCCGTCTGGCGCCCACACCTCGCCGTCCTCCTCGAGGAAGCCGTCCGCGATCACGTTGGTCCGGAACACCGCCAGCACGAAGTCATCCGCCGCGAGCCCGGCGAGCGGGAGTGCGGTCCGGAAGTGGATCGTGAGGTCCACGGTCGGCACGGCGATCATCTCGTCCACCTTCGAGAACACCGGCGGCATCCAGGCGTCGGTGATGGCGGCGGCGACGATGGCGTCGATCGGTTGCTGCTCCGGGAGGCGGATCCATCCGCCGGCCACCGCCCGGTCGGCCGCCGGCCCGGGAGCGAGCGGGCTGCGGGGGCGACCGATCGCCCAGCGGGTGTCCCAGCGGCGGGCGATCGGCAACGCACCCTCGGGGACCTGGGGCGGCCGGTAGTGCTCCGGCCCGGGGACCGACGGCATCACCAGGTCGCAGAACTCGATCCCGTCCCGTGAGGCCGAGAAGGCCGCCGTGGCGATCGCGATCAGTCGATCGCCCTGGACCAGTCGGGCCGTGAGGCTCGTGAGCGAACGGCCGACGCGCTCGACCGTCACCGCGATCTCGGCCGAGCCCGCTCGGGCCGCGCTGAGGTAGTGGATGGTCAGCGATCGCGGCGCACGCCCGGCGTCGTCCACCGCTGCGGTGAGGGCCCGGAGGATGAGGGCGGCGACGTAACCACCGTTCGGACCCGTCGGCACCGACCAGTTCCCCGACACCTCGACGCCGTAGGTGCCGTCCCCGAGGGCGGTGATGGCCGTCTCCTGCTCGAACGGGGTCACGCCGCACCCCCGATGACGGCGAGCGCCGCGGCCACGTCGAAGCGGCCCTCGTAGAGCGCCCGGCCCGTGATGACGCCCTCGAGTGCCCGGCCCCCGGCTCGGAGTCCGAAGAGCGTGCGCAGGTCGTCCAGCGTCCCGACGCCCCCGCTCGCGATGACCGGGATGTCGCAGGCGCCGAGCACCGCGCCCAACTGATCGACGTCGGGGCCCTCGAGCGTGCCGTCGCGCCCGATCTCGGTGACGATGAGCGCGGCGACCCCAGCGTCGGCGAACCGCGATGCGAGTTCCAGGAGGTCGTGTCCGCTCCCCTCGACCCACCCCCGGACTGCGACCTCGGAGCCGCGGGCGTCGAGCCCCACGGCGACCCGTCCGGAGTGCCGGGCGGCCAGCGCGGCGACGAGAGCCGGATCCTCGACCGCCGCCGTGCCCACCACCACACGGTCGACGCCGACACCGAGGAGCGCCTCGGCCGCCTCGGTCGAGCGCACGCCGCCGCCCGATTGCAGCGAACAGCGCACCGCCGATCGGATCCGCCCGACGACGTCGAGGTTCGCGGGTTCGCCGGTGCGGGCGGCATCGAGGTCGACGACGTGGATCCAGCGCGCGCCGGCGTCCTCGAACCGTCGGGCCACGGCCACGGGGTCATCGTCGTAGACGGTCTCGGCCGCGAAGTCGCCGCGGAGGAGCCGCACCGCGTGACCACCGCGCAGATCGATGGCCGGGTAGAGGTCTACAACCGCCCCTTGGTCGACGGGACGCCCGTGCCTTCGATGCGTACCGCGTCCCGGAGGGCCCGCGCCACCGCCTTGAACGAGGCCTCGATGACGTGGTGGCCGTTGCGGCCGGCCAAGGACCGGATGTGGAGCGTGATGCCGGCCCCGAACGCGAACGCTCGCCAGAACTCCTCGGCGAGCTGCGGATCGAAGGTGCCGATCCACTCGGCGACCGGATCGAGGTCGTAGGCGATGAACGGACGTCCGGACAGGTCGAGGGCGACCTGGACGAGCGCCTCGTCGAGCGGGACGAGCGCATCGGCGAACCGCCGCACACCGGCCTTGTCGCCGAGGGCCTCCTTGAGCGCCTCCCCCAGGACGATGCCCACATCCTCGATCGTGTGGTGGGTGTCGACCTCGAGGTCGCCGACGCACCGGATCGTCAGGTCGAACCCGCCGTGCTTGCCGAGTTGGGCCAGCATGTGGTCGAAGAACGGGATGCCCGTCTCCGCCGAGGCCGCGCCGGAGCCGTCGACCTCGAGGTCGAGGTCGATCGTCGTCTCGGCCGTCTCGCGGTGGCGGGTGGCGCGGCGGGTCGTCATCGGGCCTCACTCTCGCGCACCGCGGCCTCGAGCGCGGTGAGGAATGCGTCGTTCTCCCCCCGGGTCCCGACGGTCACCCGCAAGCAGCCCTCGACGCCCGGCCAGGCTGAGAAGTCCCGCACGAGGACACGGCGGGCGACCAGACGGTCCCAGACGGTCCGGGCCCGTGCCACGTCACCGGGCGTCCCGACCCGGAACAGCACGAAGTTCGCCCCCGACGGCAACGGCTCGACCCCGTCGATCCCGCTGAGTCCGGTGAGGAGGTGCTCGCGCTCGGCCACGAGTTCCCGCACCCGGGCCGCCATCTCCTCGCGGAACCGGAGCGCGACGGTGCCGGCGGCCTGGGTCGCTGCAGCGAGGTGGTACGGCAGCACCACCTTGTCCAACTCGTCGACGACCCAGGTGGGGGCGATGCAGTAGCCCAGCCGGAGCGCGGCGAGCGACCAGACCTTCGAGTACGTGCGCACGACCACCAGCGGTCGCTCCTCGGACACCTCGCCGATCGCGCTGCGTTCGGCGAACTCGCCGTACGCCTCGTCGACGACCACCAGGGCGTGGCCCGCACCGAGCGCCGCCTCGAGGACCTCGGGCGCGTCGACCGTCCCCGTCGGGTTGTTCGGGCTGCACAGGAACACGAGAGCCGGATCGTTCGCGCCGATGGCGGCGACGAGCGCGTCGGGATCCACCGTGAAGTCGGACCGACGCGGGATCGCCACCACCGGCGTGCCGGTGATGCGGGCGATGTGCGCGTGCAGCGCGTAGGTCGGTTCGACCACGAGGGCGGGACGACCAGGCCCGCCGTAGGTCAGCATGAGCGTCTGGAGGACCTCGTTGGATCCGTTGGCACAGAAGACCCGACCGACCGGCTGCCCCAGGCTGGCCCCGAGGGCCCGGCGGAGTCCCGATGCGGCCCGGTCCGGGTACCGGTGGAGCGGCGTGGCGCGCAGCGTGTCGATCCATGCGTCCAGGAACGCCGGCGGCGGCGGCAGCGGGCTCTCGTTCGTGTTGAGACGTACGTCGACGTCCAACTGGGGCGAGTGGTAGCCCTCGAGTGCCTGCAGGTCGTCGCGGGGCGTGGGACGGTTCACGGACGGACCCGGCGGGCGACCGCCTCGCCGTGCGAGGCGAGACCTTCAACCTGGGTGAGCACGGCGACGTGGGGTGCGACGTTCTCGAGCGCCGGACGGTCCATGCGGACCACGTGGATGTGCTTGCGGAAGGTGTCGACGCGCAGCGCGCTCGCGAACCGGGCGCTGCGTCCGGTCGGGAGGACGTGGTTCGGACCCGCCACGTAGTCGCCGACGACCGCCGGCGCCCAAGGACCACAGAACACGGCGCCGGCACTCTGCACCCGGCGGAGGAGCGCCTCCGGGTCCCGCACCGCCAGCTCGAGGTGCTCGGGCGCGACGAGGTTCGAGACCGCGACGGCCTGTGCCGCGTCGCGCACGAGGACCGACACTCCGCCGCCGGCGAAGTTGGATTCGATCTCCCGTCGGCGCGGCGCGTCCGCCACCATGGCGGCAAGCACCGCGTCGACCGCGTCGAGCACCCCGACCTCCCAGGCGATGACCACCGCGGTGCCGTCGGGTCCGTGTTCGGCCTGGGCCATGAGGTCGAGCGCGACGTGTTCGGCGGGCGTCGTCCCGTCGGCGATGACGACGAGCTCCGATGGTCCGGCCAGCGAGTCGATCCCCACGTCGCCGGACACCTCGGACTTGGCCAGACTCACGTACTTGTTCCCGGGCCCGACGATGACGTCGACCGCACGGATGCTCTCGGTGCCGTACGCCATGGCCGCGATCGCCTGCGCGCCGCCGACCCGGTACACCTCGTCGATCCCGGCGAGGTGCGCCGCGGCGAGCGTCGAGGCGGGGGGCGATCCGTCCGGACCGGGCGGGACGCACAACGCGAGTTCGGCGACGCCGGCGACCCGGGCCGGGATCGACGTCATGAGCACGGTCGACGGGTACGCGGCCCGACCTCCCGGCACGTACAGGCCGGCCCGGCCGACCGGTCGCACGAGTTCCGACACCTCGATGCCGTCGGCGCCCCACTCCGGGTCCGCCGCAGCGTCACGCTGGGCCTCGTGGTAGGCCCGGATCCGTCCGGCCGCGAACTCGAGCGCGCCCCGGAGTTCCTCCGAGGCCCCCGCCCACGCGGCCTCGAGCGCCGTGGCCTCGACCCGGATGGCCTCGATCCGCACACCGTCGAAGTGGGCCGTGGTGTCGCGCAGCGCTTCGTCGCCCCGGTCCCGGACGTCGGCGATGATGGCCCGGACGGTCTCGAGGGCCGGGTCGGGTCCGGCGCCCGCAGCGGCGGACAGCACGGCCGAATCGTCGGCCTGCTCATCACGGAGGTCGACCCGGCGAAGCATGGGTCCCGATCGTACCCGCCGACCCACGGTGGCCCCGGAGGGTTGCGGCACCGGTCGGCGCCCTAGGGTCCCGGCGATGTCCGCCACCTCCGACCACGCCGAACTCACGATGCTGCGCAGCGTCCTCGACGACCTCGTCACCCGGATCGTGGCGATCTCCGACCGGTACCGCGACAGCGAGGACTCTGCGGTCGCCGCCGATCTCGACGGGGCCGAGCGGACCCTGCTCACCGCTCGCCGCGCGGTCGAGCGCGCCGTGGAGACCCTGCGCTCGATGTCCTGAAGCGCTGGACCTCAGCGACGCGCCGTGCGCGATCCGGCACGTCCGGGCGCGCCCGAACCACCGCCGCGGGGCACCCCGGTCCCGGCCGCCGGACAGACGTCGGCGAGCGCGCATCCGCCGCACTCGGGCCGCCGCGCCGTGCACACCCGGCGACCGTGGAGGATGAGCCGCAACGAGAACCGACCGCGCTCGGCCGGTTCGACGAGGCGGTTGAGCTCGAGTTCGACCCGGACCGGATCCTCCTCCCTCGTCAGGTCGAGGCGCCGCGACAGGCGGCCCACGTGCGTGTCGACCGGAAGCCCCGGCAGGTCGAAGGCCACGCTGCGCACCACGTTGCCGGTCTTGCGTCCGACACCGGGGAGACGGACCAGGTCCTCGAGCGCGCTCGGCACCTCTCCACCGTGTTCCTCGGCGACGATGCGGGCCATGCCGATGAGGTTCTTCGCCTTCTGTCGGTAGAACCCGGTGGAGTGCACGAGCCGCTCCACCTCGTCGGGGTCGGCCACCGCCAGCGAGGGCGCGTCGGGGAATCGGTCGAACAGGGCCGGTGTCACCGCGTTCACCATCTCGTCGGTGCACTGCGCCGAGAGGATCGTCGCCGCCAGCAGCTGGAAGGGCGAGTCGTGCGTGAGCTCACACTCGGCCCGCGGGTAGAGCGCGGTGAGCCGTTCGATCACGGTGGCAGCGCGTGCCTTCGCGCCGCGGGGCAGGGCCATGGCTGCAGGGTACCCTCGGCCCCGTGGATCCCCTCGTCGTGCAGCCGATCGATGCCGGGACCCGCGACGGCGTCCTCACCCGGGCCGCCGCCGTGCACGCGGCGACCGGCATCGCGCCGCTCGGCGACGCGGCCATCCGCGATCTCCTGCGACCAGGGGCCGAATCGTTCGTCGTGACCGACGGGGACGCCCTCGTCCACGCGATGCGCGACGGTGGACGTTGGACCCTCGGCGAGGTCGCGAGCTCAGAGCGTCCCGCGCCGCTGGCGGCGGCGCTCGACGAGATCCGCCGACGCGGCGGCGGACCGGTCACGCTGTGGATCGCGGGCGCCGACCGGACCACGGCTGGATCGGCCGTCGGGGCGGCGGGCGCGTGCGGCCTCCGGCTCGGCCGGCGTCTGCTCCGCCTCGAGACCCCGCTCCCGGTCGAGCGCCGCCCCGTGCCGACCGACGTCGTCATCGACGCCTTCGACGCCTCCACCGACGTGGACGCATGGCTCGCGGTGAACAACCGGGCGTTCGCGTCCCATCCGGAGCAGGGCGGATGGGACGCGGCGACGTTCGCGGCACGCCGAGCCGAGCCGTGGTTCCGCGCGCAGGATCTGCGGATCGCTCGACGGGCCGGCAGGATCGTCGGATCGTGCTGGACCAAGCGGACCGACGACCCCGGGCGACCCCCGATCGGGGAGATCCACGTCGTCGCGGTCGATCCCGACGCCCAGGGCGCCGGCCTCGGTGCGGTCGTCGTGACCGAGGGGCTCGCGCACCTCGCGACGGCCTGCGGGGCCGAGATCGGCATGCTGTACGTGGATGCGTCGAACGCCGGCGCCGTCGATCTCTACGAGCGGCTCGGTTTCGTCACGGTCCGTGAGGACCACGCGTTCGAGGGATCGATGCGATGACGACGCCCTCGCGCTACGGGGCGACGCCGGACGACGTCGCCGTGATGATCGCGGACCTCGGGGCGCCGGCCTATCGAGCCCGACAGATCCACGAGGCGCTGTGGGACCAGCACATCCCGCTCGAGGACGCCACGAACCTCCCGCGTGCCCTGCGCGACGAACTCGTCGGCCGTCTGCCCCTCGCGCTCGACCTCGAGGTGGAGTCCCGCAGCGCCGATGACCGGACGGTCAAGTGGCTCTGGCGCGCCGTGCGCGACGGCGCCCAGATCGAGACCGTGCTCATGGAGTACCCCGACCGCGCCACCGTCTGCGTCTCGTCCCAGGCCGGGTGCGCGATGGGCTGCACCTTCTGCGCCACGGGACAGGCCGGGTTCGAACGCCACCTCGACCGTGGCGAGATCGTCGAGCAGGTGGTCCGGGCGCAACAGGTGACCGACCGGCGCGTCTCGAACGTGGTGTTCATGGGGATGGGCGAACCGCTGGCCAACTACGACGAGGTGTGGGCCTCGGTCGAACGACTCCACGGCGACCTCGGCATCTCCGCCCGCCAGATCACGATCTCGACCGTCGGCGTCGTGCCCGGGATGCGCCGCCTCGCCGAGGAGGCGCTCCCCGTCACCCTCGCGGTGTCGCTCCACGCGCCGGACGACGACCTGCGCTCCTCGCTGGTTCCCCTGAACGACCGGTATCCGATCCGTGAGGTGCTGCGCGCCGCACGCGAGGTCGCGGGAAGCCACGGGCGTCGCGTCACCTTCGAGTACGCGTGCATCGCCGACGTGAACGACACCGATCCGCACGCCGACGCGCTGGCGGACCTGCTCGTGCCCCTCGGCCCGTTGTTCACCCACGTCAACCTCATCCCGCTCAACCCCACCGACGGGTACCCGACCCGAGGCAGCGAGCGGGTCCGGGTCCTCGACTTCGCGGCCCGCCTCCGCATGCGGGGCGTGACGGCGACCGTACGCCGGAACCGCGGCACCGACATCGACGGGGCGTGCGGGCAGTTGCGGTCCCGGGTCGCCCTCGGTCGCACCCGCACGGCAGACTGACCCCGATGAACGACAACCGGTGGCTCAACCCGAACCAGCCCCAGACGCTGTACGGGGCGACGATGCTGTCCTACCTCGACGGAGCGTTCGGCCTCCTCTACGGGCTCGGCGCACCGTTGCTCATGGCCATCGCGGTCGGACTCCTCGCCGGCGGGTGGGGCATCGCGAACGAGAAGAAGTGGGGTTACTGGGTCGCGGTCGCCGCCGCAGGATCGCAGCTCGCCCTGTTGCTCCTGTTCTACGGGCTGCGCGTGCTCGGCTTCCCCCAGATCATGAACCTCATGTTCGACGCGCTGCTCGTCGGCCTGCTGCTCCACCCGATGAGCCGCGACTACCAGCGCCTCTGGTTCCGCTGACGCGGCCGGACGCCCGCCGTGTGTGACACCGTCGCCGTCACGACGGCGACCGGCACCTGGTTCGCGAAGAACTCGGACCGGTCTCCCCGCGAGCTGCAGGTCCTCGAGGCGTCACCGGCCCGGACGGCCGGAGGCACGACGCGGACGCAGTACCTCACGCTCCCCGACCCCGGGGCGCACGGGATCCTCGGTTGCCGACCGGTCTGGCTGACCGGCCTCGAGATGGGGGTCAACGACCACGGCGTCGCGATCGGCAACGAGAAGGTCTGGACCACCGATCCCATCCAGCGCGCCCCCGAGGCGTTGCTCGGCATGGACCTCGTCCGCCTCGCACTCGAACGCGGATCGGACGCCGACTCCGCACTCGACGCCCTCGCGGCGGCGCTCGAAGCACACGGCCAGGGCGGCAACGGCGAGTTCGACCGCCACGAGGCGTACCCGTCGTCGTTCCTGATCGTCGACGGTCGGGGTGGTTGGCACCTCGAGACCCGCGGACGCTCCTGGGCGGCCGCACCGATCAGGGCGGGACTCGCCCTGTCGAACCGGGTCTCGATGCGGACCGAGTGGACGAGGGCGTCGGACGACGTCGCACCGGGGACCGACATCGACACGTGGCGACACCCCGGGGCCGACGTCCGCATCGCCGACGGTCGACTCGCCGTCACTCGGCGGGTGATCGGGGCCGGGCGGCCGCTCGACGAGCGGACGCTGTTCACGCTGCTGCGGGACCACGCCGCGAGCGAGGCGTGCGACGCAGCGTTCGCGCCACCTCCGCCGAGCCCGGGAACGGGCCTCGAACGGATCAGCGTCTGCATGCACCTGACCGGGATCAGCGCGACGACCGCATCCATGGTCGCCCACCTCCCGCGTGACCCCGGCGCGCCGGTGCGCGTGTGGTGTGCCATCGGCGGCCCGTGCGCGTCGGTCTACGTCCCGGTCGACCCGGCACACCCGCCGGCGGTCCTCGCCGATCCGTCGATCGCCGATCGCTTCCGTCGCCTCCGGGAGCGCGTCGAGGTCGATCCGGGGTCGATCTCGGAGGTCCGTGGGGTGCTGGACCCGGTGGAGGACGGCCTGCTCGCCGAGGGACCGGGGCACGATCCGACCTCCGAGATCGAACGGGCCCTCGTCGCACTCGGGGTCTGACCGCGCGACTCCGTCCTGCGGATGCGCCGCCGCTACGGTCGCATCCGGCGCAGGCTGGGGGGCAGGCCATGGAGTACAACCTCGCGGACCTCTGGGAGGCCGTCGTCGATGCGGTGGCGGATCGCACCGCCCTCGTATGCGGCGACCGACGTCTCACCTTCGCAGAGGCCGACGAACGGATCGACCGACTCGCGGACCACCTGCGGGCCCTCGGGATCCGCCCGGGTGACCGGATCGCGCTCTACCTGCACAACGGCACGGAGTACCTCGAGGGGATGCTCGCCGCCTTCAAGGTCCGCGCCGTCCCGGTGAACGTGAACTTCCGGTACGTGGAGGATGAACTCGCGTACCTGCTGCGGGACTCCGGCGCACGCGTCGTCGTGGCCCACCGGGAGTTCGCGCCGAAACTCGAGGCGATCCGCACGGCCGTACCCACCGAACACCACCTCCTCGTCGAGGACGGGAGTGGTGCGCCGATCGCCGTGGGCCTCGCGGCCCGCGACTACGAAGCGGCGCTGGCGTCGGCTTCACCCGGACGGGTCGACGTCGACCGTTCCGCCGACGACCTCTACATCCTCTACACCGGTGGCACCACCGGCCTGCCGAAGGGCGTCATGTGGCGGCACGAGGACATCTTCTTCGGCGCGTTCGGCGGCGGCGACTTCAACGGTGAGCGGATCCGCACGCCGGAGGAGATCGCCGAGAAGGCGCGGAACGGGCGCCTGCGCTGCCTCCCGGCGTGCCCGTTCATGCACGGGACGGCGCACTGGATCGCGTTCACCACCCTCCTGTCCGGCGGCACCGTCGTGATCTCACCCGATCGGACCTTCGACGCAGCGCGCCTGTGGCGACTCGTGGGTGCCGAACGCGTGAACCTCCTCGTCATCGTCGGCGACGCGTTCGCACGTCCCCTCGTCGATGCGCTCGATCATGAGGTGGCGGCCGACGACGTAGCGTGCTGCTCGGTGATCCTCTCCGGTGGGGCGATCCTCTCCCCCGCCGTCAAGACCTCGATCGTCGGCCACCTGCCGGGCACGATGGTCATCGATGGCTACGGCGCATCCGAGACCGGCGGGCAGGGTCGGTCGGTGACCGTGGCCGGCCAGGAGCCCAGCGCCGTGCCCCGGTTCCGCGTCGGGCCCCAGACGACCGTGCTCGGCGAGGACCTGCGTCCGGCCGCACCCGGCACCGTCGGACTGCTCGCACGTCGCGGGCACATCCCGCTCGGGTACTTCGGCGACCCGGAGAAGACGGCGGCGACGTTCCCGACGATCGATGGGGTGCGGTGGTCCGTCCCGGGCGACCACGCCATCATCGAGAGCGACGGCACCATCACCCTGCTCGGCCGCGGGTCGGTCTCGATCAACACGGGCGGCGAGAAGGTCTACCCCGAGGAGGTCGAGGCCGCGCTGAAGGGTCATCCCGCGGTCTTCGACGCGGTCGTGGTCGGTACACCGGATGACCGGTGGGGCGAGCGCGTGGTCGCGGTGGTCGCACTGCGAGAGGGGCGATCCACGACGTTCGCTTCGATCGACGCTCACGTACGGGGCCACGTCGCGGGGTACAAGGCCCCACGAGCGATCGTCACCGTGCCGGCCATCCAGCGTTCGCCCTCGGGCAAGCCCGACTACCGGTGGGGGCGCGAGGCGGCGATCGCGGGGCTCGGAGGCGACGCGCGCCTCGCGTGAGGGTCACCGCGGACCGTCATCGGTAGGGTGCCGACGTGCCGAATCGACTCGCCCACGAGACCTCGCCGTACCTCCGCCAGCACGCCGACAACCCGGTCGACTGGTACCCGTGGGGCGAGGAGGCCTTCGCCGAGGCCCGTCGGCGGGACCGTCCGATCCTCCTCTCGGTCGGCTACTCGTCCTGCCACTGGTGCCACGTCATGGCCCACGAGTCCTTCGAGGATGACGCGACCGCCGCGGTCATGAACGAGTTGTACGTCAACGTGAAGGTGGATCGCGAGGAGCGACCGGACGTCGATGCCATCTACATGAGCGCCGTGCAGGCGATGACCGGGCGCGGTGGTTGGCCGATGACGGTGTTCCTCACCCCCGACGGCACACCGTTCTACGGCGGCACTTACTTCCCGCCCGAGGACCGGCCGGGGATGCCGTCCTTCGAGCGGGTGCTGCGCGCACTCGACGACGTCTGGACGAGCCAGCGTGAGCAGGTCCTCGAGCAGGGCGCACAGCTGCGTGAGCACATCGAGCGCGACGCGCGACCGCTCGCGGGCGCCGACGATCTGCCCGAGGGGTTCCAGCCCGAGGTGGTCGCCCGCCTCGAGCAGCAGTTCGACACCCGTCACGGCGGGTTCGGTCGGGCACCCAAGTTCCCGCAGGCAATGACCATCGACCTGCTGCTGCGCGAGTTCGTGCGCTCGGGTGACGAACGGGCGCTCCGCATGGCGGTCACCACCCTCGACCACATGGCCGCGGGCGGGATGCACGACCACCTCGGCGGCGGGTTCGCGCGGTACTCCACCGACGACCGGTGGCTGGTGCCGCACTTCGAGAAGATGCTCTACGACCAGGCCCTCCTGCTCGGCGCGTACCTGCGGGCCTTCCTCATCACCGGGGACGAGCGGCACCGCGTCGTGGCCGAGGGCATCGTCGGCTACGTCCTGCGCGACCTCGCGACCTCGGGTCCGGGCTGGGCCTCGGCCGAGGACGCCGACTCCGAGGGCGTCGAGGGGCGCTTCTACCTGTGGAACCCCGAGGAGGTCCGCGACGCCTGTCCGGACCCGGAGGTGGCCGAGGCCGTCATCGAGTGGTTCTCGGTCACCCCGGGGGGCAACTTCACGGATCCACACACCGGCCACGTCGGCACGATCCTCGCGGCACCGGCGCCGGGGGCGCCGATGCCGGCCGCGGTGCGCGCCGCATGCCCCCAACTCCTCGCCCACCGGTCGCGTCGGGTCAGGCCGAGCCTCGACGACAAGGTCCTGCTCGCATGGAACGCTTGGTTCGTGCGAAGCCTCGCCGAGGCGGCCACTGCGCTCGGACGACCGGACTGGATGGAGGCCGCCCGGGCGAACGCGAGGTTCCTGCTCGCCGAACTCCGTGACGACCACGGCCGACTCCTGCGTTCGTGGCAGGCGGGCCGGGCCCACATCCCCGCGTACGCCGAGGACCACGCAGCCCTGCTGGGCGCGCTCGTGACCCTCGCGGAGGTCGACGAGGTCACGTGGCTCGATGCCGCACGCGAGGTCGCCGACGCACTCCTCCGACTCTTCGCCCGGCCCGGCGGCGGATTCTTCACGACGGGCGAGGACCAGGAGCGCCTCATCGCCCGCACGCTCGACCTCCAGGACAACGCAACGCCGTCCGCCAACTCGCTCGCGGGTGAGGCCCTCCTGCGACTCGCCGACCTCACCGGGCAGTCCGCGTACCGGGAGGCCGCCGTCGATGCGCTCCGGCTCGTCGGGAGCACGGCGATCCAGTACCCGACCGCGTTCGCCTTCGCACTCGGCGCGATGGAACGGGCCACCACACCGACGCTCGAGGTCGCCCTCGTCACACCGGATCCCGCCATGCGGGCCGAGGTGTTCGGCCGAGTGCTCCCGGCCTCCGTGGTGGTGTGCGGATCCGACGGGGCGTCGGCATCGCGGACGCCACTGCTCGAGGGACGGACCGATCTCGGCGACGGGATCGCCTACGTGTGCGAGGCGGGCGTGTGTCGGCTGCCGGCGTCCGATCCGATCGCCCTGCGCGCCGAGATCAACGCGGTGCTCGAACGACGCCGGGGGTGATGGAGGGAGTTCAGGCGACGCCGAGGCCGCCGGCGAGCGCGTCGGCGGTCGCCCACCCGAACGCGATCACGGCCTCACCCTTGTTCGGGTCGCATTCGCCGACCACGGCGGTCGCGGCCTTGCCGCCACCCTTCACCGTGCTCGTGTCGAGCACCGGCTCGACGCACTTGCCGGTCTGCACCCGGAACGCGTGCTCGTCGTAGCGGGCCTCGCACCCGAACCGCTTGGCGAGCCGTCGGCCCCAGGCCCGCTCCTCGCCGGTCGGCTTGTAGTTCGGTCGGGGCACCACGTCGTCGAGCTGCCCCACGATCCCGTACGCCGAGGCGTGGGCGATGCGGCCGGCGACGAGGACGTCCTCGTCCGGGAACGAGATGGCGGCCCGTCGGTAGAGCTCGGCCACGAGCGCCTTGACGGTCGCTCCGCTGGTACGACCCTTGCGTACAGCACCGAGGCCCCAGAGCACGCACGGCGTGCCGCCGACGCGCTCGAGGGAGCCGAACAGGAAGCCGTGGCGCTCGTCGTCGACGCTGGCGAGGACGATGAGCGGGAACTTCTCGACCTGGGCCTCGAGGTGCTCGTCGGCACCCCCGAGCCCGACCTGGGCGAGCAGCTGGCTGAACTCGTCGAGTTCCACCGGCTTCAGGGAGACGGAGTCACGCGATTCGATCTGCATGGGTCACCCATTGTGCCCGAGGACACGCTCCGCTGCCAATCGCCCCACGGGCGACCGGGGTTGCCGGGAACCCGATCCTGCGGTTCACGGGACATCCCGAACGGCCGCCCCCGCTCGCAGCGGACGAGGACCGTCCCGGGCCCGGGGCACCGGCGGATCCGGTGGGCGATGAGGGACTCGAACCCCCGACCTCTGCCGTGTGAAGGCAGCGCTCTAACCGACTGAGCCAATCGCCCGAGGCGGGAGAGCCTACATGCCTCGGGGCTGGCGGCCCCGGGCCGGGGCGGGCCGGCGCGCCGCATCGGCCGACGACGGACCGAAAGGTTCCGCACGGACCCCCGCGGGTGGGGGATAATCGCGGGCCCACACCGCATCCGTGCGGACCGGTCGAGGTCAGGTGGCCAGGTGCCCAGAAAAGGTCGAGCGCGGCGGTTCCGTGAGGCCCGCGAGATGAAGCAGGGATTCGACGACGGCCTGTTCCGGGAGGACGGGCGCTCGCTCGCCGATGTCGACGACGACGACGCCGGGGTGGTCTACCTCGACGACGAGGCCGAGGACGCCGAACCCGAACCCTGGGACCCCGACGAGCGCGCCGAGGGCTGACCGGAGCGTCTAGGCCGACCGGGGCGCTGGCGCATCCGGGTCGATGCCGAACTCGGTGATGGCCCGGGACACGTCGTCGGTGACGACGCGACCGACTCGTGCGCACTCCCCGAGCACCGTCACCACGATGTGCGCGGCGTCCACCTCGAAGTGGCGGCGCAGCGCGGCGCGGGTGTCGGAGAACCCGTACCCGTCGGTCCCGAGGGCGGCGAACGGACGCGGGACCCACCGTGCGATCTGGTCGGCGACCGCCACCATGAAGTCGCTCACCGCCACCACCGGCGCGTCGACCCCACCGAGGGCCTCGGTCACGAACGGGCTCCGCTGCGGGCCCGCCGGGTGCAGTCGGTTCCAGCGCGCGACGTCGAGTGCGTCGTCGCGCAGCGACTTCCACGAGGTGGCGCTCCAGACCTCCACGTCGAGCGCGAACCGTTCGGCGAGCAGCCGGCGGGCCTCGAGCGCCGCACCCATCGCCGCACCGCTGGCGACGATGGAGGCGTCGGGGCGATCGCCGGAGGAACCGAGGAACCGGTAGAGCCCCCGCAGGATCCCCTCGTCGACGCCGTCGGGTTTCGGCGGCATCACGATGTTCTCGTTGTAGAGGGTCAGGTAGTAGAAGCAGTCCTCCGGCGAGGCCCCGTACATCCGCTCGATGCCGTCGCGCACGATGACGGCGGTCTCGTACGCGAAGGCCGGGTCGTAGGCGCGCAGGTTGGGCACCACCGACGCGAGCACGTGGCTGTGGCCGTCGTCGTGCTGCAGACCCTCACCGGCGAGGGTGGTCCGCCCGGCGGTGGCCCCGATGAGGAACCCGCGCCCGAGTTGGTCGCCGAAGGACCAGATGAGGTCCCCGACCCGCTGGAACCCGAACATCGAGTAGAAGGTGAAGAACGGGACGAGCGGCGTCGACCAGGTCGAGTACGCCGTGCCGGCGGCCGTGAACATGGCGAGCGCGCCGGCCTCGTTGATCCCCTCCTCGAGGACCTGCCCGTCGCGGGCCTCGCGGTAGGCGAGGAGCAGGCTCGCATCGACGGGTTCGTACTGCTGACCGCCCGGCGCATAGATCCGGTACTCCCTGAACAGCGCGTCCATCCCGAAGGTTCGAGCCTCGTCCGGGATGATCGGCACGATCCGCTCGCCGATGCCGGGATCGGCGAGCAGGCCGCGCAGCAGCCGGGTGAACGCCGTGGTCGTGCTGGCGGTGGCCCGGCCCGAGGAGCCGGCGGCGAACTCCTCGAACACCTCGGGCCCGGGTGCGGGCAGCGGCGGCGCTGCGTGACGGCGCGCCGGGAGCGGACCGCCGAGCGCGCGTCGACGCTCCACGAGGTACGTGCACTCGTCGCTGTCCGGGGCGAACCGGAAGAACGGGGGGATCCCATCGGCGAGGGCCGCGTCCGGGATCGGCAGTTCCAACCGGTCCCGGAAGGCCACCAGGTCGGCGGGGGACATCTTCTTGATCTGGTGGGTCGCGTTCCGCGCCTCGATGTCGGATCCGAGGGCCCAACCCTTCACGGTCTTGGCGAGGATCACCGTCGGCTGCCCGCGGTGCGCGACGGCCGCGGCGAACGCGTTGTACACCTTGCCGTCGTCGTGCCCGCCGCGCGGCAGACGACGCAGTTCCTCGTCGTCGAGGTGCTCGACCAGCGCAGCGAGCCGCGGGTCGGTGCCGAAGAAGTGCTCCCGGATGTACGCACCGCTCTCGACCGAGTACTTCTGGAACTCGCCGTCGACGATCTCGTTCATGCGGTCGACGAGCAACCCGTCGACGTCGGCGGCGAGCAGCGGGTCCCACCCGGCACCCCAGATCACCTTGATGACGTTCCAGCCCGCACCGCCGAAGATCGCCTCGTGCTCCTGGATGATCTTGGCGTTGCCGCGCACCGGTCCGTCGAGGCGTTGCAGGTTGCAGTTCACGACGAACGTGAGGTTGTCGAGGCGCTCTCGTGCGGCGATGGCGAGGCCCGCGAGCGACTCCGGTTCGTCCATCTCGCCGTCACCCACGAAGCACCACACGTGGGCCGCCGAGGTGTCGAGGATGCCCCGGTGCGCGAGGTAGCGGTTGCAGCGCGCCTGCGCCACCGCATTGAGCGGCCCGAGCCCCATGGACACCGTCGGGAACTGCCAGAACTCCGGCATCCGGCGGGGATGCGGGTAGGAGGGCAACCCGGTCCCGGAGAGCTGCCGGCGGAACGCGTCGAGGCGGGCCTCGTCGAACCGGCCCTCGACGAACGCCCGCGCGTAGATGCCCGGGGCGGAGTGGCCCTGGAAGTAGACCTGATCGCCGCCGCCCGGAGCCTCCGGACCCCGGAAGAAGTGGTTGAAGCCCACCTCGTAGAGCGCAGCCGCCGAGGAGTAGGTCGACAGGTGCCCGCCGATCCCCTCGTGGAGCAGGTTCGCCCGATCGACCATCGCCACGGCGTTCCAGCGGACCGCGCACCGGATCCGGCGCTCCAGTCCGGGATCCCCGGGGAACGGGAGCTCATCGTCGACCGGGATCGTGTTCATGTACGGCGTGACCCGCATCGGACCGAGGCCCACCGCGAGGTCGTTCGCCCGGTCGAGCAGGCGGTGGAGCAGGTAGCGGGCCCGGCCCGGACCCGGACCGGCCACCACGGCCTCGAGCGACTCCACCCACTCGGCCGTCTCCTCCGGATCGGGGTCCGGCAACTGGTGCACGAAGTCGTCGCGATCCATCGAAGATCCTCCTCCACCGGAGGCTAGGCCCGAGGGCCCACGATCCGCGCCGCACCTCTGCCGCCGGGGCGTCGATGTGCACGAACCGCTCAGGTCGGTCGATTCCCACGCCGATGGAAGAACCGGCCCACACCGGGCCCCGAATCCCTCAGGAGTCGAGACCATGCGCAACCGACGCACCCGCGACCTCTCGGAACCCCGCGCCACCGAGGCCGGGCTGCTCTTCGCCGTCATGATCGCCGGGATCGCCTTCGCGGCCGCAGTCGGCGGTCCCCAGGTCGTCCACCTCGTCCAGAGCATCAACCCGCCGATGCCCTGACGGATCGATCTCATCAGGATTGGCGTATCCCGGGCCGTACGTGAGTCTTACGCTGCCACCGGACCGGACACGGGAGACGAGGATTCACATGGAGCAGACGAGGATTCACATGGAGCAGATGCAGCAGCGAATCGCCCGAGCCCTGCTCCGCGCCCACATCGCCCTGCGTTCCGGCGGCGAAGCCGGGGCGACCTCGGTCGAGTACGCCATCATCGCCTCGCTCATCGCGGCGGTGATCATCGGCGCCGTCGGCCTGCTGGGCCTGGCCACTGAACGCAACTTCCGCGATCTGACCGACGTAACTTCCGCGATCTGACCGACCTGATGTCCTGACCGTCGGGTCCGCCGGGGTACCGGCGTGCCGAGGCCCGGCCTCGCGTCCGGGCCCTCATGGAGACCCTCGAGCCGAGCAGGTCTCCGCGGTGGGCGATAGAGGACTTGAACCTCTGACCCCTTCCGTGTCAAGGAAGTGCTCTACCTCTGAGCTAATCGCCCGCGGGCCCGGGACAGTAGCAGCGGCCCCTGTCGGCCCCGGACGCCGGAGAGGCCACCCTCGGATCCGTATTCAACCCGGCGGCCCCGGCGACCGATAGGTCATCCGACCCGGCGGTGCCGGGCATGATGATGATCGGAAGGAGGGGCAGGTGCACGAGCAGGAACTCCCCGCGCTGCGGCCGTTCGCCGCGGGAGCCGAGGACCGCTACCGCGGGCCCGACCGCCGTGGGTCGATGGCCGGTGTGCTGGCATTCCCGCTGCCCGTGCCCCTCACCGCCGTCGCGGCGGCTGCGGTGATCGCCGTCATCGGACTCCGGGCGGCGCCCGGGATCGACGCCTCACTCGCGGCGGCCAGTACCGTGGCGCGCATCATCCTCGTGGTCGCCGGGCTCGCCGCCGTGCTCCGCTGGCGCCTCGACGGCATGAGCCGTTCGTACTGGTTCGGCCTCGCCGCCGTCGCGGTCGGCCTCCCGCTCCTCACCGTCGCGTCGGGGACCCGAACGGTCAACGCGATGATCTTTGCGTCCTACGTCGTCGCCTCCCCACTCCTCTGGATCGGGCTCCGGGCCCCGGAGGTGGACGCGACGCGGCACCTCGCCCGCACCCTGGCCTGGTGTGCGCCCCTCGTGATCGCCGGGTTCGTCCTCGGCTCGGTGGACACGAAGCGTGTCCACGCGATCGCACTCGTCATCGTCGGCGCCGCACTCCTCTCGCTCACGGCCCGGACCCTCGCCACCACCGGCTGCGGCGGGACGACCAACGGCCGGTGGTTTCTGCCCGGGCTGCTCGCCACCGCGCTCGGTCCGGTCGTCGCCCTCGCCGTCGGCTCGGCGTCCCTCGAGTACGCCGCGAGCGGACCGATGCTCCTCCTGGCGGCCGGGTTGGCCCTCACGGGTTCGATCGCCGAACTCCATGTCGCCGCAGCGCGCCACCAGGGTCTCGTGCTGGCCGCCACCATCGCTCGCGACGATGAGGTCGAACGCCGTTCCCGCCAGGAGGCCGAGACCGCCGAACGTCTCCACGAGGTCCGGTCGAGGGTCGCGGCCATCGAGGGCGGCGTGGCCGTCATGCGCGCGCCGGACGAACGCAGCGAACTCGATGACGCGGTCCGCCAGGAGATCGAACGCCTCCGGAAGCTCGTCGCCCCTGCGTCCCGCGACGACGGCGGACCCTTCAGCGTGCTCGACGCGCTGCGGCCGACGCTCGTGGTCGCAGCATCGACCTGGCCCGTCGACTTCGCGATCCCCGAGGAGATCATGGCCATCGGACGGGCCGACGACCTCGCGCAGGTCGTGCACGGGCTCCTCCACAACGCTTCCAAGTACGCACCCGGCTCACCCATCGAAGTCACGGCGGTGCTCGAAGGGGATCACGTGCTCGTCCGCGTGGACGACCACGGCACCGGCGTGCCCCGCGGTGAGCGGGAACTCATCTTCGAGCGGGGCTGGCAGGGCGAACGGGGCGGGGACGGCTTCGGACTCGGCCTGGCGATCGCCCGCGACCTCATGACGAACTCCGCTGGCGACCTCTGGGTCGCACCGCGCCCCGGCGGCGGCGCCCGGTTCACGGCCAGCCTGCCGGTATGGGCCGGCCTCTCCTCCGTCGACGGCGCGGCCCACCACGCCGGCGCGACTCCCACACCCGAACTCAGCGAGGCGGACCGGGCCGAGGCCCTGCGTCGCCTTCGCGGGTCCGGAGGCACCGCATGACCACCACCGGGACCACCACCGACCCGACGGAGACCTCCGGCCTCGTCATCGTCGACGACCACGAACTCCTTGCTCAGTCGCTCGCGCTGTCGTTCAGTCGGGACGGGATCGAGGCGACCGTCCTGCGGCCCACGACCGACGCGGAGATCCTCGACGCGATCGCCGCGGCCCGACCGGCGCTCGTCCTGCTCGACCTCATGCTCGGCGACATCGGGGCGTCGCTGCCCCTCATCGAGCCGATCCGAGCCCTCGGTGCGGACGTCGTGATCATGACGGGCGAGGAGAACCCGATCGCGTGGGCGGAGTGCTTCGAAGCGGGGGCCGGGGATGTCGTCAGCAAGGCCGAGGCCTTCACCACCCTCGTCGACCGGATCAGCGCGATCGCCGTCGGCCGCAGTGCGCACACCGAGGCCCGGCGGGCGGACTACCTCGCCCTGCTGCGTGAGCACCGGGAGACCGAGACCATCCGCCTCGAACCGTTCGAACGGCTCACGGCGCGCGAGCGCGAGGTCCTCGCCTACCTCATGGAGGGGGTCGCGGCCGAGGAGATCGCCGATCGGACCTTCGTGGCGCTCGCCACCGTGCGCAGCCACATCCGAGCGATCCTCACCAAGCTCGGCGTGAACTCCCAACTCGCCGCCGTGGCGGCCGCCCGGCGCGCGAACTGGACGCCCCCGCCCGTCGACGGTCCCCCGAGCCGCTGACCCGGACCCGGCCCGAACCTGAAGTCGGTTCAGCCCCGTTCGGGCGGCTCCGGCCCGCTCGGATCGCGGGTATCAACAATTTTGACGATGGCGGACACCGGGTGCGGTCGGCCAAAATCGTGCGAGCCGCCGCTCCATGCGGGAGGCCTTCCCACCAACCGTCAGGAGCAGCACATGGACCGCGCCACCGACCTCTACATCAAGTCCCGCAATGCCGTCGCCGCCAAGGCCTCGGCCGAGGACGGCGCCACCGCCGTCGAGTACGGCCTCCTCGTGGCCCTCATCGCCGCGGTCATCGTGGCCGTGGTCACGCTCCTCGGGGCGGGCATCAACAATGCCTTCCAGACCGTCGTCGACGCAATCTGATCCATCGCGAACACCCCACGGGGTGTGAACCTCGGTGAGGGGCGCCGGACCGGTACAATCCCGGACCGGCGCTCCTCGCCGTTTCCGGGCCTCACGGGTCGTCGACCCCCTCGGATCCCGACCTCGTTCAGGACGAACCACTGGAGGTCGGCGAGCGGCGGGGCCGACCGGCAAGCAGCGTTCCGAGCCATCGGAGCGCCCCGAGCGACCGACATGAAGGACGAGCAAGTGGACGCACGGCTCCGGGAACGAGGCGCAGCAGCCGTCGAGTTCGCGCTCGTGCTCATCCCGCTCCTGCTGATCCTGTTCGGCACCATCTACTTCGCGCTCTACCTCAACGCCCGACAGGGTGCGCAGGCCGCGGCCCGCGAGGGCGCGCGGATCGCTGCGCTCCGCCGGGGCAGCGCCGCCGACGCCTGTGCCCGCGCCCAGAGCGCGCTGTCGGGCGTGGCCATCGAGCGCCCGACCGTTTCGGTGGGCTCCACCCCTGAGGCCACGAGCGGTTGCGGGTCCACCACCTTCGTGTGCTCGGGGACCGGCACCGGGAGCACCGGCGACGCGTACGTCAAGGTGTCGGGTCAGGTGACCTTCGCGGTGCCGCTCGCGTTCTCCGGACCGGTCACCGTCACGACCACTGCGAGGTTCCGATGCGAATGATCGATCGGGCCCGCCGAGACGTCGATGGGCACCGCCAACGGGGTGCCGTCGCCGTGCTCGTCGCCCTGCTGTCCGTCGTGCTCATGTCGCTCGTGGCCTTCGCCATCGACCTCGGGTACGCGTGGCAGACCCAGCGCAGCATGGTGAAGGCCACCGACGCCGCAGCGCTCGCGGCGGCCCGGACCGCCCGGGAGGCCGCACTGGCCAACGGCGGCGGCCTGTCGAGCGGGGTCTGCCCCACCGCCGTCGCATCGACGGCGAACCAGTACCTCGATGCGAACCGGTCCGGCGCCTCGATGACGCCCGACGGCTTCTGCATCCTCGCCGGCACCCCCGACTCGGCCGGCGTGCGCCAACCGATCACCGGATCCCGCGGGCTCGTGACGGTGCGCGGCACGACGACGGCGAACTTCTCCTTCGCCCGCATCTTCGGCCTCGACTCAGCCCGGGTCCACTCCTCCTCGACCGTGCAGTGGGGCACGGCACCCCTGCTCCCCTTCATCGCCTGTGACGTGCGGGGCAACAACGGGGTCGCCGGCTGGATCGACTCGCCGACCTCGCCGACGCAGTTCAGCCAACTCTGGAGCGGGTCGGAATCCTCGACGCTCTGCTCGGCGGACGGTGCCGGTAACTCCGGCTCGGGCGAGTACGGCATGGTCGACTTCAACAGCCAGCCGAGGGACGAGAAGGACTTCAACACCTGCAAGGCGTCCCAGACGAACGCCGACATCGACTACCAGACGACCACGTTGCCGGGCGACCTCGTCGGTTGGATCAACGACGGCTACACCGGGGCGGTGGCGAACGGTCAGTACTTCTGCGGGCGGGTCGGCCAGACCTACGGGGCCTCCGTCGATCAGGCCCTCTGCAGCGCCCGTGGCAAGCAGGTCGCCGTGCTCGTGGTCGACGGCGTCAACTTCGACCGGAAGGAGTACAACAACGGCAACGGCACCGAGGCCGCGGCCAAGCAGTGGGTCATGCGGGTGAAGGGAGTCGCGCTCGTGACGGTCGACGACTACACGGACCTCCTGCGCACCGACCGCTGCGGCGAACTCGGGTACGCCGCCGGTCCCCACGGTCCGCGCCCGGTCCGTGCCCTCCGGTCAGTCCCGGTCGTGGCCCGGAAGCGCGCTGACGCCGTGGGCAACGTGTCGATCGCGCAAGGCGACCCCGCGTGGCCGCAGACGGCCACCCAGGGGCAGGTCGTCACGCTGACGGTGACCGTCACGAACGAAACCGATTCGAACCTCAGAGATCTCAACGTCAGGTTCAAGGTCACCGAGACGACGACCGTCCCGACCGGATGCACCGCGGCGGTCGACCTCACGTTCCCGGTCGGGAGCGTCTTCGACTGTCCGCTGAAGCCCACGCCGAGGAACAGGACGGAGACCCAGTCCTTCACCCTGCCAACGTCGACGCTTGGCCCGGTCACCGTCTCCGCCACGGTCTCGAGCGCGTCGACCAACGATTCGGACCCGACCGACAACACGACCTCGCGCACGATCACCATCGTCGCCCCGACCACCACCACCACGACGACCACGTCGTCGACGACGACCACGACCCTCCCGCCGACCACGACCTCGACCTCGACCAGCAACCAGTTCCGGCGGCTCACCATGACCTTCTACGACGCGCTCATCGGAACCGGCACCGTGTACAACTCGACGTCGGCGTTCCCGACCTACCGGATCTGCGACGTGAACCTGAACACCACCTCCCTCGCCGCAGCGCCCCCGCGCTGCCGGTGACGGACCCCTCCACCCACCCGATCGGAAGGAATCCCACGTGAACCGAAGGACCGGCGGCAGCAGCGGTGCGGTCGTTCTCGCGCTCATCGGCGCGGTGCTCGTCATCGCGTACGCCAACGGCGCGGACGAGCGGGCGGAGTCGGGGACGAAGGTCGTCTCCGTCTACACGGTGCGCACCGAGATCCCGGCGGGCACCCCCACCGCCGACCTCGGCGACCGGGTCGGCCGTACGGACCTCCCGAAGAAGGCGGTGGCCGAGGGCGCGATCACGAATCTCAAGCAGATCAAGGGCCTCGTCGCCGGTGCCCTGCTCGTCCCCGGCGAGCAGCTCGTGCGCGCCCGGTTCACCTCGCCCTCGGCGTTCCAGGCGTCCGGGAGCGGCGTGTCCGTCCCGGACGGCTTCCTGACCACCACCGTCTCCCTCGAGCCACAGCGGGCGATCGGCGGCGTCCTCTCCCCCGGCGTCACGGTGGCGGTGAGCGCATCGTTCGCCGGTGGCGACGGGGGCCCGGCCCAGTCCGGGATCATCCTCCAGAAGGTGCTCGTCACGAACGTCCAGGTCGCCGACCCGAACACCGCCGAGACCACCGACACAACGACCGACGCCAGCCGACCCGGCGCCTCGCCGCAGGGCGCGCTCCTGGTCACCCTCGCCCTGCCGGCCGATCAGGTCACGCGCCTGGTCTATGCGGCCGAGCACGGCACGATCTGGCTGTCGACCGATCCGCGCAACGCTCCCGACGCGCCGGGAGGGGCCGTCGTGCGCAACGGCATCTACGGATGAGCAAGTTGTACCTCGCGACGGCGGACGCAGTCTGGGAGCAACGCGTCCGCGACGCCTGCGCGGGCACGTTCCCCGGCGAGATCGGTTCGTGGGCATTCGCGTCCTACGGACCCGACCTCGACGGCGTCGTGCGCGAGATCGGCGCACTCGGCGTCGGCGTGGTGGCGGTCGGTCCCGACCTCGACGAATCGACCGCGCTCGCGCTCTGTGCCCGGATCGACGAGGCCCACCCCGAGGTCTGCGTCCTCCTCGTGGCCACGCCGGACGGCGACCTGTTCCAGCGGGCGCTGCGGGCGGGAGTCCGCGACATCATCGACCCCGGGTCCTCGCTCGCCGAGATCCGCGATGCCGTCGATCGTGCCCGGGGCACTGCGAACCGGCGACGGGCGAACGTCGCTGCGACCGCCGCCGCGCAACCTGCGCCGACCAAGGTGATCGCAGTGGTCTCGGCCAAGGGTGGAGCCGGCAAGACGGCGATCTCCACCAACCTGGGGGTCGGCCTCGCGATGCAGCGTCCGGGACGGGTGGTCGTCGTCGACCTCGACGTGCAGTTCGGCGACGTCGGGCATGCGCTCCGACTCCTGCCCGAGCACACGTTGACCGACATCGTCGCTCAGGGCGGCGACCCCGATCCGGCCGTCGTGAAGGCGTCCCTCACGAAC
>JBJTOY010000011.1:0-11264 GCA_046074845.1 Actinomycetes bacterium | reverse complement strand
CTCCACCGGGTGGTCCTTCACGTACCCGGCCCCACCGAGGATCTGGATCGCCTCCTCGGTCGCCCGCACCGCCACCTCGCCGGCGTACAGCTTGGACATCGAGCCCTCACCTGCGGCGAAGGTCTTGCCGGCCCGACCCATCCAGCACGCCCGCCACACGAGCAGACGAGCGGCGTCGATCTGCATCTTCATATCGGCGAGCTTGAAGGCGATCGACTGGTTCTCGATGATCGCCCGGCCGAAGGCCTTGCGCTCCTTCGCGTAGTCGAGGGCGTACTCGTACGCGGCCCGGGCGATGCCGAGCGCCTGCGCACCGACGAGCGGACGGCTGGCCTCGAACGTGGCCATGGCGGCCTGCGTCTTGGAGGACTTGCCCTCACGGGCGCGCGCGATGCGGGCGTCGAGCTTCTCCTTGCCGCCGAGGAGGCACGAACCCGGCACGCGCACGTCGTCGAAGACGACCTCGGCGGTGTGGCTCGCACGGATGCCCATCTTCTTGAACTTCTGGCCCATCGAGACGCCCTTCGTGCCCGGGGGCACGACGAAGGACGCGTGCCCCCGGCTCTTGAGCTCGGGCTCGACCGCGGCCACGACGACGTGGACCGTCGGGACCTTGTCGATGCCGCCGTTGGTGATCCAGGTCTTCGTCCCGTTGATCACCCACTCGTCCTTGGCCTCGTCGTAGACGGCGCGCGTGCGCAGGGAGGAGACGTCCGAGCCGGCGTCGGGCTCGGACACCGCGAACGCCGCGAGCTGGATCGCGTCGGGCGTTCCGAAGCACTGCGGGACCCACTCGGCGATCTGCTCGGGCGTGCCGTTGCCGACGATGCCGGACACGCCGAGGGTCGTACCGAAGATGGCGAGGCCGATGCCGGCGTCACCCCAGGACAGTTCCTCGCTGATCACCGGGAAGGTCAACCCGGTCGGGTCCGAGAAGCACTGGGCCACGAACTCCCAGGAGTACAGGCCGATGTTCGCGGCCTCCTGGATGACGTCCCAGGGGGTCTCCTCCAACTCGTCGTACTTCGGAGCGACCGGCCGCACGACGTTCTTGGCGAAGTCGTGGACCCACTGCTGCAGTTGGATCTGGTCCTCGTTCAGGTCGAGCGAGAATTCGGCCATCGGGGGTTCTCCTCCAGGGAAGGTGCCGGCCGGGGGATCCCCGGTGCGGCCCGCAAGTTACTGATGAGTAACCGGATCATACCCCCGTCCCACGCCCCGCTCCACGTGGGACACCGGCGCGGCGGAGGCCCCCCGGGCGCGTTCTGACGCACTCCGGCGGCCGGTACCGTTCGGGGATGAGCGCTCCAGCGTCTCCGCGCCCGTCACCGAGCCGCCTGCCCGGCGTGAGGATGGAGGCGCTCTCCTTCATCGAGTTGTTCGCGCTCGTCGGCCTCGCCGTCGCCCAGCCGGTGTTCGAGAAGCTCGGCGGGAACCCCGAGCTCTTCCTGCTCTGGCGCACGACCCGCCTCGAGCTCGTGCTGCTCACGGCGATCCTCCTGTTCGCCGTCCCGTTCCTGTTCTGGGCGGTCGAGTTCCTCGTGGGTTGCGCCGTGCCCCGTGCGCGCCGCTTCGTGCACGCGACGCTGCTCGGTCTGGCCGCCGGCTCGATCGCCGTGCAGGCCCTCAAGGCCACCACCGGATTCGGCCCGGCGGTGCTGATCGTCGGCGGCGTCGCCGGCGGTGTGATCATCGCAGGCGCTCGCCTCCGCTGGCAGGCGACGGCGACGTGGCTCCGTGTGCTCGCGATCGCACCGCTCGTGTTCGGGTCCTTGTTCCTCGGCACGACCGGAGCTTCGGAAATCGTGTTCAACGCGGACGCGCCGACGCTGGACGTGAAGGTGCGCAACCCGGCTCGCGTCGTCTGGGTCAGCATGGATGAATTCGCCGTGGCCAGCATGCTGGACGGGTCCGGACGCATCGATCGCGAGTTGTTCCCCAACATCGCCGCGCTCGCCGACGGAGCGACCTGGTACCGGAACACGACGACGGTGTCCGGTCAGACGACCACCGCAGTACCGGCCGCCCTCACCGGTCTGTTGCCGGGCAATACGGCCGATGTGCCCTCCACGGCCGAGCATCCCCGCAACCTCTTCACGCTGCTCGGCGGTACGTACGATCTCCACGTCCGCGAGGCCGCGACGCGGCTGTGCCCGCCGCGTCTGTGCCCTCCGCCGCCGCCACGAGCCGGCGTGCACCCGGGCCTGCGCGGCATGCTCGTCGCCACGAGCAAGATCTGGCGGCGCAACGCCGCGGTCAGCCGGACGCCCGAGCAGATCGAACCATTGGATCAACTCGACGATCGCGCGCTGCGCACCATGGACCGCTTCACGGCAGGGGTGCGCCCCACGGATCGGCCGACCGTGGATTTCATGCACGTGTTCCTCCCCCACTTCCCGTGGCACTACCTCCCGACGGGCCAGGACTACAACGGCTTCCAGAGCCACGGCTACGGCCTCGTCCCCTCGGATCGGAGCGGGATCGCCAGCCTCATGTGGTCCACGCGCTGGACCGCCCTCGCCGGCAAGCAGCGCAACCTGATGAACGCGCAGGCCGCTGACGGTGCGATCGGTCGGCTCATCGCCCGTCTCCGGGCCATCGGCGCGTACGAGGACACCGTCATCGTCATCACCGCCGACCACGGCGTGTCGTTCGAGGCCCGGCGCACGTTCCGCGGCGTGACCCCCGGCACCTGGTCGGACATCGCGTGGATCCCGCTCATCATCAAGGCACCGGGCCAGCAGGCGGGGTCGGTCGACGACCGCGCCGCCGAGTCGATCGACATCCTGCCCACGGTGGCCGACCACCTCGGGCTCGACATCCCGTACCGCGTGGACGGCCGCTCGTTGCTCGAACCACCGCGATCCGACCTCCCCGTCCGGATCCTGAAGTGGGGAGCCAACACGGTCGACCCGCCTCCCGACACCAAGTTCGTCTCGTTCGACCGCGAGACCGGCTTGCGCGAGGTACTCGCCAAGCGAGCCGTACCGCCCGGTGGACCCGCATGGCGACGGCCGTTCCTGATCGGCCCGTACGGCGATCTCATCGGCCGCGACGTCGATCCGCTCGTCGACACCGCATCGCCGCGCCGCACCGGCGGCATCGACTACTCGGACCGTTACCTCATCTACGCCGACCCGCTGACGGCCGCCTCCGTGCCGTGGGCCGACAGCCAGGGGACGTTCAACGGCCCGCCGGGCGTCGATCTCGCGTTCGCTGCGAACGGTCGCATCGTGTGCACGACCCGCACCCAGCGCGCCGACGACGGGCGAACGCTCTGGTGGTGCCTCGTGCCGCCGCCCCTGATGCGCCTCGGTCCGAACGAAATGTCGTTGTACGAGATCCGTGGCACGCCCGAGGCGCCGAGCCTCGTGCCCGTCACGCTGCCGACCGTGGACGCCGGCTGACGGTTCACCCCCGGGCCGCGTCCATGAATGCGTCGAGTTCACGCTCGAGGTCGGGGCCCATCGGCTGGTAGAGGATCTCGGTCGCCCCGCTCTCGCCGAGCGCGACGAGCCGCTCGTGGATCTCGGCCCGCGACCCGGTCCAGGTCATGACGGGCAGCAGCGACGGGTCGATCGCGAGCCGATCGCGATCGGTGAGACGCCAGAGGTGGTCCTGGTGGGTGGCGAGGTGACGCCGCTCGATCGGGATCGCCTCGAGCGCGTCCCGCCAGGCCGGACCGTTCGGCAAGACGTCGATGACGGCAGGATCCGCCTCGTACGCGCCGTGGTAGACGACCGCCAGCGCCGGCCCGGCGGCCTCGATCACCCGTGGGCTGTCGAGCGGCTCGCCCTCGTCGAGCACGGTGCCGAAGGCGAGCACCGCACTCCAGTCGAACTCCGGGAACCCCGGCCCGATCGACATGACGCCGTCCCCGAGTTCCCGCGCCACCTCGAGGCCCTTGGGACCGTTCGCCCCGATGAGGATCGGCACGTCGATCGGTCGCTCCGGCAGGAAGCCCTCGGACGGGATCATCCGGATGATCGCACCGTCGTACTCGACCTCCTCCCCGCGCAGCAGGGCCCGGAGTCGGGAGACGTAGGTCCGGACGAAACTCCAGGGGTACGGACGCTGCCCCATCGCCATCCGGCCGGTGAACCCCGTGCCGATCGCCACCGCGAGACGCCCCGGCGCCATGCCCGCGAGCTGGGCGATCGCGCTCGCGTTGACGAGCGGGTGCCGCAGACCCGGGACGAGCACCGCCGGGCCGAACCCGATGCGCTCGGTGCTGCGGGCGATCTCGGCGCACGCGACCCACACGTCGCCGTAGAGGGCCGGCGAGTCGTAGGTCCAGCAGCGCACGTACCCCAGTCCCTCGGCGTGCCGGGCGATCGCGCCGAGGCGCGGGTGAGCGGGGAAGGCGCACGAGATGTCGATCATCCGTAGATCTCCGGGCGGGTGTGGTCGAGCGCGGGCAGACGTCGGCGCACCTCGGCGAGGCGGTCGAGATCCAGGTCGGCGACGACGTGGCCGACCTCGGTGCCCGCCGCCGCGAGCACCGTCCCCCACGGGTCAACGATGAGCGAGTGCCCGTGCCAGGCCGGACCGGCCACGGGCACGCCGCACTGGTCCGGGGCGAGGACGAAGCACTGGTTCTCGATCGCGCGGGTCCGCAGCAACGGTTCCCAGTGATCGCGGCCGGTGGCCGCCGTGAACGCGGACGGCAGTGCGATCGCCGTCGCGCCGAGGCGGACCTGCGCGCGGAACTCCTCCGGGAAGCGCAGGTCGTAACAGATGGCCAGGCCGAGCACGAGGGGCGGGGCCGGGGCCACGACCACGGCATCGCCGGGCGACACGGTCGCCGACTCGCTGAACTCAGCACCGGGCACGCTCACGTCGAAGAGGTGGAGCTTGCGGTACTCCGCAACCCGACGTCCGTCGGGCGCGTACACACAGGAGGTGTTGAACCGTCGGTCCCCTACCGCCTCGATCATCGAGCCGGCGACGAGGTGGATGCCGTGCTCCCGGGCCGTGTCGGCCGCCCACCGCTGGGTCGGGCCGTCGAGCGGCTCGGCCCCGGCCCGCAGGGTCGCCCGATCGCCGAGCAGGTTGAACATCTCCGGGAGCGCGACGAGCTCCGCGCCGTCGCGCACCGCGTCGGCGACGAGCCGGGTCGCGGTCCCGAGGTTCACGTCTCGATCCGAACGCGAATCCATCTGGACCACACCGGCACGCACGGCACTCACGGTCGGATCACGTCGCGATGCAGGGTCCGCCGGCGCAGACGTCCGAGAAGGATCCGGCCGGATCGAGGAAGCGGGCCTTCTGGAGCTGGGCCGCGGGCGTGCGCCGCGGGAACTCGTGCGGATCCTCGCCGTAGGCGGGCGGACGGGGCGGGAGGTTGCCGAGCGGCGGGGTCGGGGTGCCCGCGTCCCACATGACGAGCACCGACCCGGCCCACCCGTCGACCGCGGCGGCGAGGCCCCAGAACGGCTCGACGTCGGGACTGCGGCCGGCCGCGAGCCCGGGACGATGCACCCGCGCGCCGATCGTGCGGGCCTCCACCTCAGCGGTCACGTTCGCGACCTGGTGGTCGCCGTAGGCCACGTGGAGCATCACCTGGTGCGGGATGGTCCCCGGGAGCGGATCGTCGGTCATGTGCGCGGCGTAGCCGTTGGCCTCGGCCCGGTCCCACAGCATCTGGACGATGGCGAAGTCCAGCATGCGGTCGAGTTCGGACGGGTACGCCGGCGCGAGGATCGCGCTGTAGGTGTCGAAGTCCACGCTGCGCTGGAGCAGGGTCGAGTAGGTCATGCCCGGCACGCCGAGCACGGCGCGGGACCACTCGTTCGACACCGCGGTCACCGCACCCCCGAGGATGCCGCCCTGGGAGTTGCCGTCGTAGAAGACCGTGCCGTCGAGCACCGGCGTCGCCCCGACCCGGAAGGCCGGGTGGCTCGCGAAGCCGCTCGGGCTGCGCAGGAGCCGGGCGAGGAAGAGCGTGTTGAGGAATCCCTGCTGGGTCCGGTCCGCCATCTTCGGGAAGTTCGAGAAGTCCTCGAGCGCCGTCACGGCGGTGCCGATGTCGCCCTGGGCGAAGCCGGTCCAATCGGTGGCGCAGGGCAGGAAGCCGTGCGCGTCGGCCATCGTGCGCACGTTGCCGGCGTTGACCTCGGAGCGCGACCCGAGCAGCCCGTGCCCGTAGACCATGCCCTTGGCCGGCGAGCCGAGCGTGCTCGCGTCCACCATGGCCGCACGCGGGATGTTGCAGATGAACGACGCGGTGAAGGTTCCCGTGCGCACCGGGAGCGCATCGGGCCCGGCCCCGGGTGCGTACGCGAACACCGAGCCCGGAACGCCACCGTCGGTGAGGTAGGTCGGCACCTCGAAGGTGCCCTCGACCCGTCGGAAGATGCGCGCATCCACGCCGTCGCGGACGCTCGTGACGGTGAATGCCGGCGCGCCCGCACCGATCGTGGCGAACGCGTCGTCACGGATGTGGAGCATCCTGCCGGTGATGTTGCGGGTGCTCGCCACCGTGAAGTCCCAGGCGAGGAACAGCGAGGCGTCACGGACCACACCGGCGACGCCGATCTGGTTCATGACGGAATCCAGGTGGGCCCGGCGAGCCTCGAGCACGGCGCTGTTCGTCGGGATCCGATCGCGGTACAGCGTGAAGCCGCGCTGGGCCGGGATGGCCGCGCCGGACGCGGTGCGCAGGTTCCGCAGGGCCACGATGTACCGGTGACCCTCGACGAGGTTGCGCGCCGGGCGGATGACGAGGAGTGCACCCTCGGCCGGATCGGCCTGGGCGTCGAGTTCGGCCCAGTACGGCCAGCGTGCGCCCGTGGTCGCGTCGAGCAGCACGATCGGCGCGTCGGCCCGCAGCGAACGCGCCATGTCGGTGATGGGCGCGGCGCCGGTTCGCCCGAGGTCGAGACCGGGCACGAGCGTCTGGATCATGGCGCCCGGGCTGAAGCCGTCGTTGCGGTTCCACTCGGTCGCCTCGACGCGCCGACCCTTCGAGTTCACCGGCATCGACGCTGGGTCGAAGCGCACCCGTCGGCCGGTGCCCGAGGAGCGGTCGCTCACGGTGAAGTGGTCGTTCGGGAACGGCAGCAGGCACCGCGCCGGGTCGAGGACGTCGCACCGGGCCGCGGTGGAGGTGTCGACTCCGATCGCCGCGGTCGACGCGCGCCGGCGCGTCGCGCCTGCAGTGCCGCTCGCCCCCGTCGGTTCCGGCGTCACCGTCGTGGTCGTCGACGGCGGCGTCCGGCGTCGGGTCGTCGCGGTCGGGCGCCGCTTCGCCGCCCGACCGTCGCCGTCACCGGAGGAGCACGCGACGAGACTCGTGGCGACGATCACCCCGAGGACCGTCGCGGCCACCCGGCGTTGCTGACCTGCCATCCGTCTCCCCCCGCACCGGTCGGCTGGGTGGAGGCTAGTGCCGGTCCGCCTCCCGCACGAGGGCCCGTGCGCCGGTCCGGATGATGACGGTGCGCAACACAGCGTTCCAGAACGTTCCCGCCACCCGGGAGGTCGCATCGAAACCGCCGGACCACTCGACCTCGGTGCCGGCACCGTCGGGGATCAGGTGCACATCGGCGCGGTAGCCCCGGAGCGGCAATCCACTGAGCAGCACGTAGGCGAAGTGGCGCGGCGCCTCGAAGGCGACGACCTCCTCGCGGCTCACGAGGCGACCCGAACCGAACCGCCGGACCGCGCCGACCCCGTGCGGCGCGGGCTCGCCCTCTCGCTCGTAGACCGCGGCCGGGATCCGGGTCCAGCGCGGCCACCCGGGCGCGTCGACGAGCAGGTCCCAGACCCGTGCCGGCGGCGCCGAGGCGCGCACCCGGACCGTGTAGGCGTACCGACGCAAGGATCAGGCGGCGAGGCGGCGCGAGATGTCGTTGCACTCCTCGCACACGTCGTCGGGGATGAGCCCGGCGCGCATGAGGCGGCCGAACATCCAGCATCCGAGGCAGAAGCCGACGAACGCCTCGAGTGACGCCGCGACCGTGAGCACGACGAGCACGACGAGCGCCGCGGTGTCGGCCCCCACGACGAAGTGGAGGACGAGCGCGGTCAGGCTGCACGCCGCGCCGATGGCCTGGGCGAACCGCTTCGGCGGCCCGGCGCAGTACTTCGGCGCGAACCGCAGACGGGGCACGACGACCCGGGTCGCGAGCAGGCCGAGCGGGCTGAACCGGGGACCCGAGGCCACCCGGGCCACGAAGCCGTAGGCGAGCGGGACGAGGACCCACCACTGCCGGAGCACGAGCACGGCGAGCGCCATCGCGACGACGCCGGTCGCCACGGTGCGGGCGGCCCGCTCGTCGACCGGGTTCGGGAAGGACAGGATCCCGGAGCGCCGGGTCGCAGGGCCGGAGGACGTGGACGTCATGGGCGCGAGGGTACGGGCCGATTCCCGACCTTGCAAGTCGGATTTCGCCGGCGGCCCCGACCCGGCCCGGATCAGGCCCCGTGGAGCAGGTCGGGCCAGCCCTCAGGCCAGTTGTACTCGGTCCATCCGGTGCCCCGGCGACCGTCCGGGGTCTCGTACCGGCACATGGCCCTCGGGAAGCGCGCCACGCGCCCGTCCGGCGCGACGAGCAGCACCGGCGCGTGGCCGACGGGGCGCGAGGTGAACTCGACCCCGCCGATGCGCTGGGCCGATGAGACCGGCAGGGTCTCGGTGTCGGTCACGACCTCGGCCACGACGATGTCGTCGGGCATCGCCTCGGCGAACGCGCCGTCGGGCGTGATCGTGTAGCCGGTGGCGAACAGTTCGAGTTGCGGGATGATCGAGCGCGCCGCGTGGAAGGACGTACCGTCGTCGAGGTGGCCCGCCGTCCAGTTCCACGGGAACATCCACCAGTCGCGCACCCCCCAGGAGTGGTCACGCTGGCCGGGGCAGTCGACCACGATGGTCTCCCCGCCGATCGTGACCGTGCCGGTGATGTGGCAGGTGATCTCATAGCGCGTCGTCATCTGGTACGGGAACACCGGACCGCGGCTCTCCCACACGAGGTCGACCGCCACCTCGACCGACTCCCCGGCCTCGCCGTGGAACGCGTCGGCCGGATCGGCGAGACGCACCCCCGTGCCCTCGGCCACCACACGGAAGCGACGGAACGGCTCCTCCACACGGATCGCCGCGCACAGGCCGCCGCGCGACGGCAGCAGCCCCTCCGGTCCGTCGGGACAGGTGAGGTCGTGGTCGCGGATGAGCACGAGCGGACGGTCCTCACCGGTGATGTGGACCCAGAGCCAGGTGCGGTCGAGGTTCGGGTACAGGCCGAGGCGCACGTACCCGCCGTACGACGCGTCCATGGCCGCGAAGTCCATGTACCAGGACTCGCCCCACAACGCCTCGTCGCCCGCCGGGTGCCGGCCCTCGTCCGCCGCCGTGACCTCGAACCGCTCGCTCACCCTCGATCCTCCCGACCTCACCGGAGGTCGGGGCCGCTGCGCAGCACCCGACCCGCGTGTCCACCGACGTGCTCACCGTGCTCGAGCACGACCTGACCGTTCACGATCGTCGCGTCGTACCCCCGACCCCGCTGGATCCAGCGACCCGCCCCGTGCGGGAAGTCGTGCGCGAACTCGGGCACGTCGAGAGCGAGCGCGTCCCAGTCGATGACGTTCAGGTCGGCGTAGGCGCCCTCCCGCACGACGCCACGTCCGGGGATCCCCATGAAGTCGGCGGTGTCGGAGGTGAGGCGCCGCACCGCCTCCTCGATCCCGACGAGGCCGCGCTCGCGGACCCAGTACGTGAGGAAGTAGGTGGGCTGACTCGCGTCCATGACCTGCCCGACGTGGGCGCCGGCGTCGGCCAGCCCCATGACGACGACGTCCTCGGTGAGCATGCGCTCGATCACGTCGACGCGCTGGTTGAGGAACGGGAGCGCGAGCACGAGGCGGCCATCGGTCTCGAGGTTGAGGTCGATGAACGCCTCGACCGCGCTCACCCCGCGGGTCCGGGCGATCGCACCGAGCGAGGCCTCGGGCGCATTGTCGTACCGCACCGGTTCGCGAACCACGAAGAACTCGTCGTACCCCTCCACGGGGCGGGGGTCGGCGATGAGCCGTGCGCGCACGGCCGGATCGCGCAGGCGCGCGAGTCGGGCATCCAGGTCGAGTCCGGCGAGTTCGGCCCAGGCCGGTTCGCGGTCGAACGGCGTGTGCGACGCGAGCGCGAAGAGCACCCCGACGCTCTTCGAGGTCGTCTGCGGCCGGATGCGCCCGCCCGCCCGCCGGGCGAGATCGATGGCGAGGCGCCAGTGATCGCCCTGCGCATGCGTCTGGGACAGGTTGAAGGTGACGGAGCGCCCGGTGCGCGCCGCGATCGCCGACATCCACGCGAGTTCCGACTCCACGCGGGGTTCGGCCGGACCGTCCCCGTCGAAGCGCGGCGACACCTCGAACACCCCCCGCCCGCGGGCGGCGAGCACCTCGGCGAAGGCCAGCAGTTCGTCGGGTTCGGCCCACGTGCCGGGCACGTAACGCCCATCGGGGACGCGGTGGCGCAGTGTGCGGGAGGTGGACACGCCGAGCGCGCCGGCCGCCATCGCCTCGTCGACGAGCGCGCACATCGCAGCGAGGTCGGCGGCCGAGGGCGGCGCACCCGGCTCGAGGCTCAGGCTCCGCTCGCCCATCGCGTGGTGGCGCACGGCACAGTGCCCGACCATCCCGCCCACGTTGATGCCCTTCGGCATCGCCTCGAGCGCGTCGAGGTACTCGCCGTAGGTCTCCCAGGACCACGGCAGGCCGTCAAGGATGCTGCGCTTCGGGATGTCCTCGACCGACTCCATCATCTCGGCGAGGTACTCACGGTCCTCGGGCCGCACCGGCGCGAACGTCACCCCGCAGTTGCCGAGCACGACGCTGGTGACCCCGTGCCAGCACGAGGAGGTGAGCATCGGGTCCCACGCGATCTGCGCGTCGAGGTGGGTGTGGAGATCGACGAACCCGGGCGTGACCAGCCGGTCGGTCGCGTCGATCACCCGCGGCGAGCGCGCCTCGATCCGACCGACCCCCACGATGCGGTCCCCGGCGATGCCGACGTCGGCGACGCGGGCGGGCGCGCCCGACCCGTCCACGAGCGTGCCGCCACGGATGACGAGGTCGAGGTCCACGGCGCCCGACGCTAGGCCCTGCGCACCGCCCGCAGCACGTGGTCGATCGCGATCCGCTCCCCCTCCGGGGTCGCCACCGGCCGCTCGACGGGTCCCGCCCGCACGACCTCGAGACCACCGAGCAGGGGTACGAGCGCGTCGGCGGTCGTGAGGACCGCAGGATCCTGCGGACCGCCGAACCCC
>JBJTOY010000010.1:0-51590 GCA_046074845.1 Actinomycetes bacterium | reverse complement strand
AGTACCACCCGGACGCCAACCCGGGTGACGCCGCCGCCGAGGAGCGCTTCAAGGAGGTCTCGGCCGCGCACGACGTGCTCGGCGACGCCGAGCGGCGGGCCGAGTACGACCAGGTGCGCGAGATGGCGGCCTCGGGCGCGTTCACCGGTGGACCCGGCGGGTACGGCGGAGCCGGCGGCTTCGGCGGCGGGTTCGACGGGGCCGACATCTCCGATCTCCTCGGCGGGCTGTTCGGCGGTGGCGGCCGAGGCTTCGGCGGTGGCGGCGGTCGTCGTGCGGGACGCCATGCGCCGGCGCGCGGCGACGACCTCGAGACCGAACTGCACGTCGACTTCCTCGACGCGGTGCACGGCGTGACCGCACCGGTGCGGTTCACCTCCGATGCCGCGTGCAGCACCTGCCAGGGCTCGGGCGCCGAGCCCGGTACCGCGATCGACGTGTGCGGGCAGTGCGGTGGCCAGGGTCAGGTAGCAGTGAACCAGGGACCCTTCTCGTTCTCGCAGGTCTGCCCGGCCTGCGGCGGGAGCGGTCGGCGCATCGCCCAGCCATGTCGGACCTGTCGCGGTCGCGGCGTCGAGCTGCGCTCGCGTGAGGTCAAGGTCAAGGTCCCGGCCGGGGTCACCGACGGGCAGCGCATCCGGGTCACGCGGCGGGGTGGCGCGGGTCGCAACGGTGGGGAGCCCGGCGACCTGTACGTGGTCGTACACGTCGCGCCCCACGAACTCTTCGGTCGGAGCGGCGCGCGCAACCTCAGCCTGCGGGTGCCGGTCACGATCGCCGAGGCCGCGCTCGGGGCCGCGGTGCGCGTGCCGACCCTCGGTGAGCCGGTCACCGTCAAGGTGCCGCCCGGCACCCAGAGCGGTACGACGGTGAAGGTGACGGGCCGGGGGATCCCGGCGGGGTCCGCCAAGGGCGAGCCGGGTGACCTGCTCGTCACCTTCGAGGTGGTGGTGCCGGACCGGGTGAACGACGCCGAGCGCGCCGCGCTCGAGGCGTTGGCCGCGGCCGGTACCGGTGATGTCCGAGCCCGACTGGGGGTGTGAGGTGAACCAGGACGAACGCGCGCTCTACATCATCTCGGTCGCTGCAGATCTTGCTGGGGTCCATCCCCAGACCCTGCGCATCTACGAGCGCAAGGGTTTGATCGAGCCGGCTCGGACTGCGGGCCGCAGCCGTCGGTACTCCGAGCGCGACATCCGCCTGCTGCGTCGGATCCAGACACTCAGGAATGAGGGCGTCGGACTCGCCGGGGTCCGCAGGATCCTCGAACTCGAAGCGCGTGTCGCATTCCTCGAGGCCGAGCTCGCCCGGCTGCACGCCCCCGGCGCTCGGCCCGCGCAGAGTTCCCGGGCGCCTGGCCTCGGGGACCCCCGCCGCTAGACCGGGCGTTGCCATCTCGCGGCCGAACCGCGGGGCCGCGACCCCGATGGACAGCGATCGCGGTGAGCGCTCGCTACGGCGTGCCGGCGAACCTGGCGAAGCCGCGTTGGGGTGCGCCGCCGATATTCGAGAAGTCGCCGCCCACGAGCAGGTGGGTCGGCGTGATGCCCATCGCCCACACACCCATGAAGCCGTCCGCACCCGGGTTCCACGCGGTCACCGCGCCGGTGGACGCGCCGAACGAACCGATGCGCTCGCGTTTCAGCTTCGTACCGGTCGACCAGAGTTGGCTGAAGTGCCCGCCGACGTAGACCTCGGTGCTCGACGCTGCGATCGCCTGCGTGTCGCCGCCGCCCTTACCGATCCAGATCGGCGCGTTCGAGAGTGCGGGTGCATAGGCGAACACCTGGTTGTCCGGCGTCGAGTAGTAGAGGCGCGAGCCGTCCGGGCTGAGGGCCATCGCGAGGACGGTTCCGCCCTTGGTGGGGGCGAAGGCGGTGGCCGAGCCGTTGCTGGCGAGGAGCTCTGCCGCACCCTGGTTCCTCGTCGCACCGCCGATGGCCGTGAACCCGCCGACCGCATAGACCTTGGTCGTGTCGGGGGACACGGCGACGGCCTTGACGGTCCAGTTCGGCCAGGGGTTGAAGCCGAGCTGGACTGCGCCCGTCGAGGCGTCCACGGCAGCGAGTCGGCGGCGGTTGGCGTCCTTGATCGTCAGGAATCGACCGGCCACGTAGAGTCGGTCGCCGGCCGTCGCCAGACCGAGGACATCCCCGTCGGTGTTCGCAGTCCACGTCGGGACCGCCGCACCCGTGGTGGCGTCGAGCGCCGCGAGGCGGGCCCTGGCCTGTCCGCCGGCGTTCAGGAACACACCGCCCGCGAAGACTCGGGTCCCGTCGGCACTGCCCGCCAAGGCGTAGACGATGCCGTCAGCCCCCGGGTTGAACGTCTGGTCGAGCTTGCCGTCGGCGGTCAACGCGGCGATGTTCTGGCGGGCTACGCCACCGACAGTGGTGAAATCGCCGCCGATGATCGTCCGGTTCCCGACCTGAGCGACGGCCCACACCGTTCCGTTGACCCGCGGGGTCGCGTCCGGCGTCACGGCCACCGCAGCTCCGGCGGGTGCGATTCCGGAGAGCAGCAGTGATCCGGCGGCGAGGCATGCCGCCATTGCCCGGCGACGACTTCCTGCCGGCGTCATGGGGTGGACTGGAGCACTCACGGTGCGGAACTCCTGAGGCGGAAGGGGACGTTGAGACTGGCCGAATGCAGTGTTCCGCGCCGACGCAGGGTCTGCAAGACCCAAACGGCCCCAGAACTGCGCACCGAGGGAATAGAAAAGTTGATGCAAGTGTCATCAAGTTATGCCCTGACCCGCAACGACCCGCGAGGATGCCCCGATGGCGCTCGATCCCAACAGACTGACCCGCAAGACCCAGGAGGCCCTCGCCGCCGCGCAGCGCGACGCGTCGGAGCGGCACCACTCCCAGGTGACCCCGGAGCACCTCCTCGCCGCGCTCGTCGGCCAGCCCGAGGGCGTCGTGCTCGGGGTGCTCGAGCGCATCGGTCTCGCGCCCGCCACGGTGCGCGCCCGCATCGACGCCGCGCTCGGTGCGATGCCCCAGGTCTACGGCGCGACCACCCAGTCACCCTCCCTCGCCCCCGAGACGCTGCGGGTGCTCGAGCAGGGTGACGTCGAGCGCACCGACCTGTCCGACGACTACCTCTCGACCGAGCACCTGCTCCTCGCGATGACCGGGGTGGCCGGAGGGGTCGGCGACCTGCTGCGCGCGCTCGGCGTCACCCGTGAGGCCGCGCTCGACGCGCTCCGGTCGGTGCGGGGCAGCCACCGGGTCACGAGCGACAACCCCGAGGAGCAGTACCAGGCGCTCGAGAAGTACGGACGCGACCTCACCGCCGAGGCCCGCCGCGGGCGGCTCGACCCGGTCATCGGGCGCGACGAGGAGATCCGCCGGGTCATCCAGGTCCTGAGCCGTCGCACCAAGAACAACCCGGTGCTGATCGGCGAGCCGGGCGTCGGCAAGACCGCGATCGCCGAGGGGCTGGCCCGTCGCATCGTCGAGGGCGACGTGCCGGAGTCGCTGCGCAACAAGCGGCTCATCTCGCTCGACATCGGCTCGATGATCGCGGGCGCGAAGTTCCGGGGCGAGTTCGAGGAGCGCATGAAGGCGGTACTCAAGGAGATCACCGACTCAGACGGTGAGGTCGTCACGTTCATCGACGAACTGCACACCATCGTCGGTGCGGGCGGGGCCGAGGGCGCGGTCGACGCGGGCAACATGATCAAGCCGATGCTGGCCCGCGGCGAACTGCGCATGGTCGGGGCGACGACACTCGATGAGTACCGCAAGTACATCGAGAAGGACCCGGCGCTCGAGCGTCGCTTCCAGCAGGTGTACGTGGGTGAGCCCTCGGTGCAGGACACCGTCGCGATCCTGCGCGGACTCAAGGAGCGCTACGAGGTCCACCACGGTGTGCGGATCCAGGACGCGGCGCTCGTGGCCGCCTCCGTGCTGTCCGATCGCTACATCCCGTCCCGTCAACTCCCGGACAAGGCGATCGACCTGATCGACGAGGCCGCGTCGCGCCTGCGCATCGAGATCGACTCGATGCCGTTCGAGATCGACGTGGTCGAGCGGCGCATCCGGCAACTCGAGATCGAGCGGGCCGCGCTGGCCAAGGAGACCGACGAGGCGTCGGCCCAGCGGCTCGGTGCGCTCGAGGCCGAACTCGCCGAACTCGCCGAGGAGCGCGACGGCATGGTCGCCCACTGGCAGACCGAGAAGGACGCGATCACCGAGATCCGGGACCTCAAGGAGTCGCTCGAGACCGCACGGACCGACGCCGAGGTGGCCGAGCGCGACGGCGATCTCGAGCGCGCCGCCTCCCTGCGCTACGGCACGATGCGCGACCTCGAGACCGAGATCGCCCGGCGCACTGAGCGCCTCGCCGGCCTGCAGGCCGAGGTGCAGATGCTCAAGGAGGAGGTCGACGAGGAGGACGTCGCCGAGATCGTCGCGAAGTGGACCGGCATCCCCGTGAGCCGGCTCATGGAGGGTGAGATGTCGAAGTTGGTGCGGATGGAGGATCAGCTCCACGCCCGCGTCATCGGCCAGGACGACGCGGTCACCGCGGTGGCGAACGCGATCCGCCGCTCCAGGGCCGGTCTCTCCGACCCGCACCGACCGATCGGATCGTTCCTGTTCCTCGGCCCCACCGGGGTCGGCAAGACCGAGCTCGCCCGAGCCCTGGCCGAGTTCCTCTTCGACGACGAGCGGGCCATGGTCCGCATCGACATGAGCGAGTACATGGAGAAGCATTCGGTGTCCCGCCTCGTCGGTGCGCCCCCGGGGTACGTCGGGTACGAGGAGGGCGGACAGCTCACCGAGGCCGTGCGACGCCGCCCGTACTCGGTGGTCCTGCTCGACGAGGTCGAGAAGGCCCACCCCGACGTGTTCAACGTGCTGCTCGCGCTCATGGACGACGGCCGGCTCACCGACGGGCAGGGTCGCACCGTGGACTTCTCCAACACCGTGCTCATCATGACGAGCAACCTCGGCGCGGGCCTCACGCCCGAGGGTGTGATGACCGCCGTGCGGGCCCACTTCAAGCCGGAGTTCGTGAACCGGATCGACGAGACCGTCGTGTTCCACGCGCTCGGCGAGGACCACATCGCCGACATCGTGGGGATCCAGCTCGAGGGTCTGCGCGACCGACTGCTCACCCGCGGCCTCGGCCTCGAGGTGAGCGACGCCGCCCGGGACTGGCTCGCCCGCACCGGCTACGACCCGGACTACGGGGCCCGACCCCTCAAGCGGGTGCTCCAGCGTGAGCTCGCCGACCCGATCGCGCTCGGGGTGCTCCAAGGCACCTACCGCGACGGCGACATCGTCCGGGTCGACGCCTCGCCCGACGGGTTGGTGTTCGGTCGGTCGGAGTCCGTGCGCCTCGACTGACCCGAGCGTGACGGGGCCGTCGGCCGAGACTCGACGGCCCCGCCCGGCGGCTGATACCCACCGGGTCCGGCGGGTCCGGTCGTGTAGCGTCCTCCCAACGTGAGCGTCATTTCCGGCGGCGAGGTCCGCGTTCGAGGGAGCGTCACGTGCCGGGTGCTGTGATCGTCGGCACCCAGTGGGGTGACGAGGGCAAGGGCCGGTTCACCGACTACCTCGCGGCGGACGCCGCGTTGTGCGTCCGCTACCAGGGCGGGCACAACGCCGGGCACACGATCATCGTCGACGGCGAGGTCTTCAAGCTCCAGCTCGTGCCGAGCGGGGTGCTGTACGCGGGGGTCACCCCGGTCATCGGCAACGGCGTGGTCGTCGACCCGGCCGTACTCATCGCCGAGCTCGACATGCTCAACGCCAAGGGCGTCGACACCTCGCGCCTGCGACTCTCCGGGAACGCGCACCTCATCATGCCGTACCACCAGGAGATCGACCGCGTCACCGAGCGGTACCTGGGCAAGAACAAGTTGGGCACCACCAAGCGCGGCATCGGGCCGACCTATGCGGACAAGGCGTTGCGGGTGGGCCTGCGGGTGCAGGACCTCCTCGACCCGAAGATCTTCCGCGAGAAGCTCGAACTCGTGCTGCGGGAGAAGAACGGGCTCCTCTCGAAGGTCTACAACCGGCTCCCGATGGACCTCGACGAGATCGCGGACGCGTACCTCGCGATGGCCCCGCGCCTCGCGCCCCACATCGACGACACGGTGCACGTGATCCACGACGCGCTCGACCGCGGGGAGTGGGTGCTCTTCGAGGGTGCACAGGCCACCTACCTCGACCTCGACCACGGCACCTACCCGTTCGTGACCTCGAGCAACCCGATCGCCGGAGGAGTGTGCCCCGGGGCGGGCGTCGGACCGCTCGCGATCCAGCGCATCGTTGGCGTCGTGAAGGCGTACCTCACCCGCGTCGGTTCCGGTCCATTCCCGACCGAGTTGTTCGAGGGCGACGCGGTGGGCGACGAACTCGTCGAACGGGGCGGGGAGTTCGGCACGAACACCGGCCGGCGGCGGCGTCCCGGCTGGCTCGACCTCGTGATGCTCAAGCACGCGACGCGTCTCAACACCTGCACCGAACTCGCGATCACGAAGCTCGACGTGCTCTCCCCGTTCGAGGAGATCAAGGTGTGTGTGGGCTACGTCGGCGATGACGGCACCCAGTACGACTACGTCCCGTACCACCAGTCGGTGCTCCACAAGGTGACGCCGGTCTACGAGACGCTCCCCGGTTGGGCGAGTGACATCGAGACCGCGCACACGCTCGCCGACCTGCCGAAGCAGGCCCAGGACTACGTGCAGTTCATCGAGGACTTCACGAAGGTGCCGGTGTCCTTCGTCTCGGTGGGCCCCGCCCGCGACCAGACCGTGGTCCTCCCCCGGGAGCGCTGACCGTGCGGGTCCTCGTCCTCGGGAGTGGGGGCCGGGAGCACGCGCTCGCCCACGGCCTCGCCCGCTCGGACTCGGTCGACGCCGTCCTCATCGGCCCCGGGAACCCCGGCACCGCCACCGTGGGGACCAACGTCGCCGTCGATCCGACCGACGGTGGCGCGGTCGTCGACCTGGCCCGCCGGGAGGCGATCGACCTCGTGGTCATCGGACCCGAGGCGCCCCTCGTCGCCGGCGTCGCCGACGCACTGCGGGCCGTTGGGATCCCGACCTTCGGTCCGGGGGCCGACGGGGCGCGCCTCGAGGGTTCGAAGGCCTGGATGAAGGAGGTGCTCGCCGCGGCCGGGGTGCCGACCGCGGCGCACGCGACCTTCGGTGCCGGGGAGGAGGCCGACGCGCTGGCGTACCTCGAGTCCATGCCCGGCTTCTACGTGGTCAAGACCGACGGACTCGCGGCGGGCAAGGGCGTGGTGGTCACCGAGTCGATCGACGAGGGGCGCGACGCCGTGCGCTCGTACCTCTCGGGGGACGCGTTCGGCGACGCGGGCCGCACCCTCGTGATCGAGGAGGGCCTCACCGGACCCGAGGTGTCGCTGCTCGTCGTCTGCGACGGGTCACTCGAGGGCGTCGCGCTCGCACCGGCCCAGGACTTCAAGCGGATCGGCGAGGGCGACTCGGGTCCGAACACCGGCGGCATGGGCGCGTACTCACCCGTCCCGGTCGCGACGGACGCGATCGTTGACGAGGTCATGGAGCGCGCCGTCATCCCGACGCTCGCCGAACTCTCGCGCCGCGGCATCGAGTACCGCGGGGTCCTCTACGCCGGGATGATGCTCACGCCCTCGGGCCCGAGGATGCTCGAGTACAACGTGCGCTTCGGGGATCCGGAGTGCGAGGTCGTCGTGCCGCGGATCACGAGCGACCTCGGCGTGCACCTGCACGAGGCTGCGACCGGTCGACTCACCACACCGATCACCTTCGCTGACGACGCCGCGGTCACCGTGGTGGTCGCCGCCGAGGGGTACCCGACCGCACCGCGCACCGGTGATCGCATCGAGGGGCTGGAGGAGGCCGCGGCGATCGAGGGCGTCACCGTGTTCCACGCGGGCACCCGGGCCGAGGCCGACGCGATCCTGACTGCGGGCGGACGCGTGCTCACGGTCACGGGGCGCGGTCCCACGATCGCCGAGGCCCGATCCCGCGCCTACGCCGCGGTCGACCAGCTGTGCTGGCCCGGCATCACCTTCCGTTCCGACATCGCCGCGACCGCGGCCCACTGACGAGGTCCGATCCCATGATCCCCCGGTACTCCCGACCCGAGATGGCCGCCCTGTTCACCGATGACGCGAAGTTCGGTGCCTGGCTCGAGGTCGAGATCCTCGCCACCGAGGCTTGGGCGGATCTCGGGGTCGTCCCGAAGGAGGCTGCGGCCGCAGTGCGGGCGCGCGGCGGGTTCGACGTCGGGGCGATCGAGGCCCGCGAGGAGATCACCCAGCACGACGTCGCGGCGTTCGTCGACATCGTGCAGGAGACGATCGGACAGCCCGAGGGGGCGTGGGTTCACTACGGGCTCACGTCCTCCGACGTCGTCGACACCGCGCTGGCGCTGCAGCTGACCCGAGCCACCGACCTGCTGATCGAGACCGCGGCGAAGCTCGAAGCGACCGTCGCACGCCGCGCCCTGGAGTTCCGCAACACCCCGATGGTCGGCCGCACGCACGGCATCCACGCGGAACCGACCACCTTCGGCATCGTGTTGGCGCTCTGGGCACTGCAGGTGCGCCGGGACCGAGAGCGCCTGCTGCGGGCCCGGGACGCGATCGCCGTCGGCAAGTTGTCCGGCGCAGTGGGGACCTACTCGAACGTGGATCCCGCGGTGGAGGCGAGTGTGTGCTCCCGCCTCGGCCTCACCCCGGTGCCCGCCACCCAGGTGCTCGCCCGCGATCGCCACGCCGAACTGCTGTACGCGTGCGCAGCGGTGGGGACGACGGTCGAGACGATCGCGCTCGAGATCCGCCACCTCCAACGCACCGAGCTGCGCGAGGCGGAGGAACCGTTCCGGGCCGGGAAGCAGAAGGGCTCCTCGGCGATGCCCCACAAGCGCAACCCGGTGAAGAGCGAGCAGTTGTGCGGGCTCGCGCGCATCCTGCGGGCCAACCTGCAGGCGGGCCTCGAGAACGTTGCGCTCTGGCATGAGCGCGACATCTCACACTCCTCGGTCGAGCGGGTGATCCTTCCGGACTCCTGCATCCTCGCCCACTACGTGATGGTCCAGGCCGAGCGGCTCGTCGACGGCCTCGTCGTCCACCCGGAGCGGATGCTCGAGAACCTCGACGGCTCCTTCGGCCTCGTGTTCAGCCAGCCGGTGCTCCTGGCCCTCGTGGAGAGCGGCCTGTCCCGCGACGACGCGTACCGGTTGGTGCAGCGCAACGCGATGGCCACCTGGGAGGCGCGTCGTCCGTTCATCGAGGTGCTGCGTGACGACGCCGAGGTGACGGCGGCGCTGCCCGACGACCGGCTCTCGGCCTGCTTCGACCTCACGAAGGCGCTCGCGAACACCTCGCGCACCTTCGACATCCTCAGCGCCACCCTGGCCGAACCGCTCGCATGAGCATCACGCTGCCGCACACCTACTCGGGCAAGGTCCGCGACCTGTACGACGCGGGTGCGGGGCGCATGCTCATGGTGGCGAGTGACCGCCTCTCGGTCTTCGACGTGATCCTCCCGGACCCGGTCCCGGACAAGGGCCGGGTCCTCACCGCGATCAGCGCGTTCTGGTTCGAGGCGATGGCCGACCTCATCCCGAACCACGTCCTCGCGGTCGACCCGGCCGGCTTCCCCGACGGCGTCGGCCCCGAGTTCGCCGGGCGATCGATGCTCGTCGAGGTCACGACGCCCGTGCGGATGGAGTGCATCGCCCGCGGCCACCTGTTCGGCGGCGCATGGAAGGAGTACTGCGAGTCCGGCACCGTGCAGGGGCGGCCGATGCCGGCCGGGATGCTCGAGGCCGAGGCACTGCCCACACCGCTGTTCACGCCGACCTCGAAGCCCGAGGTGGGCCACGACCTCCCGATCACCGATGCGGAGGCGGTCCAGCTCGTCGGCGAGGACCGGTTCCAGGAGATCCGGGCCGTCACCCTCGCAGTCTACGAACGCGGGGCGCGCATGGCCGCCGAGCGCGGCATCATCCTCGCCGACACCAAGCTGGAGTTCGGACTGCGCGAGGACGGCACCCTCATCCTCATCGACGAGGTGCTCACCCCGGACTCCTCGCGGTACTGGCCCGCGGAGTCCTTCGCCCCCGGCGGGAGTCCACCGTCGTTCGACAAGCAGTTCGTGCGGGACCACTACCTCGCGATCGGCTGGGATCAGAACCCGCCCGCGCCGCCGGTCCCGCCGGACGTCATCGCCGGCACGCGCGAGCGCTACGTGGAGGCCTACGAACGGCTCACCGGCCTTCCCTTCGCCGATTGGTACGGCGGGTAAGGTCGCCCGCATGGCGCGCTACGAGGCTCGGATCGAGGTCACCCACCTGCCCGGCATCCTCGACCCCCAGGGGGTCACGGTGGAGCGGGCGCTGCCCGCCCTCGGGTACACGAACGTGGGCCACGTGCGCATCGGCAAGTCGATCCGACTCGAGGTGGACGCGGCCGACGAGGGCGCAGCCCGGGCCCAGGTCGAGGAGATGTGCGAGCGCCTGCTCGCCAACCCGGTCATCGAGGCCTACGAGATCCACCTCGCGGAGTTCGCGGGCTGATGGCGCCCCGGGTCGGCGTCGTCGTCTTCCCCGGCACGAACTGCGAGCTCGACGCGGCGTACGCGCTCGAGCACGCGGGCGCCGAGGCGGTCACCCTCTTCCACGCCGACACCGACCTGCGCGGCGTCGACGGCGTCATCGTGCCCGGCGGGTTCGCGCACGGTGACTACCTGCGTACGGGTGCGATCGCCCGCTTTTCGCCGATCATGGCCAGCGTCGCCGAGTTCGCGCGATCTGGCGGGCCGGTGGTCGGCATCTGCAACGGCTTCCAGGTGCTGTGCGAGGCGGGGATGCTGCCCGGCGCGCTCCAGAAGAACGCCGGGCTGAAGTTCATCTGCCGCACGGTCGACCTGCGGGTCGAGACCACCACGACCGCGCTCACCAACTCCCTCGAGGCCGGCGTGGTCCTGCGCATCCCGATCAACCACTTCGAGGGCAACTACACCTGCGCGCCCGAGACCCTCGCCCGCCTGCGGGACGAGGACCGTATCGTGGTGCGTTACGTCGACAACCCGAACGGCAGTGTCGATGCCATCGCCGGGGTCTGCAACGAGAGCCGCAACGTGGTCGGACTCATGCCCCATCCGGAGCGCGCCATCGAGTCCGTGCTCGGCTCGGCCGACGGTGCGGGCATGATCGCCTCGATCGTGCGGGCCGCGGGCGCCGGGGTCGCGGCATGAGCCTCCGTCCGAAGCAGGCCGCGCTCGCCACGGTCTTCGAGGAGTACGGCATCCAGCGGGGGGAGTTCACGCTGGCCTCCGGTCGGACCTCGCAGTGGTACCTCGACGGCCGACAGGTCACCTTCCGTGGCGACTGCATCGAACTCGTCGGGGCCGCGGTGATGGAGGCGATTGAGGCGGCAGGCGGTTGCACCTTCGACTCCTGCGGCGGCCTCGCCGTCGGTGCGGTGCCGGTGGGGCTCGCCGTCGGGCTCGTGTCCGGCAAGCCGTCCTTCGCGGTGCGCAAGGAGGCCAAGGGCCACGGGGTGGGAGGCCGGATGGCCGGACCGGTGCGGCCCACCGACCGCGTGCTCGTGGTCGAGGACACCGCCACGAGCGGCGGCTCCATCATCGAGGCGATCGACGCCCTCGCCGAGTTCGGCTGCACGGTCGCCGGTGCGAGCGTGCTGCTCGACCGGGGCGGGGAGCTCGGGGCGATCCTCGAGTCGCGCTCCATCCCCTACTTCCCGGTGCTGGGCGCACCGGACGTCGGGTTCGCGTTCGGCTCCTGACCCGACCCGGGTCCCGCTACTGGCCGCGCGTCCGCGCGCCTCGATGAGCGCGTCCGCCCGGCGTTCCGGGTCGGTTCGGGTCCTGCTACTGGCCGCGCGTCCGCGCGATGCCCGCCTTCTTCAGCACGTCGGCGGCGACGCCGAAGTCGCGCCAGGTGCCGTAGGTGATGCCCTTGCGATCGCCGTAGGACCGGGCGACCTTCACGAACTCGGCCTCGAGCGCGCTGAGGTCGACACCCTCGGACAGGCGCTCGGCCTCGACCTTGAGGTCGCGCTGGCGCTGGAGCAGCTCGAGTCGCACGATGCCGGTGGCGGTCTTCAGCTCGGTCTCGGTCTGTGCGAGCTGCTTGGTGACGCTCTCGGTCGTGCGCTTGCGACCCTGCTTCGGCCGGTGCGCCTCGAGTGCCTCGAGGTAACGCGCGACGGCGCGGCTCTCGTTGCGACCGGCGGCGAGCTTCGCCTTGTGCTCGGCGGTCATCGTCGACTTCTTCTTCGGTGCAGCCATGGAAATCTCCCTCGGGGTATGGAGAGGAAAGTGCGAACTGGAGGGCAACCTACCAGAGGGAAATCCCGGGAATCCCGCGTGGCCATATGGGTCAATTCCGCGCTCGTTCGCGTGGTATTTCGGGGCCCGCGCCCGGGCCGGGAGCCTCATGGGGCCTCGGGTAGCCTCGCCGCCGATGACGACGGAGCCCCTCCACCGCCAGCTCGGCCTCACCGACGACGAGCTCGAACGCATCATCGACCTGCTCGGCCGGGAGCCCTCCGAACTCGAACTGGCGATGTACGCCGTCATGTGGAGCGAGCACTGCTCGTACAAGTCCTCCAAGGTGCACCTCAAGCGGTTCCCGACCGAGGCGCCCTGGGTGCTGGTCGGTCCGGGCGAGGGTGCCGGGGTCATCGACGTCGGCGACGGCCTCGCGGTGGCGGTGCGCATCGAGAGCCACAACCACCCCTCAGCGGTCGAGCCGTACCAGGGCGCGGCCACCGGCGTGGGCGGCATCATCCGTGACATCTTCTCCATGGGCGCCCGTCCGATCGCGCTCATGGACCCGTTGCGGTTCGGCACGCTGGACGACGCCCGCACCCGGTTCATCGTGGAGGGCGTGGTCTCGGGCATCAGCGGGTACGGCAACGCCGTCGGCGTGCCCACGGTCGGCGGCGAGGTGGTGTTCGACCCCTGCTACCGGGGCAATCCGCTCGTCAACGTCTTCTGCCTGGGGCTGCTCCCCCAGGAGCGGCTCGTGCTCGCCACGGCCGAGGGCGTCGGCAACCTCGCCGTGCTCCTCGGTGCGTCCACCGGGCGCGACGGCATCGGCGGGGCCAGCGTGCTCGCGTCGGCCGGGTTCGAGGAGGGCTCGGAGGCGAAGCGGCCGAGCGTGCAGGTGGGCGATCCGTTCGAGGAGAAGAAGCTCATCGAGGCCTGCCTGCAGCTGCTCGACGAGAACCTCGCGGTCGGCGTGCAGGACCTCGGGGCGGCCGGCATCTGCTGCGCGACCTCGGAGACCGCGGCCAAGGCCGGCAACGGCATGGACGTCGACATCGCGCGGGTCGCCCGTCGCGAGCCGGGCATGAACGCGGTCGAGATCATGACCTCGGAGAGCCAAGAGCGGATGCTCGCGATCGTCGAGCCCGCGAACCTCGACGCCGTGCTCGCACTGTGCGAGCGCTGGGAGGTGCGCGCCGCGGTCATCGGGCGCGTCACCGACACCGGCCGGTTCCGGGTCTACGACGGTCTCTTCGACACGGATGCCGCGACCGCCGCCGGGCTGCACCCGCTCGCCGACGTGCCCGTGGAGAGCCTCGGCGACGGACCGACCTACGACCGTCCGCTCGCACCGCCCGCCGATCTGGCGACGCGTCAGGCTGCGGATCCGGCGACCACGCTGCTCGCCCGGTTCCCCGAGGGCACCGATCTCTCCGACGAACTCCTCGGCCTGCTCGCCCGCCCGAACCTCGCGGACAAGTCCTGGGTGTGGCGTCAGTACGACCACCAGTTGTTCCTCAACACGGTGAGCGGTCCGGGCGGCGATGCCTCGGTGCTGCGCCTCAAGGACGCGCCGGGCCGCGCGCTCGCACTCAGCGTCGACGGCAAGGCCCGTCAGGTCGCGCTCGACCCGCGGGTCGGCGGCCAACTCGTGGTGCTCGAGGCCGCGCGCAACGTCGCCTGCTCCGGTGCCCGCCCAATGGCGCTCGTGAACTGCCTCAACTTCGGCAACCCGGAGCACCCCGAGGTGATGTGGCAGTTCTCCGAGGTCGTCGACGGCATGAGCGAGGCCTGTGACGCGCTCGGCATCCCGGTCATCGGCGGCAACGTGTCCTTCTACAACGAGTCGCGCGGCACCGACATCGACCCGACCCCGGTCGTCGGTGTGATCGGGCTGCTCGAGGGACTCGGCGACCGCGCCCCGTCGACCATCGCCCTCGAGGCCGGCCACGCCGTGGTCGTGCTCGGCGAGACCCGGCCGGAGTTCGGTGGGTCCGAGTGGGCCGATGCCCACGGGCTGCGCGACGGACGACCGCCGGCGGTGGACCTCGATGCGGCCCGCGCCCTCCACACGCTGATCGCCGCGCTCGTGCTCGACGGTCTGGCCACCACGGTCCACGACTGCGCCGACGGCGGCCTCGCCGTCGCCCTCACCGAGATGGCGATCGCCGGGGGCACGGGATTCGAGGTCTCGATCGGCGGCGCGGTCGGCTGCTTCGCCGAGAGCACCTCGCGGGTCGTCCTCGGGGTCTCGCCCGATCGTGTGGTCGACGTGCTCGGTCGCGCGGCGGCGGTGGGCATCGCGGCCGAGGAGATCGGCACCGCCGGCGGTGATCGGCTCGTCGCCCGGGGTGCGTTCGACGTGGCGCTGGACCGGGCCGAGCAGGTGTGGCGGGACGCGATCCCGACCGCGCTCGGCGTCGGGGCCTAGGGCGCGCTCAGCCCGACCGAGTCGAGGTACTCGAGCACGAGGGCCGCGGACTCCGCGACCGTGCGGTCGTGGGTCGGCACGACCACCTCGGGGGCCAGCGGCGCCTCGTAGGGGTCGCTCACCCCGGTGAACTCAGGGATCTCGCCGGCGCGGGCCCTCGCGTAGAGGCCCTTGACGTCCCGCTCCTCGCACACCTCGAGCGGGGTCGCCACGTGGATCTCGACGAAGTTGGCCTCGTGCATGGCCCGGACGGCGTCCCGGGTCTCCCGGTACGGCGAGATGGCGGCGGTCACCGCGACCACGCCGTTGCGGGCGAGCACCGAGGCGACCCAGCCGATGCGGTCGACGTTGATGTCGCGGTCGGCCTTGGAGAACCCGAGGCCCTTGCTGAGGTGCTCGCGCACCTCGTCGCCGTCGAGGATCTCGACCCGGTGCCCGCGGGCGCGCAGGGCGGCGGCGACCTCGTTGGCGACCGTCGACTTCCCGGCCCCGGACAGGCCGGTGAACCACAGGCTGCACCCGCGGTCCCAGGGCTCGAAGGTGCCGCCGGCGGTCGTCGGGCGCTCGGTCATGGGTGGAGACGGTAGACGACCGCGCGCGGGTCCGGGACCCGGCGGCGGCCGGGCTGACCACCACGGCGCGCAGTGTGCGAGACTGCCTCCCCGTGGGGTCCTCGCTCGGTCACTACTGCGGCGTCTTCGGCGTCTACGCACCGAACCAGCCGGTGGCCCACCTCGCCTACCTCGGGCTCTTCGCGCTGCAGCACCGCGGGCAGGAGTCGGCCGGCATCGCGGTGAGCGACGGCACGACCATCACGGTCGTCAAGGACATGGGTCTCGTCACCCAGGTCTTCGACGAACGCAACCTCGCGTCGCTGCACGGGCACATCGCGATCGGCCACAACCGGTACTCGACGACCGGCTCCTCGTCCTGGCGCAACGCGCAGCCGGTCTACCGCTCCGTGGGTGAGGCCGGCTTCGCGCTCGGCCACAACGGCAACCTCACGAACACCGAGGCCCTCGCGGCCCAGCTCGGCATGCTCCCGGGTCTCGAGCCGGTGCACGAGTCGGTCGACTCGACCACCGACTCCGCCCTCGTCGCCGAGCTCGTGGCCCGCGCCTGGCCGGAGGAGCGGTCGGACGGCAAGGAACTCGAACTCGCGCTCGAGAAGGTGCTGCCGAAGCTCGAGGGCGGGTTCTCGTTCGTGCTCATGGACGATTCGCACCTCATCGGCGCTCGCGATCCGCACGGCTTCTGGCCGCTCGTGCTCGGTCGCCTCGACGGTGGCGGCTGGGTGTTCGCGAGCGAGTCCGCCGCGCTCGACCTCGTCGGCGCGCACTACGTGCGCGACGTGCAGCCGGGCGAGATGATCGTCATCGACGCGACCGGCGTACGGCGCGAGGTTCGCTGGGCCGAGCCCGAGCCGCGCCTGTGCCTCTTCGAGTTCGTCTACTTCTCCCGTCCGGACACCCGGTTGTACGGGCACACGGTGCACACCGCGCGCCAGCGCATGGGTGAGGCGCTCGCGCGCCAGGCACCGGTCGACGCGGACATGGTCGTCCCGGTGCCCGAGTCCGGCATCCCGGCGGCCCAGGGCTTCGCCCGGGCCTCCGGCATCCCGTACGGCGACGGTCTCGTGAAGAACCGCTACGTCGGCCGCACGTTCATCCAGCCCTCGCAGAAGATGCGTGGGGCCGGGGTGCGGATGAAGCTCAACCCGCTGCCCGAGAACATCGCGGGCAAGCGGCTCGTGGTCGTCGACGACTCCATCGTGCGCGGGACCACGACGCGTCAGGTCATCACGATGCTGCGCGAGGCGGGCGCGGCCGAGGTCCACTTCCGGGTGTCCTCGCCCCCGTACCGCTGGCCGTGCTTCTACGGCATGGACACCGGCCGGCGCAGCGAACTGCTCGCCGCCGACCTCTCGGTCGGGGAGATCCGCGAGTACCTCGGCGTGGACTCGCTCGCCTACCTCGAGATCGATCGCCTCACCGCGGCGACCGGTGCGGCCGCAGAGTCCTTCTGCACCGCATGTCTGACCGGTGAGTACCCGGTGCCGGTGCCGCTCGACGACGCGAAGCTCCTGCTCGAGGCTCCGGCGCCCGGCGCGGACGCACCGAGCACCCCGGCCGACGCCCGATGACCGACCGCACCGACGCGCCGCTCACCTACCGCGACGCGGGCGTCGACATCGAGGCCGGCGAGGCCGCGGTCGAGCGGATCAAGGCGCACGTGCGCTCGACCTTCCGGCCCGAGGTGCTCGGCGATCTCGGTGGGTTCGGTGGCCTCTTCTCCCTCGGCCACCACGGGCGCAACGACCCGGTGCTCGTCGCGTCGACCGACGGGGTGGGCACGAAGTCGATGATCGCCCGGCTGACCGGGAAGTACGACACGATCGGCATCGACCTCGTCGCGATGAGCGCCGACGACATCGCGGTGCAGGGGGCCGAGCCGCTCTTCTTCCTCGACTACATCTCGGTGGGTCGCCTCGACCCGGTGATGGTCGACGCGATCGTGGAGGGCGTGGCCGAGGGGTGCCGGCAGGCCGGTTGCGCGCTCATCGGCGGCGAGATGTCCGAGCACCCCGACCTCATGGCGCCCGGGGAGTTCGACCTCGTCGGGTTCGCCGTCGGCATCGTCGAGCGCGGGGCGATCCTCCCGCAGCACGTGCGCGCCGGGGACCGCATCATCGGCTTCGCGAGCCCCGGCCTGCGCTCCAACGGCTACTCGCTCGCCCGCCGTGCTCTCATCGACCGCGCCGGGCGCGACCTCGCGGCACCGGCTTGGAAGGGCTGGGGCCATTCGCTCGGCGAGGAACTGCTGCGGCCGAGCGTCATCTACGCGCCGGCCATGGCCGCACTCCGGCGCAAGGTCGAGGTCCACGCGTTCGCGCACGTCACCGGCGGCGGCATCGCGGGGAACCTCGTGCGCGTGCTCCCGCACGGGGTCGACGGTGTGGTGCACCGCGGCCGGTGGGCCGAGCCGCGGATCTTCGCCGAGGTCCAGGCGGCCGGCGACATCGCGGACCCCGAGATGGAGGCGACCTTCAACCTCGGACTCGGGATGCTCGCCGTCGTGCCCGCCCGTGAGGTCGAGCACGCGCTCGACACGGTCCGGGCCGCCGGTCACCAGGCGTGGGAGGTCGGCGAGATCGTCGACGGCCACGGCCACGCGCACGTCACGCGCGACTGACCCCGACCTCGGCGGTCGGCTCGATCGAAGGGGCCGGTCGAACCGGTCAGTCGAACCAGTGGACCGCGACCCACGCGCGACGGTGGCACGAGGGACACTGCATCCACCGGGAGTGGTGACGCCAGGGCATCCAGCCCCACAGGGGCAGGTGGTACCGCACGAACTCGACGTAGGAGACGCGGGTGCGACCCTTGCAGCGCTCGCACTCCAGCACCACGGTGCCTGGTCTGCGCTGCGCGGCGGAGAAGAACGCGGCCCGCGGGGAGTCGGTCATGCGGATGCGACGTCCGGGACGGCCGTGACGGCGGGCTCGACGCCGAGGCGCACCGCGATGCGCTGCGCGATCTGCCGGTAGGCGATGGCGCCGGGTGAGCTCGGCGCGTGCTCGATGATCGAGCGGGCCGCGGCCGGACTCTCGGCGAACCGCACGGAGCGGGGGATCGGCGGGCCGATGACGTCGAGGCCGTAGCGCTCGCGCACGTCGGCCACGACCTCGCGGCCGTGCCGGGTGCGGCCGTCGAACATCGTGGCCAGGACCCCGAGGACCTCGAGGTCGGGTTGGGTGAACGCGCGCACGTCGGCGATCGTCTCGAGGAGCTGCCCGACGCCGCGGTGGGACAGCGTCTCGCACTGGAGGGGCACGGCCACCGCGTCGGCCGCGGTCAGGCCGTTGATCGTGAGGATGCCGAGCGAGGGCGGGCAGTCGATGATCGCGACGTCGAACGCGTTGCGCATCGGCTCGAGCGCACGGGCGAGGGCGTACTCCCGCCCGGTCCGGTTCAGCAGGCCGACCTCGGTGGCGGCGAGCTCGATCGAGGCCGGGAGGACGGTGACGCCGCCGACCGGCACCGCGATCCGGTCGGCCGGGATGCGGCCGCCGAGCACGTCGTGGAGCGAGGTGCCCCGACCCTCGGGGTCGAGGCCGAGCGAGTAGGTCAGGCAGGCCTGGGGGTCGAGGTCCACGAGGAGCACCCGGTGGCCCCGCTCGGCGAGCGCGGTGCCGAGGGCGTGCACGGTCGTCGTCTTGCCGACGCCGCCCTTCTGGTTCGCGATCGCGAGGATGCCGGCCATGAGGGGCCCGAGGATACCGACGCGGTGCCGATCCGGCCCCTCGGGCCCCGGCCCCGGCCCGCTCGGGCCGATCCGGCCCGGTCCCCGCAGGGATCCCGGGATCCGGGCCCCCTATGACCTCGTCGGAAAGTATGTATTGACTCAAGGAAGGCTCAAGGGTACATTGGCGTCCAGCGACAGCGAATGCGTCGGGCCCGACCGGGACCCCCCGATCCGGCCGGATCCGACGAACCCCTCCCGAAGGGGGCATCGGCCCCCCGAACCCCAGGAGTCAAGCCATGACGTACGACCACCCCCAGGACGGTGAGGCCCTCCTCACGCCGGCCGAGGTCGCGGCCATGTTCCGCGTCAACCCCAAGACGGTGACCCGTTGGGCCCGGGCCGGGAAGATCTCCGCCATCCGCACCCTCGGCGGCCACCGCCGGTTCCGGGCCTCGGAGGTCCGGTCCTTCCTCGCCCGCACCCAGGAGGTGGGCTCCCACACGGTCTGATCCCCCTCGGACCGGAGCCGGGACGGGCAGGACCCCTCGGCGCGAAGACGACCCCGGGCGGATCAGCCCGGGGTCGTTCGCGTCTCGCCTCACACCGGGCGGATCCGACTGGACCCGAGCGGTGGCGGGGTGGCCGGGACCGGCGTCGATCCGGTGACCTCGCGCTTTTCAGGCGCGCGCTCTGCCAACTGAGCTACCCGGCCGGGCGCGACCGACGCCGATCGGCATCGCTCGCCTCGCGGTCCTGACGGGATTTGAACCCGCGGCCTCCGCCTTGACAGGGCGGCGTGCACTCCAAACTGCACCACAGGACCTCATGTGCCACCGGGCCGACGCCGACGGATCGGCGACGGTCTGGTGACGAGGTGCCCCCAGGGGAGTTCGAATCCCCGTTACCGCCTTGAAAGGGCGGCGTCCTGGGCCACTAGACGATGGGGGCTCGAACCTCGCTGGGAGGCGTCGCATCGTAGCAGCGAGCACCCCCGGACCCGCCAGCCGCGCGACCGGTCGGCTCCCTCGCTAGCGTTCGCCCGTCCGAACCGGCCCTTCGACCATCCGGAGCGAGTGATGACCCAGGACGGCCCGGCTCCGATCGCCGGTCGCTACGAGCCCGGCCGCCGCCTCGGCGGGGGCGGGGGCACCGAGGTCGTCACGGCCCGCGACACCCACCTCGACCGCACCGTCGCCCTCAAGGTGCTCCGACCGGAGGCCCGCACCGACGCCGCCGCGCTCGAACGCCTCCGGCGCGCCGCACAGGAGACCGGGGCGCTGCGCGGGCAGGGCATCGTCGACGTGTACGACTGGGAGGCCGACGCCACCTCGGCGTACCTCGCCATGGAGTTCGTGGACGGCGGCACGCTCGGGGACACCCTCCGGTCCCACGGTCCGCTCACCCCCGAGCGCGCACTCGCCCTCGCCACGACGACGGCGGGCACCCTCGAAGCGGTCCACCGGTCGGGGGCCGTGCACGGCGGGGTGACCCCCGACGCGGTCCTCATCTCGCGCGAGGGCTGGTCGAAGTTGACGACGGTGCGCGGTGGGCAGGCGCCGGCCGCGGATCCCCAGGACGCGCGCACCATCGCCGGGTACTGCTCGCCCGAGGTGCTGCGTGGGGCGCCGCTCGACGCGTCGGCCGACGTGTGGGCGCTCGGCGTCACCCTCTACGAGGCGCTCACCGGCGCGCGCCCCTTCGAGGGTCCCGACGCCGCGTCGATCGCCGCCGCGGTGCAGCGCGACGTCCCGATCCCGCCGTCCCAGCGCGTCGCCGGCGTGCCCTTCGTCCTCGACGGCGTGGTGCTGCGACTGCTCTCGCGCGATCCGGCCACGCGCATCGCCGACGCGGCGACGGCGCGGGCCGAACTCGCGAAGGCGGCCGCGGGGATCGCCGCGCCGGCGACCGTGGCGAACCCGGTCGCTGCAGCGGCCGGAGCGACCCAAGCGATGCCGCCGGTGGCGACGGCCACCGCGGCGGCGCCCCGGGCGGCGACGGTCGTGGATGACGGCCCGGGCGGAGATCGCAGGAACCGGTGGGTGGTCCCCACCGTGATCGCCCTGCTCGTGGTCATCGGTGCGCTCGTCGCGTTCGCACTCGTGTCGGGCGGCGGCGGTGGCGGCGGTGGCGCTCAGGTCACCGTGCCGGCCGTGGTCGGTCTGCGCCGGCAGGAGGCGTTGACGAAGTTGGAGAACGCGGGTCTCTCGGTCACCGAGGTGACCGAGGCCAACGACGACTTCGGCGTCGACATCGTCTTCGCGCAGGCGCCCGTCGCGGGCAAGCGCGTGGGAGAGGACTCGGTGGTCGTCATCAAGGTGAGCTCGGGGCCGACGACGACCACGTCCTCGTCGACGACCTCCACGAGCACATCGACGTCGACCTCCTCGTCCACCACGACGTCCACGTCGACCTCGACCTCCACGACGACGACCACGCTCCCCCCGACCACGTCGACGACCTAGATCGCTGCGGTCGTCGGGGCGTCAGTCGAGAGGAACCGTGGGCTCGCCCGGGGTCAACCTGAAGTTCGCCTCGACCGCGCTCTCCGACGTGCCGTTCCAGTGGAGGTACGGGTCCGCAGGTACGCTCGATCCGGCGAACGTGATCGTGATCGGTACGTCGACGTCCGCTGCCATCTCGGCGGGCAGCCCCGCGATCAGGGCCGGCGTCGGCAGGTCCGCGGTGCGATCCCGCAGCACGAACACGCCCGGACCCGGTGCACGTACCGGGCGGCCCGAAACGTTGACGAGACGGGCGTTCACCGTCGTCGTGGCCCCGATCGTCGCGGCGTCGACCGCCAGCTCCCAGTCGCCGAGCGCGGCCCGGTCACCGAGTGAGTAGGGCAACGCCGGCGGCGGTGTGGTCGGGCGGCCGGAGGCACCGGGGGGCGGAACGGTGGAGACGGTCGTCGAACGGTTCGAGGCCGACCCGCCGCAGGCGGCGAGGCCGAGCGTGAGGCCGAGCGTGACCACGACCCGGAGGGCGGGTGTTCCACGGCCGTTCAAGCGGCTGGCGTGCATGGTCGGATCCTGCTCCACGGGTGGGTCGGGAATCGGCCGGGCCCGGGGATCACTCCCCGGGCCCGCGCCGGTCGTGCTGTCACGTGGCCGAGCCACGTCGGGACCCGATCAGAGACCGAGCGCCGGTGCGTTCTTCACGCAGTAGGAGAGGATGCCGGTGTTGGCGTCCGCCAGCCTCTTGAGGGGCACGAACCCGTACAACTGGATGGTCTTCTGCCCGAGGTTCGAGCAGAGCCACCCGTTGGTCGCGGGGGTGGCCGCGTTGGAGTCCAGGTCGCCGGCGCCGACGAACTTCAATGCCGCCAAGTAGTCCGGGTTCCGGGTGTCGAGGATGTTGTACAGGTACCGGGTCGCCGGGAAGCGGGTCGCCGTGGTGTTGATCGTCGCCGCGGAGGGCTTGATCAGCACACCGCTCACGTCGATCGCCCCGAGCACGGCGCCGTTGCGCAGGTCGGCAAGGACCGACTTCGACTGGGCGTACCACTGGCCGTACGACATGTAGTAGATGGCCCGTGCCTTGTCGGCGGCGGGGATCGCCCGGTTGTCGTTCTCCTGGGTCACGATGGCCCGGTAGTCGGTGGTGTCGGACGTGTTGCCGTTCGCGAACACCGTGACGCCGTCGGCGCAGTTGGTGTTCAGGAAGGTCTCACTGCCGGTGAGGTACTTGGCGAAGAACTTGCCGGTGCCCGACGAGGACTGGGCCACGTACCGCTTGATCGGGCCGGTCAGACCCGAGCCGGGGATGCTGGACCAGTCGGTGACGGCCGGCTTCTTCGTCGTGGCGTCACACACGTAGATGCTCTGGAGCTGCGCCTTGGTCAGGCTCGGCGTCGCATTGCCTGCGAAGCGCACCCAGTCGACCGCATCGAGGGCGTAGGCCCAGAACTCGGTCGTACCGGCCTCGGAGGCTCCCGGCGAGGACGAGGAGCGGCCGACGTCGTTGCACGAGTTACCCGCCGTGCCCGAACCGAGCACGGCCGTCTTGCCCGCACCCGAGCCGTTCGGCGGTGTGGCCACCGACACGCCGGACACGCCGGTGATGCCGGCGATGGCCTGAACCGTCGAGTTGGCGTAGATCGTCGTGGTCGAGCAGTTGGCGTCCGCTGGTGCGATGGACCCGGCCGGGAACACCTTGTTGGTGGCGTCGGCGTTGTTGATGCTGACGAGCGGCGGGGTGCTCACGACGACGTCGCTGTTGGTGTTGAGCGTCGCGACGTTGTAGCTGCGACCGAGCGCGTCCATCACGAAGTACGTGGTGTCCGAGCCCACGGTGTTCAGGTAGGTCCCGGCGTACGCGGCCGGGGCGACCACACCGACGATCCCCGCTGCGAGGGTCGAGGCGATGGCCAACTTGCGGAAGCGGTGCTTCACGGTATGGCTCCTTGATCGGGTTTCCGTACGGCGCCGGAAACCTCCGCCCGACGCTGACGCTGAGTTCTACGGGTTGCAGGTGAACGGGATCCGCGCCACGGTGAACACCGACGTGAACAGCGGACCACGAATGGGAATCACGCTCCGTGACGCAAGAGCCTCCACGACGCGACGGAACGCGCGAAGCGCGCCGGAGCGACCGCCGGTGGCGTTGGACCCGAGACGTCCGGGCGCAGGGGCGTCAGCGGCGGACGAGGCGTCGCGCGAGCGACCAGGCGCTCGGGGTGAGGGCGACGAGGCCGGTGATGAACCCGAGGCCGAGCACGAGGAGGAGGCCGTCGGCGCGAGCCGGACCGCTGACGGCCACGACCGGCTGGAATCGGGCCAGACCGCGGCGGATGATCGGCGCCCGGTCAGCAGCGCCCCCGCTGCCATCGCCGGGTTCGGTGGGGGCGTCGTCGCCGAAGGCTCCGATGACCTCGAAGGATCCGGAGCTCTCGTCGGTGGTGGTGTCCTGCTCCTCGGCCGCCGACTCGTCGATCCCCGCGACGAGTGCGGTGAGGCCGGTCGCCACGGCCCTGGCCTGATCCCGTTCGGCCGCCGGGAGCGGCACGAGGCCGAGGAGGTCGCCCGAGTCCTGGATCGTGCCGACGGCCTCGGTGATGAACCGCGCAGTCTTGGCGATCCGGTCGGTGCCGAGGGCGTTGGTCACCATGCCGTAGTCGATCTTCACCAGGGGGTACGCCGCCGGATCACCGCTGGCGAAGTTCGCGACCTTCGTGCCGTCCGCGCTTGCGATCATGGCCCGGTACCCGGCGAGGATCGCGTCGTCGGTGGGGGCGACGGCGGCGCCGGCCGCGTTGACGATCCGTGCCGTCGACAGGCCGAAGCGGCGAGCGGTGGGGAGGTCCACCACGCCCATGACCCCGGTGTAGTTCACGGTCGTGGAGAGGTTCGACGGGCTCACGCCGTAGAACAGTCGTCGGCCGACGTTGCGCTGGCCGGTCACGGGGATGTACCCGGCCGTCGCCGCCCGACTCTCGAACACGTCGATCGGGTAGGCCACGTCGCGCCACGCGGGTGTGACGGCCTCGCCGTAGGTGTCCGCGCCGCCGAGGAACGCCCGGGCGCCGGCGTCAGCGTTGATCCACCCGGTGACCAGTCCCGTGTCGGCGTTCGCCTCGGCTCGCAGCAGCGGGTGGGTCACGCCACCCGGCGGCCAGCGCCGTCCCGGGTTGAGCGCCCGGAACTCAGGGTCGGCGAAGAGCTCCTCCGGACGTGTGTCGGAGACCAACCGGGCGACCAGGCGGGGGGACAGCGTCAGCTCGGTGATCGGGGAGCTGGTGACCGGATCGGCGAGCTGGAACGCGACCACCACGGCGGTGAGATCGAGCGGTGCGTACCGCACCCGCAGGACCTCGGGGTGGGCGGCACGTTCGGCCGGAGTGGCAGGGACTGCAGTGATCCCGAGATCGAGCTGGCCCTCGAGCACCGCCTCGCGCCCCTCGTTCGATGCCGACTCGGTGACGTCGAGGATCGACGGGTCGGCCGCTGTGCAGGAGGCGCCCGCGATCCGGTACGCGAGCGGGATCGAGGACGCCTCGCCGCCGATCCGGGCATCGAAGTCGGTGACGGGAGGGCAGTCCGCCGGGCTGGGCGCGAACGCGATCGGTGCGTGGGCGTACAGCTCCGGCATCCCGCCGGCGGGTACCGGGTTCCCCGTGATCTCGTAGACGAGGACCGTGCAGCTGTTCGCGGCCGAGCACCCGAGTTCGACGAGGTCCAACGCGCCGCGGATCTCGAAGAGCGCCGAACCCGTTCCGTCGGCCTTGGTGGTGGCGCCGTAGACGATCGACCCCTGCTCGACGCTCGGGTACCGGTCGACGCTGAAGCAGTCCCGGTCGAACGCGGTGGGGTTCGCAGTGCACTGCACCACGTTGACGGCGTACTGCCCATTGCGACGGGTCGGTGTGAAGCCCGACCACGAGACCTGCAGCGCTCGGGTGTCGAGGCCCGTCGACTGGTTCAGCGTGACGGCCCGACCGTCGACGCCGAACGCTCCCGGCGTGTCGGCCCTCCCCGCTCCGGGCGTCGCAACGAGGACGCCTGCGGTCGAGATGGAGAGCACGGAGATCGCGGCGAATGTCCGACGCAGTATCGACACGGCGAACCTCAGATGGTGGCGGGCAGGAGCCGGGCCGCTGCCTCGAAGACGATCCAGCATCCGGCGATGACGACGGGGACGACCACGATGTAGGCCGACCAGGGCCGCCAGCGCAGGAACAGCCATGCCCCGCCCGTCCCGGCGAGGAGCAGGACGACCAAGCCGCCGACGAGGGTCCACAGCCCGGAGCCCTCGCCGGTGAGACCGGTCTCGGCTGCGCCGATCGACTGCGGGTGCGGGGTGGAGGCGGCCGGCGGGGTCACGAGGCGGGCCCGTGCCACCACGTACCGGGAGGCCCGGAGCGGCGGATCGGCGGTCAGCAGCGTCAGGCGCCCTCGACGGCTGGTCGTGGCGAAGATCGACGGGTCGTCGGGCGGCGCAGTGCCGGTCGAATCGATCCGGTACACGGCGCGCCCCTGGCCCGTCGTGACCGTGATCCGGTCGCCGCGTTCGAGCGATCCGATCGCTCGGAACGGCGCGCCGAAGGTCGACCGGCGGGCGACGATGACGGAGTTCCCGGCCTGGCCCGGGATCGGGGTGGCCCGGACGTGTCCGGCTCCGCCCAGCGTGACGCCAGCAGTGGAACCCTCAGCGACGACCTGGCGGACGCCCAGCGACGGGATCCGCAGGATGGCGATCGGCGTGCCCATCGGGATGGTGCCGCCGATGCGCGCCTTGCCGATCGCGAGTGCAGCGCGGAGTTCACGGTCGCGCGCCACCTGATCACGCTGACCGGCGAGCCCCGACCCGACGAACAGGAAGGCGGCGAACGCAGCGATGAGCGCGGAGAGGATGGCGAGCGCAGCGCGCGCCGGGTGCGCCCGGTGCGTGCCGGACTCGATCACGACGAGGTGGGACGGTTCGTCCTCGACGTGGACGGAGATCGGGTCGTCGACGGTCGCGAGGGTCACGGGCGGTAGCACTACCACGACGTTCCGGAGCTCGGGCAAGGCGCCGTCCCCTGTTCAACCCGTGTTCACCTCGGCGTCGGGAGCCGGCAAACCGGGGCCGAGCATGATGCCCGTGCGTCCGGATCTCCGGAGCGCCCCCGACGAGCCGGAGTCCCACCAAACCGATGCAACCGATCGATCCGACGATCGCCCTCGAGGGTCTGCACCTGGTTCCGGAAGCTCCGGTCCGACCGGTCATCCGTCGCAACACGGCCGACCGTGCCTTCCGCTCGCTGGCCACCGCCGCTGGCGCGTTGACCCTCGTGCTCATGGCCCTCATCGGCCTGTTCCTGCTCATCAGGTCATGGGACGCGCTGCGCGTCGCGGGCCTCTCCTTTTTCACCACTGCGCAGTGGGAGCCGAACGGAGGCGTGTTCGGCATCGCGGCCGTGCTGCTCGGCACGTTCCTCATCGCGTTCGTCGCGCTGGGAGTGGCGGTTCCATTCGCCATCATCGGGTCGATCTTCATCACCGATTACGCGCCGGCACGGATGCGTACGCCGCTCATCTGGCTCGTGGACCTGCTCGCTGCGGTGCCGAGCCTCATCTATGGACTGTGGGGGCGCTCGTTCCTCCAGCCGAAGATCATCCCGATCAGCGACTGGATCAGCACGCACCTTGGGTTCATCCCGATCTTCGAATCGGACCGCGCGGTGGGCTTCGCCGCGTCGACCTTCATCGCCGGCATCGTGGTCGCCCTCATGGTGTTGCCGATCTGCACCGCAGTGATGCGAGAGGTGTTCTCGCAGGCCCCGGCCGGGGAGAAGGAGGGCGCGTTGGCCCTCGGTGGGACGCGCTGGGGCGTGATCAGGACCGTGGTGCTCCCGTTCGGTCGGGGTGGCATGGTGGGCGCGTCGATGCTCGGCCTCGGCCGTGCGCTCGGCGAGACGATCGCGATCACACTCATCATCTCGCCGACCTTCGAGATCTCACGGCTCACCCAGATCCTGCAGACCGGTGGTAACTCCATCGCGTCGCTCATCGCGCTGCGGTTCTCGGAGTCCTCCTCGTTCGGCATCAGCGCGCTCATGGCCGCGGGCCTCGCACTGTTCGTGCTCACGCTCCTGGTGAACGCCGTTGCCAGTGTGGTCGTGGCCCGGTCGCGCTCCGGCGCCTCGACGGAGATCTGACGTGGGCGCGCCGTTCGTCGACCTGGAGGCCCAGATCCTCGGGGAGCACGAGCATCTCGGCCACGCGCCGGTGCGGTTCCGTACGGTGGAGCGCAGCGACGTGCTGGCACTCGCCGGGTCGGCGCTCGCGTCCTTCGCGCTGGCATGGCTCGTCTTCACCCAACTCACTGCGGCCGGCTGGAACGTCGGGATGTTCGTGGCCTGGTACGCGACCTTCCTCCTCATGGTGTGGCTCATCGGCAAGGAGCAGTACGACGCGGTGCGCGCGCGGGACCTCGTCGCCCGTGCGGTGTTCTGGACCGTTGGGTTGATGCTCATCGTCCCGATGGTCGCGATCACCGTGTACACGATCTCCAAGGGGATCGCAGCCCTCACGCCCAACTTCTTCCTCGAGGACCAGAGCAGGGTCGGTCCGCTGAGCCCGCCATCGGTCGGTGGCGCGTCGCAGGCGATCGTGGGCACGCTCGAGCAGGTGGGGCTCGCAACCCTCATCTCGGTGCCCCTCGGGGTGGCCGTCGCTGTGTTCCTCAACGAGGTCGGTGGTCGTCTCGCCCGTCCCGTGCGCATGATCGTGGACGCCATGAGCGCGATCCCGTCGATCGTGGCCGGCCTCTTCATCTTCGCGGCCTTCATCCTGGCGCTCGGTGGCCAGTTGAGCGGCTTCGCGGCAGCGCTCGCGCTCGCCGTGCTCATGCTGCCGACCGTGACCCGTACGACCGAGGTCGTCCTGCGTCTGGTGCCCGGTGGATTGCGGGAGGCCGGGCTCGCGCTGGGTGCGACCGAGTGGAAGACGACCCGCCACGTCGTGCTGCCCACGGCGCGTTCGGGCATCGTCACCGCCGTCATCCTCGGCGTGGCCCGTGTCATCGGCGAGACCGCCCCGCTGCTCCTCACGACGCTCGGCGCGACGGCGATGAACGTCAACCCGTTCGAGGGCAAGCAGTCCGCGCTCCCGCTGTACGTCTACCGACTGTTCCAACTGCCGCAGGAGGTGGCGATCCAGCGGGCCTGGACCGGCGCGCTCGTGCTGCTCATGCTCGTCCTCGTGCTCTTCGTCACCGCCCGCCTCATCGGCGGACGCGGCCCGGGTCACATCGGCCGCCTCCGTCGTGCTCGTCTCGCCCGGGAGGGCCTTGCATGACCGCGATCGACCAACCGCTCATCGACCTCTCGGCGTCGCCTCGCCCGCAGGCCTCCGAACTCGTCGCCCGAGATGTGAGCGCGTGGTTCGGCGCCCACAAGGTGCTCGAGCGGGTCACCCTCGACATGCCCCGCAGTCGCGTCACCGCTCTCATCGGTCCGTCCGGCTGCGGGAAGTCCACCTTCCTGCGGATCCTCAACCGGATGCACGAGCTCGTGCCGTCGGCCGCACTGTCGGGCACGATCGAACTCGACGGTACGGACATCTATCGGGGTGAGATCCCGGTGACCGAGATGCGTCGTCGGATCGGCATGGTGTTCCAGAAACCCAACCCCTTCCCGGCGATGACGGTGAGTGAGAACGTCCTCGCCGGCCTCAAGCTCTCAGGCGTCAAGGCGTCGAAGTCGGAACGACGCGATCTCGTGGAGTCCTGCCTGACGCGTGCCGGCTTGTGGAACGAGGTGAAGAACCGGCTCGGTAACGCTGGCGGAGCACTCTCGGGCGGTCAGCAGCAGCGCCTGTGCATCGCTCGAGCGCTCGCGGTACGACCGAACGTGCTCCTCATGGACGAACCCTGTTCCGCACTCGACCCGACGTCGACCCGCCGTATCGAGGAGACGATCGCCGAGATCTCCCATGAGGTCACGATCGTGATCGTGACCCACAACATGCAGCAGGCCCAGCGTGTCTCCAACACTGCGGCCTTCTTCCTCGCCGGCGAGGGACAGCCCGGACACATCGTGGAGGCCGGTGCCACCGAGAAGATCTTCGGCGACCCCGACGACTCGCGCACCTTCGATTACGTGAACGGACGGTTCGGATGACCGGCAGGATCCGCAGGCGCGTCACCCGGACCGGGCTGGCTATCGCTGCCCTCGTCGGCTCGGTGGTCTCCGGTGCCGTCCCGGCGCACGCTGCGGTCACCGTCGATGGTGCGGGTTCGACCTGGTCCTCGATCGCGGTCACCCAGTGGGCGGCCGACGTCGCGCGCCAGGGGCTATCGATCAACTTCCAGGCCAACGGCTCGACCGCCGGCCGCACCTTCTACTACTCGTCGCAGGTCGACTTCGCGGTGTCCGAGATCCCGTTCCAGGAGGCACTCCAGGACGCCTCGGGCACGGTGACGACGAATGAGGTCGCGCTGGCCGCCAAGCGCCCGTACGCGTACATGCCGATCGTGGCCGGCGGTACCGCGTTCATGTACAACCTGCAGATCAACGGCCAGCGGTTCACGAACCTGCGCCTCTCCCCGGATGCGATCGCGAAGATCTTCACCGGCGTGATCAAGCAGTGGAACGACCCAGCGATCGCGGCCGAGAACCCGGGGGTCCCGCTCCCGGCCATCGCGGTGAAGCCGGTGATCCGATCGGACGGTTCCGGCACCTCGGCACAGTTCACCGCCTACATGGCGAGCGAGGCCCCGGCGGTCTGGCAGGCGTTCTGTCAACGCGTCGGACTCGGTGGAGGGTGCCGCCCGACCTCGCTGTACCCCGAGTTCGACGGGAGCACTGCGCAGCAGTTCTCGGACGGCGTGGCGGCGTACGTCGCTGCGCCGTACAACAATGGTGCGATCACCTACGTCGAGTACGGGTACGCGAAGCAGCGGGGGTTCCCGGTCGCGTCGATGCTCAACGCCGCCGGGTACTACGCACAGCCGACGCCGCAGGCGGTTGCGATCGCGTTGCAGGGTGCGACGCTCAACCCCGATCGCACGCAGGTGCTCGCTGGCGTCTACCGGAACGCGGACCCGCGGGCCTACCCGGTGTCCTCGTACTCGTACATGATCGTGCCGACGACCACCGACAAGCCGTTCTCCGCCGAGAAGGGCGAGGCGCTCGGCCGCTTCATCCTGTACTTCCTCTGCGCGGGTCAGCAGAAGGCCGCGCAGCTCGGCTACTCGCCGCTGCCGAAGAACCTGGTGCAGGCCGCGTTCGATGCGGAGCGTCTGATCCCCGGTGCCCCGGCGCCGCCCCCGATCGAGTCCTGCGCGAATCCCACGATCACGGGTGACTTCGTCACCGGTGCGGCCCCCCTCCCGCCCGCAAGCGCCAAGAAGGGTGCTGCGTCGGCGAGGCCCGGGCCGGCGGGTGTCGGCGCGGTGGTCGGTGCCTCGGGCGTGGCCGGGGCCGAGGGAGCCTCCGGTGCGACGGGTGTGGGCGGCGGTTCGGTGCTCGACGGGCAGTTGCTCGCCGCGTCGCGGCCCCTCGAGGTGAAGACGCCGGCGCAGGTCTCGTCCTGGATCTACGTCCTCATCGTCGCCCTCATCGCGCTCGTCGTCATCGGCCCGCCGGCCGTGGTGCTCTCGCTCCGCCGTCGGCGGGGCTGAGTGGCGGCGCCGACGCGGCGCGAATCGGGCGAACGTGGCGTTTCGCGCACACGGGCTGCGGAATCCGAGCACGTTCCAGCCTGATCGCGTGACACCGGGGTGCAGGGATGGCAGAGTCCTGTCAGTCGCGAGCGGTGCCCAGCGGCGCGCGGCGCGTGACGAGAACACCCACTGCATCGCTCACGTCTGGGGGGACGGCGTCGTGGTCGGAGTCGGCGGATTCATCGTGCTCGGGTACGTGGTCGGCTTCCTCGTCGCGGCCGGGACCCTGTTCGACATGGGCTCCTACTCCCGCGGCACGTGGCGCTCGACGGGCCGCCGCCGCCGCACGTGGGAACTCTGCGTCGTGTTCGGCTGGGTCGCGCTCGGCTGGGGCGCGGTGCTCGTTGCGATCGTGTGGTTCGCGGGTGAGGCCCGGAACCAGGTCCGCCAGGCCCTCGTCGACCTGATCGCCGAACGCGAGATCGACCTCGAACTCGAGGACCGCAAGGCCACCATCGCGGCGGAGCGTCGCACCATCGACCTGACCGAGGCACCGGCCGAGCGCGACTGACGCCGACGATGGGTGAGCAGCACCGCGCCTAGTGTCGGTCCGCATGGACTCCCTCAAGGACCGACTCCAGCACGATCTCACCGAGGCCATGCGCGCCCAGGACGAGGTGACCCGTGAGACCCTGCGGATGGCGCTCGCGGCGGTGCAGCGGGCCGAGGTCGCGGGCAAGGAGCAGATCGAACTCGACGACGACGCGATCGTCGGGGTCCTCCAGACCGAGGTCCGCAAGCGCACCGAGGCGGCGGAGGCCTACGCCGCCGGAGGCCGCACGGACCGGGCCGACCGCGAACGGGCCGAAGCCGCGGTCCTCGCCGCCTACCTGCCCGCGGCGCTCTCCGAGGACGATTTGGCCGCGATCGTTGCCGAGGAGGTCGCCCGAGCCGCCGATGAGGGCCTCGCGGGCGGCAAGGCGATGGGCGCGGTGGTCAAGGCCGTCCGGGCCCGGGCCGGGGCGGGCACCGAGGGCGGCCGCATCGCTGCGGCGGTGAAGGCGGCACTCGGCTGAATCCGGTTCCGCGGCCCGGGTGAACCCCGGCTGACGAGGGGGTGAAGGCCTCGTGCACCGCCGGACGGGTCGGGGTCGGCGGGCCCTACGCTCGGCCTCGTTCCCGTCCACGGCTCTGAGGACCTCCATGACACTGCTCCCCACCCGACGTCTCATCGCCGGCCTGGCCGCGATGGCCACCGCCGTGGCGGGGCTCGCCGCCACCGCGATCGTCCCGCCGCCCGCTGCGGCCGCGACCACCGCGGGCGGATTCATCGGCCTGACCCCGAAGCGACTGCTCGACACCCGGCCCGACGGTACGGCGGTGACCCAGCGGACCGGTTGCATCGCCGCGTCCGACGGTGCGGGCGCGGGCCGGGCGCTCAAGGTGACGGGCACGGTGAACGGTCAGAGCACCACGGTGCCGGACACCGCCTCGGCGGTCGCGCTCAACGTGACCGTCGTGACCCCGGGTGCCGCGGGGTTCCTCACCGTGTACCCGACCGGCGCGGCCAAGCCGACCGCCTCGAGCGTGAACTACACCGCCGGGCAGGTGGTGCCGAACGGCGTGTTCGTGAAGGTCGGGACCGGCGGGCAGATCAACCTGTTCGCGAGCGCCGGGTGCCCGCAGGTGATCGTCGACGTCGTCGGGTACTTCGAGGGTACGACGCCGACCGCACCGGGCGGTTTCAACGGCCTCACCCCGAAGCGACTCCTCGACACGCGATCCGACGGCACCGGCGTCGTGCAGGCCACCGGGTGCGTCGCCACCTCCGATGGTGCCGGCGCGGGCCGTGCGCTCAAGGTCACGGGCACGGTCAACGGTCAGGACACGACCGTGCCGGACACCGCGTCCGCGGTCGCGCTCAACGTGACGGTCGTGAACCCGTCCGTCCCCGGTTTCGTGACCGTGTACCCGGCCGGCGCGTCCAAGCCGAACGCGTCGAGTGTGAACTACACCGCGGGTCAGGTCGTCCCGAACAACGTGCAGGTCGCGGTCGGCGCGGGCGGTCAGATCAACCTGTTCGCCAGTGGGGGCTGCCCGCAGGTCATCGTCGACGTCGTGGGGTACACGACGGGAGGTTCGCCCGTCGCGGAGGGCGGCTTCACCGGGGTGACGCCGAAGCGACTCCTCGACACCCGGCCCGACGGTTCGGGGGTGACCCAGCGCACGGGCTGCGTCGGCCCCACCGACGGCTTCGGCACGGGCCGGGCCCTGCGGGTGACCGGCACGGTGAACGCCCAGAACACGACGGTGCCCGACAACGCCTCGGCGGTCGCGCTCAACGTCACCGTGGTGACGCCGGGCGCGGCCGGGTTCCTCACCGTGTACCCGACGGGTGCGGCGAAGCCCAACGCGTCGACGCTCAACTTCACCGCCGGACAGGTCGTGCCGAACGGCACCGTCGTGAAGGTCGGGGACGGTGGCCAGATCAACCTGTTCGCGAACGCCGGCTGTCCGCAGGTCATCGTCGACGTCGTGGGCTACTACGTGGGCGCGGCGGCACCGACCGGTGCCCCGACGAACCTGGACTCCTGGGGCTCGAACCTCTACGGGCAGCTCGCGGATCCGAGCGTCCCCGGCGTCGCGCAGTCCCCGCAGCAGGTCGGGACGGCGACCGACTGGACGGCGGTGAGCACGAACGGCTCCCTCCTGCTCGAGCAGTCGAGCACCTGTGGCATCCGGGCCGGACAGTTGTACTGCTGGGGTGCGAACGATTACGGACAGCTCGGCATCGGCACCACCACCTCGTCCCAGGTCCCGGTGCGGGTGGGCGCGGCCTCGGACTGGCAGAGCGTGTCCGTCGGTGGTTCGTCGGTGTGCGGCCTGCGCGGGGCGGCCCCGAACACCACGCTCTGGTGCTGGGGTGACAACACCTACGGCCAGGTCGGGGACGGGACCGGCGTCCAGCAGGACACGCCGCTCCAGATCACCGACGTGATCATCGACGAGTTCGGCGGCACCGCATCGCGACCGCTCGGCTGGGGGGCGGTGGACGTGTCCGAGGACCACGCGTGCGCCGTCCGGACCACCGGGAACCAGTACTACTGCTGGGGCGACAACTCCTACGGTCAGCTCGGCGACGGCACGTTCGACGCGCAGTACCAACCTCGGGTCATCGGCAGCGGTGTGACGTGGCTCCAGCCATCAGCTGGGACGTACTCGTCATGCTCGCGACGCGGTCCGACCGGGACGAACGGCGCGTCCGCGTTGTTCTGCGGTGGCGACAACTCCTTCGGCCAACTCGGTGACAACACCGGGGTGACGCCGGACATCCCGGCGATGCAGCGGGTGGATGGCGTGTCGGTCGACTGGAACACGGTGACGAGCGGTGACACGAACGTCTGCGCCATCCGGAGCTCCTCCACTGCGCCGCCAACCGTGCCGCCCGTCACCGGGGCCCTGTGGTGCTGGGGTGGCAACGACTACGGCCAGGTCGGCGACGGCACGTTCAACTCGGAACTGCTGCCGGTCCGGATCGGCGCGGGCGTCGACTGGAACGTCGTGGACGCCGGCAACGCCCACACCTGTGGCATCCGTGCGGGTGCGCTGTACTGCTGGGGCGCGGGTGCGGACTACCGGACCGGCCTCGCGTCGATCGACGACGTGACGTCGCCGACGCGCGTCGGGCTCGACGCGACGTGGACGAGGGTCAGCGCCGGGTACCGATCGAGTTGCGGGATCCGGGCCGGGGCGCTCCTCTGCTGGGGCGCCAACAACCAGGGCCAGTTGGGCATCCCCGCCTACCGCACCGCGCCCGGCGCATCGCCGGCCTTCACGGACCTCGCGACGGTGAGTGCCGGCCACGGGGCCTCCTGCGGGGTGCGGACCGACGCCACGCTCTGGTGCTGGGGTTCGGGGGCCTCCGGCCTCATGAGCGACGGGACGTATCTCGACGCGCTGACGCCGGTGCAGATCGGTGTGGCGACGAACTGGTCCACCGTCGCGGTGGGCGGGCAGATCGACGACTTCGGCACGCCGACCGACTTCGCGTGCGGCATCCGGACCACCGGCACGTTGTGGTGCTGGGGTGACGGGACCTACGGGCAGCTGGGGACCAACTCGACGGCGCCGTCCGACATCCCGACCCAGGTCGGGGCGCTCACGACGTGGACCGACATCTCGGTCGGCGCGGCGACGACCTGCGGCATCGCCGGTGGTTCGGTGTTCTGCTGGGGTGCCGGCGGCTCGGGACAGATCGGCAACAACGACGTCCTCAACCGGTTGGTCCCGACGGCCATCTCGGGCGGTGGCACCTGGACCTCGGTGAGCGTCGGGGACCAGCAGGTGTGCGGCATCAAGTCGGACTCGTCGCTCTGGTGCTGGGGCTCGAACAACCTCGGCCAACTGGGCATCGGCTCGACCGTCAGCCAGAAGGTTCCCGTTCGGGTGGGCACCGCCAACGACTGGACCCAGATGTCGGCGGGCGGGGTCGCCTCGTGCGGGATCCGCACGGGCGGTCTGCTGTTCTGCTGGGGCGGGAGCCCGAGCGGGCAGATCGGTGACGGCACGACCAGTCAGCGGACGACGCCGGTGCAGATCGGCGCGACCCGGGCGTGGAAGCAGGTGGCGGCCACCGGTTTCGCGAACTTCCCGGACGACGCGCACACCTGTGCGATCGCCTCGAGCGGCGACCTCGGTTCGCTGTGGTGCTGGGGCGGGAACGCAGTCGGGCAACTCGGCATCGGCTCGACGACGACGGCCCTGGTCCCGACCCAGGTCGGCACCGGCATCGGCTGGGGCAGCGTGTCGGTAGCGGACACCCAGACGCTGGCGCTGCGCGCCTCGTGATCGGTTCGGGGGTTTCGCCTCAGGCCGGGCGAGACACCCCGACGCCGCCGATCGTGTCGCGGCCGAAGCGTTCGATGTCGGCGGCGAGGCGCAGCGGTGCGGTGCGCGCGAAGTCGGCGTCGGTGATGAGGGCGGCGGGGACGACCCAGACCACCTCGAACTCGAGCCCATCCGGATCGTGCGCGTAGAGGGATCGGGTCACGCCGTGGTCGGAGGCGCCGATGAGCGCGCCGGCCTCGCTGAGGCGACGGCCGTACTCCTCGAGGTCACCGAGGGTGTCGACCTCCCAGGCCACGTGGTACATGCCGACCGAACCGCGTCCGGCGAAGGACGGGTGCGCCTCCTCGCCGACGGTGAAGAGCGCGAGGTCGTGGTCGTTGGTCGATCCGGGCGCGCGCAGGAACACCCCACCGGGGAACACCTTGTAGGCCTCGACCCGGGTGAACCCGAGGAGCTCGGTGTAGAAGGCGGCGGTCGCCTCCGCGTCGCGCACGTAGAGGACGACGTGGTTGAGCCCGGTGATCGCCATGGTGGTCATGCTCCTGTGCCGCGCCGGGGGACGACGTCGGTCCGTTGGTCCGGATCGGGTGGACGCCGTAACGTTGCGCCGACCGTCCGGCGAATGTACCCGCCCCCCACGACGGCTCGGACCGGGATTGGATGCAGATGGACGACGTGACGGCCGATCTCCGGACCCAGCACCGACGCGCCGGACGCGACCTGCGCAAGGTCGTGAGCAGGTCGGCGCACGGCTCGTGGGAACCCGCCGGGGACCGCCCGGATCCCGTAGGGGTGCTCCACGACCAGGATGCCGATCGCGTCCCGCACCTCGTCCCGATCCGGTACGGGCGGATGGCGGCGTCGCCGTTCGCGTTCTACCGGGGGGCCGCGGCGGTCATGGCCGCGGACCTCGCCGACACCCCGGTCACGGGCATCGAGGTGCAGGCCTGTGGCGATGCCCACCTCGCCAACTTCGGCATGTACGCGACCCCGGAGCGTCGGCTGGTCTTCGACCTCAACGACTTCGACGAGACCCTCCCCGGCCCGTGGGAGTGGGACGTCAAGCGCCTCGCGGCGTCCTTCGAGATCGCGGGTCGATCCAACGGGTACGCACCGGGGGCCATCAGCGCGGCCGTCACCGAGGTCGGTCGTTCCTACCGGGAGGCGACCGCCGCGCTCACGCGCCTCTCCACCCTCGAGGAGTGGTACTTCCACATCGACCTCGACACCGTGGTCGCCGAGGTCGATGCGGTCATCCGGGGTGAGGACCGCAGCGGTTCGATGGTGCTGACGCTCCTCGGGCTCGAGGTCGCCCGGGACCGCAAGATGATCGAACGGGCACGACGCCAGATCGCGAAGGCCCGGCGTCGCACGAGCGAGCGAGCGCTCACCCGTCTCACCGAGGTCGGCCCCGACGGGGGACTGCGCATCATCGACCAGCCGCCGCTCGTGGAGCCGCTCCCGCTCGACGACGTGACCCGCCGCCGGTACGACCAGGCCTTCGCCGACTACCTCGACACGCTCAACCACGATCGTCGGCACCTCCTCCAGCGATTCCGGTTCGTGGCCCTCGGGCGCAAGGTGGTCGGCGTGGGGAGCGTGGGGACCCAGGCCCTCTTCGCCGTCTACGTCGACGACGGTGGCGCGCCGCTGCTGTTGCAGTTCAAGCAGGCGCTCGCCTCCGTGCTCGAGTCGTACGTGGGTCCGAGCGAGTACCCGACCCACGGCGAGCGGGTCGTCGCCGGGCAGCGACTCATGCAGGCCGCCAGCGATCCGTTCCTCGGGTGGGCTCGGGTCGCCGACATCGGGGTCGACTACTACTTCCGGCAACTGCGTGACATGAAGGGCTCCTTCGACCTCGCGTTCATGAGCCCGTCGGGCTTCGTGCACTACGCGCGCCTGTGCGGCATCACCCTCGCCCGGGCCCACGTCCGCAGCGGCGACGGGGACGCGATCGCCGGCTACCTCGGCGATGGTGACGTGTTCGACCGGGCGATCGCGTCCTTCGCGGCCGGCTACGCCGATCAGGCCGAACGGGACCACGCGGCGCTGCGGCGCGCGATCGATGACGGGCGCGTGCCCGTGGCCTACGCCTGAGGCGACTCAGGTGGAGCCGTCGCGGACGATGCCGGCGACGAGGCGCATCATGAGGACCGAGGCCGCGACGAGGCCGACGTAGCCGAGCACCTCGTTGATCGACACCGAGGTGCCGAGGTTCGGACCGGTGCGCACGTTGAGCAGCATCACCGAGCCGAGGCCGACCGAGGCCGCGATGATCGCGAGGACGACCCGGTTGAAGATCCGGCTCAGCACCTGCTCGTTACGTGGATCGCTGAACAGGTGCAGGCGGAACCCGAGCTTGTTCTCCGCGGCCTGGCCGAGGATCGCATCGAGGCGATCGGGCAGCCGCCGCAGCCGGGGCAGTTGGCGCATCGCCTCGTGCTCGAGTGCGGCCCGGAACCCGCCCTCACCGCCGGCGATGATGTCGCCGGCGTGACGCCGGGCGCCGTCGACCAGCGAGAACTCGGGGTCGATGGTCGTGAGGGTCCCCTCGAGGGTGACCATCGTGCGGGTGAGGGTCGCCAGCCAGTCCGGGAACCGCATGCCGTACTGACCGGTGACCAAGGCGAGGTCGGCGAACGCCTCGGCCGAGATGCCGCCGCCCGGCCGCACGTGCTTGGCCACCATTCGGTCGATGACGCGATCCAGGGTCCGGGCGTCCGCGCGCTCGTCCATGTCCACGATCTCGACGAGTGCCTGACGGATCGCCGCGCTGTCCATCGACGCCGCGGCGACGAGCAGGTTGAGCGTGGCCGCGCGTTGGTTCGGACCGAGGCGGCCGACCGCTCCGAGGTCGATGAGCACGATGGTCCCGTCGGGCTCGACGAGGATGTTGCCGGGGTGGGGGTCGGCGTGGAACACCCCGACGTCGAAGATCTGGGTCAGGAAGGCGCGCAGCAACCGATCGGCGAGGAGCCGCTGGTCGAGGCCGTAGGCGGCGATGGCGTCGCCGTCCGCGATGCTCACCCCGGTCACCCGCTCCTCGGTGAGGACGCGCTTGGTGCTCGCGTCCCCGTCGATGCTTGGGATCCGGAGTCCCTCGAAGCCGGCGAGACCCTCGCGCAGCGCGGTGGCGTTGGAGGCCTCGATCGAGAAGTCGAGTTCCTCGGCGACGTTGTTGAGGAACTCCGTGGCGAGGTCGATCGGGCGCACGGAGAGGCCGAGGGCGGTGTGTCGCTCGATGAGCCCGGCGAGTTGGAGGACCGCGCCCCGGTCGACGTCCATCCGGTCGTCGAGCCCGGGACGCTGCACCTTCACCACGACCTCGCTGCCGTCGTGCAGGGTGGCCGCGTAGACCTGAGCGATCGACGCGCTGGCGATCGGGGTCCAGTCGAAGGCCGCGTACACGTCCTCGACCCGTCCACCGATCTCGGCCTCGATGAGGGGCCGGATGAGCGCCTCGGGCGCGGGCTCGGCGCTGCTGCGGAGCTTGGCGAGCTCGGTGCACCACGCCTCGGGGAGCACGTCGGACCGGGTCGATGCGACCTGGCCCATCTTCACGAAGATGCCCCCGGCCTGCTCGAGGGTGCGGCGCACGCCGTCGGGAAGCGCGTCGTGGTCGACGTGACGGGTCACGACCCCGTTCACGCGGGCCAGGTGCACGACCTCGCGGTACCGCCGGACGATGGCCCGCCGACGGCCCATCGCGGCGACGGGGTTCGTGATCCGGACGAGCCCGGCCTCGTCACCCCGCTTGAGGGTGCCGACCGGCGCGAGGAGGTCGATGGCGATTGCGATGAGCATCGTGAAGAGGGTGCCGAGCACGATCGAGACGACGACCATGTCGATCGTCGACCAGCGCCACGCAGTGATCTCGCCGGCGATGATGAGACCGGACAGCCAGCCGCCGAGTCCGGCGACAGCGAGCGCGACCCATCCGCGCTTCGCGCCGAGGAGACGACCGCCGAGGAACGTCACGAGCAAGATCGTGGGCAGTCCGAGGACCACCCAGCCGAACGCGGTCAGGATGCCCATCAGATCGCCTCCTGTCGTTGCAGCGCCCGGAGCGCCAGCCAGCCCGGGAGGATCGGCAGCCAGAAGGTGGCCAGTCGGAACAGGAACACCGACGGGAGCCCGACCTCGTTCGGGAGTCCGAGGACCGAGAGACCGGCGAGCAGTGCCGCCTCGGTGGCGCCGAGCCCACCCGGGGTCGGCGCGGCCACGGCGACCGCGGATCCGGCGAGGTAGGCGAACCCGACCTGGGCGAACGACAGGCCGCCGCCGAAGGCCTGGACGGCCACGAACATCGCGACCGTGTAGCTCATCGTCACGATGAACGACCCGGTGAGGAGGGCGAGGACCTTGCCCGGTCGGCGCACGATCTCGCCGAGTCCGGCGACCGCTTGGCGCAGTGGAGGGACGAGCCGCTTGCGCACGAACCTCCGCACAGCTGGGATCGCGAGCATCACGGCGCTCAGGGCCACGAACCCGAGGGCGACGTAGAGGAAGATGCGGGTGTCCGGGAGCGCGAACGGGAACCCGTCGGTGCCGGCCCAGACGAAGAAGACGAAGATGAGCGGGATGTGGACGATGGCCCCGCCGAGGGTGTTGATGCCGACTCCGGTGACCGCGACCGGCGTGTCGACCCCGGCCCGTTGCAGGTACCGGATGTTCAGCGCGTAGCCACCGGCCTGCGCCGGGGTGATGCGGTTCGTGAACGTCGAGGCGAGCTGGGCCAGGAACGTGGAGCCGAGCGGCAGCCGGTCCGGCACCGAACCCATCATCGAGAGCGTCGCGCCGATGTAACTGACCCCGGAGAGCAGGAGGGCGGCGAGGGCCCACCCCCACTCGGCGTCGCGCACCTCGCCCAACGACCGGGGCAGGTCGGCGAGCTGGGGCACGAGGAAGTAGAAGACGCCCACGAGCATCACCATCGTGAGGATCGTCTTCAGGCTCACCCGCTCGAGTTGCTCGAGTTGGATCTCCGGGGCACCCGATCGGGTCTGCGCCTCGGTCCGCAGCGCGTCGAGCGCATGCTTGTCGGTCTTGAACGCGGCCCGGGTCGCGCCGCTGAGCGCGTTCGGCTGGAGGCGGGGGATCGCCGAGGCCACGGCCTCGGCGCCGACCGCGGCGAGGGCGGCGTCGACCGCCCGCGCCGGTCCGACCACGGTCGCGGTGGACGCGAGCAGTTCGGCGACGTCACCCGCGAGTTGCTCGTCGCGGGCCGCGAGCTCGCTGAAGCCGAAGTCGATGATCCACGGGGTGCCGTCGGCCGCCAGGAACACGTTCGCGAGGCGCAGGTCACGGTGGGCGATGCGGCGGGACCGGAGCTCGGCGACCTGTCGCCAGATGCCGCGGAGCACCTCGTCGGAGAGTTCATCGGGCGTCGCCCGGTCGAGCGAGCGGCCGTCGATGCGCTCGTAGGCCAGCACCATGGCGTGGCCCCCCTGATCGATCGAGGCGATCGCCGAGAGGTGGGGCGTCTCGATGCCGGCGTCGCGGGCGGCCAGCGCGCACAGCGCCTCGTGCTCGACGGTGCGGCGCAACGAGGAGAACGGACGCTCGTCACCGAGGTGTCGGAACCGGGCCCAGCGGTACAGCCGGAACAGCAGGTCCGCCGAACGCTCGCGGTCGGTGAGCGCCTTCACGAACAGCGGCCGCCCGTCCTCGGTCTCGCCGAAGTACGGCGTGGACCCACGGGCGTCGACCGCGGCGGGCACGAGGGACCGCAGCGGACGCGCGGCCCGGGCGAGTGCGGCGGAGATCTCCTCGATGGTGAGCGCCACGTGTGGCGATCCGAACGCGACGAGCACGACGGATCCGATGAGCCACCCGAGGCCGAGGGTCATGATGAGGGTCGCCGGGAGTTCGGTCGCCGACAGGAGTCGGACGAACACCCCGATCCAGAGCAGGGCCCAGGCCGTGCGCTTCCAGGCCCGGTTCATCCACGGGGTGAGCACCGTGAGCACGGCGACCGCGCTGCACAGGTAGGGCGAGTCCGGGAAGGCGGCATCGCCGATCCAGCCCTTGGCCTGTGCGATCCGGGCGAAGGCCGAGGGCTCGAGGCTGTGGATGAGCGACAGCACGCCGCGGTCGATCCCGGCGGCGAGTCCACCGGCCAGCACGGCGTAGCCGAGGGCGCGGAACCGGCGGAGCAGCAGGAGCACGATCGCGCCGGCGATCGGGGCGACGATGACCGCGATCTGGACCACACCGATGAGGGTGCGGGTCAGCGGGTTCGGCAAGTCGGAGACGAACTGGACGAGGTCCCGCTCGAACCCGATGACCGAGTCCTCCACGACGATGGCGAGGAACAGGCCGAGGAGCGTGACGATGAGGGCCGCGGCCAGACGGAGGGCGTCGTTCGGACTCCGGTCGTAGGTGACCTGCTCGCCGGGTGATCGCTCGTTCATGGTGCCTCGTCGATCGTCATGCGGAACGGTGGGCCGCTCCAGGTCGGACCCGAGCGTGTCCGGGGGAGTGTACGTTCCGATTCGTCCGTTCGCTCCCCGGCCGGGGTGATCGAGGAGGTCTGCGATGACGGTGCTCGATGAGATGCGGACAGCACCGTTGCATCGCTCGCCCGCCGACCACCTCCTCGCCCTCGGCGTGGGTCTCGCGCTCCTCGCGGTCGCGTGGATCTACATCGCGGCCACGGACCGGTCGCTCCAACCGTGGGAGCGGGACCTGTTCACTGCGGTGAACGGGCTCCCCGACCTGCTCCGGCCCGTCCTGTGGTTCCCGATGCAACTCGGCAACTTCTGGATCTGGGTTCTGGCGGCCCCGGTCCTCTTCGGGATCTACCGCCGACCGGCCCCGGCCATCGCGGTCGCACTCGCCAGCGTGTCGGCCTGGGGGCTCGCCAAGGTCATCAAGCAACTCGCCGATCGGGGTCGGCCGGCCGTGTTCATCGACGGGGTCACCCTGCGGGAGTCCGGCATCCACGGGCTCGGCTTCGTTTCCGGCCACGTGGCCCTCGCCGCGGCCTTCGCCGCCGCGCTCTCGCCTTGGCTGCCGCGCCCGGCCCGGGTCGTGGCCTGGGTCCTCGTCGGCGTCGTCGGCTTCGCCCGCATCTACTTCGGTGCCCACCTACCGCTCGACGTCGTCGGTGGCCTCGGCATCGGCATCACCTGCGGCGCGATCGCCAGCGTGATCGTGGGGACGCCGGTCAGGTGACGGGGTCGTCGGCCCGGTCCGCGGGCACGGCGACGACGAGGTTCGCGAGCGCGCCGACGGTGAGGCCGAGACCGGTGCCGGCCACGACGTCGAGCGGGTTGTGCGCGCCCACGTACACGCGCATCGCGGCGTTCGCGCCCACGAGGACCCACGGGATCCAGCGGAACCGACGCGGCAGGTAGGGGACGATGATCGTCGCCAGCCCGGCGAGCAGCACGGCGTGACCGGACGGGAACGACCACCCGTGGTGCGGCACGTCGCCGCGCGCGGTGATGTCGCCGATCGAGGTCCAGGGGCGCTGGCGGTGCACGATCGACTTCAGGGCGCGCTCGGCGGCGAGCTTCCCGACCGTCACGATGATCGCCGCGCCGGCGAGGCGCCACCGGCGGAACCCGGCGGCGACGAGCGCGACCACGCCGCCGAACACGAGGTTGCCCATCTGCATGAACGGCCAACCGATCGGGTACAAGAACCCGGGGAGGTCGTTCAGGCGACGGAACACCCACTCCTCGGGACCACTCACCGTGCCGGACCGGGCGATGATCGCGGCGGCGAGGACCACCGCGAGGCCGACTGCGGCGAGGACGGCGTCGACACGCCGGCGGGTGTAGGTCACGGTGCGGTGCATCCCTCGCGAGCGGTCCGGAGTCGGGCGTCGATGATGGCACGGTCCGCGGCCACGGTGCGCGGAGTGACCCCGGCCTCGATGGCGTCGACCTCCGCCGCGAGAGCGCCCCGGACGGTCTCGCTGGTGACGACGGGAGCGGTGCGGGCGACCATCTCGAGCAGGCGGATGGTCACGGCCGCATTGTCGGTCGCGGCCTGACGGATCTGCTGGATCGCCGCGACCGCGATCCGGTCCGGTGCCACGCCGACGACGCCGACCCGGGCCCGTCCGTCGCGTCCCGTGTGCACGGTCGGGCCGAGCCCGGCCGCATCGACGAGGACGAGCGCGTCCCCGATCCAGTCGATGCAGGCCAGCGCGGTGAAGGTGTCGTTCACCGCCGGCGACAGGGCGCGGATCGCGATCTCCACGAGTTCGAGGACCGCGAACTCCGGGTCCTGGCGCACGGTGCGGTACGGCCCGACCCGCACGGCACGGGCGACGGCCTCGCACACTGCGGCGACGTCGTTCCCGGTCACCCGGGCGATGGGCTCACCCGCCCGGATGAACCGGCCCGGCCGAGCGTCGATCACCACGGTCGCGTCCGCCCGCTGTGCGGCGTCGGCGACTGCCGCCGTCCGCACCTCGATCACGTATCCGGTCGAGGGTGCGACCACGACCCGACCATCGGTGGTGTGCGACTCGAGGTCCGCGAACTGCGCCGGGTCGGCGGCCGGTCCGGCGTCGGCGATCGCGCCGCGCAGGTCGCGGTCCACCCCGGCGATGACGTACTGCACCTGGATCGCGGTCGCGGTTCGGTGCAGGTACGTGACGAGGAGACCGAGCGTGATCGCGGCGACGAGGACCGCGAGTGTCGGCGTGAGGGGCTGCACCTTGCCCGTGCTCGGGTCGGTCCGCAGCGACAGCAGCGCGAGTGTGGCGAGCCCGATGCCCACGACGAATGCGGCGATCGTGCACTGGGTGATCGGGTCGCGCATGAAACGGCGGATCAGGCGCGGTCCCATCTGCCCGGCCGCCGTCTGCAGCACCAGCATCGTCACCGAGAACACGACGGCCAGCACCGTCGCCTCCGCACCGAGGATCGCGCCCAACACGACCCGCCAGTCCGCAGTCGACAGGTTCGGCAGGACCGTGAGGTCGGCGTTGGCCCGATCGAGCAGGGCGACGGCGACGAACAGCAGCAGGCCGATCACGACCGCGACGGCCGGCGCGAACCAGAGACTGGTCCGCAAGGGGATGCTGCGGCGGCGCGTGCGCACATTCACGGGCGGCATCCTGCCAGACGCCACCTTCATCCCGAAACCCGCGACTCGTTCGACCGACGTGTCCGACCCCGCTGCTACAACGGTCCCGTGGGATGTGGTGGATGTCGACCGGAGGATGTGCACCGATCGCTGCGGCGGGATGCCCACACCGCGCAACGAGAACTCGAGCGGCGCGTACCGGATCACCGCTTCGGGGGCCCGGCGCTCGAGCGGTGGCTCCGATTCCTGATCCGCCATGGCGAGACCGTCGGGCGCGCCGAAGCCGATGAGGCGCGGTCGCTCATCGTCGGGATGTACGGCGTGCACGTGTGGAACGCGTTGATCGAGGCCGGAGCCCGGGACGACATCTGCGCGCGTCACCGCGAGGCGATGGCCGCGCTCCTCGTGCTCCAGCGCGAGGGGATCGAGAACCCCTGGACATCACGCTCGATCCGACGCGTCGCGTTCGACGTACTGTTCGAACGCGCAGTTCTCGACGAATGGCAGGGCGAAGCATGAGCGACGAGCAGTGGGATGCCGTGAGCGTCAATCTCGGATGCGGCGGGCCGCACTCGGCGGAGGTCGAGGCCAGCGCCATCGACTGGATCCAGCGGAACGCCGGCGAGTTCGCGGTGGTGTTCGCCCAGGAGTTGCCGCAGGACGACACGTGGCGCGGGATGTGGCCTGACCACGAGATCTTCGTGTCGGATGGTCCGACGTTCAGGCCGCGTTCAGCGGTCATCGTCACGAGGGATCTCACGGCCGAACCGTTCTCCTACGCGACGTCGGGATACCACGGCTCGTACGTCACCGCCGCGAAGGTCGGGGACGTCGTGCTCATGAGCATCCACGCCTCCCCGACCAGGGTGTCGGAGGACGCGCGAACGCAGTGGTCCGACCTCATCGGTGGTCGTGCCGTCGAGATGCGGAGGTGCGGACTCTGGGACTCAGACCTCGTGCTCGAGACGATCGCGCACGTGCGCGAGACCTCGGGTGCCGAGGGGGTGATCGCGGCCGGCGACTGGAACGAGGCGCGGAACTGGGACCGCAAGCATCCGAACGGGGGCGGCGTGGAGTTCTTCACGAACGTGAGGTCCGCAGGGTTCGATGACGTGTGCTGCCCAGGTGACAAGGATGGTGCGCCGACCCGTGACGATCTCCGCATCGACCACGTGTTCGCGAGCCGGTCCATCGGCAAGATGATCGAGGTCACCGGGCTCGGCGCCGATCCGCCCGCCGATCATCGACCCGTGGGATTCACGATCCGGCTGTGACCACCCTCGTCCCAGCACAGGTGTGCCGACCGCTACCTTGGTGCGCGGGTCGCTAGCTCAACTGGCAGAGCATCGGGCTTTTAACCCGCAGGTTCAGGGTTCGAGTCCCTGGCGGCCCACTGCGACGGGCGTGCGTCAGGTGGTCCAGTGGTGGTGGCCGTCGTCGGGGTGGAGGGGCGGCTGGACCCCGAAGCGCTCGCGCACCTCGGCGAGCGGCCGGTCTGCGATCTCGAAGTGATCCACGAACGCGAACGACGCGGTGCAGCGCGCGCCGCGGGCCAGATCCTCAGCCATGAGCGTGATCGCCCCCGGTCGGGAGAGGGTGCTCTCGGTGGCGGTGAGGTTGTCGAGGTTCGTGAACCCGGCCTCGTGCACGATGAGCGCGGACAGGAACGCGAAGGTGCTCGTCGGTGTGTCGTCCATAGCGGACTGGAATGCACCGAGCGCGATCTCGCCCTCGCCGGTCGGCTCGATCCCTGCGATCACGTGGATCATGTCGTGGTCGATGTAGAGGTGGTTCACCTTCGTCGCGCGCGACCCGGGCGTCTCGAGGTGGTTCCGACGGTAGAAGTCGATGAGCGACCAACCGAGCGTGCCCTCCGGGAGGTCGCCGAGCGCCTCAATCCGGGCGACGAGTTCGGGTTCGGGCGCATCGTCCTGGATCGGAACGTCCCGCATGCTCGGTTCGCTGCGGGCCTCGATGCGGGCTTCGAAGCAGCGCTGGAAGTCGGCGGCCGCCCGTTTCGCACCGACGTCCACGAGGTCACGCAGGATCGTCAGTTCCTCCATCGGGACGGCGAGTGCTCGCGAGTACTCCTCCACCCGATCCACCTGGTTCGCGGAGAGCGGGTGACGGCACATCTCCACCGCGACGAGCAACTCCTGGAACCGCCGTCGGGCACTCGGCTCGGCGATGGCCCGGGCGAGTTCATCGGGGCCGAGCCCGCCGATCGCACCCGGGTCAAGGTCGTCGCGACCCCACACCTCGGTCGAGATGGCGCGAAGCACCGCGAGTTGCTCATCGGTCGGGCCACCGTCGACATCCGTGGCCCCGACCAACCCGCGGGCGAACGGCTCGACCAGTTCGGGAGCCACGTGGATCGCCATGCGGTGAGGATACGCGGCCCCGATGCGGTGACCCCCGGCCCGCTCGCACGCCCGGGGTGGACGCGGCTCTGTCCGGTGCCGCCCGTAGGATCGGGGTCCCGGTCAGGACGCACCCCCACGGACGGAGCCCACCATGCTCGTACTCACCCGGCGCGAACAGGAAGCGATCATGATCGGCGACTCGATCGTGGTGCGGGTCCTCGAGGTTCGGGGCGATCAGGTCCGCCTCGGCATCGAGGCGCCCCGCGACGTCGTCGTCCACCGCGAGGAGGTCTACGAGGCCGCGCAGGGGGATGACGACAGCGAGGCGTGACCCGCCGTTCACACGGCGGCCGTCCGGTGGCAACGTCGGCCCGCAACACTGACCGCAATGACGGTACGGGTCGGCGGCGGTGCTCGCTGGACGTCCCCCCGGGCGGGCGCCGCCCGCCGGCCCCGACCGTCCTCAGCCCTCCAGCGCGGCTTCGAGGTCGGTGACCTCGACGCCGAGTGCGGCGGCGACCGTGGGGTGCACGATCCCGCCGCCGGCCGTGTTCACCCCGGCCCGTAGCATCGGGTCGACGGCCGCGGCCCGGGCCACCCCCCGGGTCGCCAGCGTGACGGCGTGGGGCAGGGTCGCGTTCGTGAGCGCGTAGGTCGACGTGAACGGCACCGCCGCGGGCATGTTGCCGACCGCGTAGTGGATGACGCCGTGTCGTTCGTAGACGGGATCGTCGTGGGAGGTCTCGTGCGTCGTCTCGATGCACCCGCCCTGATCCACCGCGACGTCGACGAGCACTGCCCCGGGCCTCATCGTCCGCACCATGTCCTCGGTCACGACGATGGGTGCACGACCGGCCGGGACGAGGACCGCGCCGATCACGAGGTCGGCGTCCGCCACCGCACGGGCGACCGCGCCGCGGTTCGAGGCCAGCGTGACGATCCGGCCCTGGTGGATCTGATCGACGAAGCGCAGGCGATCGATGTTGCGGTCGAGCAACAGCACCTCGGCCTCCATGCCCTGCGCTATCCAGGCCGAGTTCCACCCGACGTTGCCGGCGCCGAGCACGACGACGCGCGCCGGGCGCACCCCGGGGACGCCGCCGAGCAGCACGCCGCGCCCGCCGGCCGCGCGCAGCAGGAAGTGCGCACCGACCTGGGTGGCCATGCGGCCGGCGACCTCGCTCATCGGCGCGAGCAACGGGAGCGTTCCGTCGGCCGCCTGCACGGTCTCGTACGCGACGCCGACCACCTGGCGGTCGCGCAGCACCCCGGCGACCTCCGGGTACGCGGCGAGATGGAGGTAGGTGAAGAGGACGAGCCCCGGACGCAGGTGCGCGAACTCCTCGGGCTGGGGCTCCTTCACCTTCACGACCATCGCGGCCCGTGACCAGACCTCGTCCGCGGAGTCCACGATGTGGGCGCCGGCGGCCCGGTACTCGACGTCCGTGATGGCGGAGTCCGCCCCGGCGTCGTGTTCGATCACGACCTCGACGCCGTGCGCGACGAGTTCGGCCACGCCGTCCGGTGTGATCGCGACGCGGTGCTCACCGGGCTTGGTCTCCCGCGGGACACCGACGACCGGGAGCGCCGCGGCCGGACTCATCCTTGCATGCGCTTCCACGCCTCGCTGAGGCAGGTGCGCAGGGTCGTCTCGATGAAGTCGAACTCGGTCTCCCCCGCGATGAGTGGCGGCGAGAGCTGCACGACGGGGTCGCCCCGGTCATCGGTGCGACAGACGAGGCCGGCCTCGAGGAGTCGGTTCGAGAGGAAGTTCCGCAGTAGATCCTCGCCCTGCTCCTTGGTGAAGTGGACCTCGGCCCGATCCTTGTCGGGGACGAGTTCGAGGGCGAGGAAGTAGCCGTCGCCCCGGACGTCACCGACGATGGGCAGGTCGAGCAAGGAGTCGATGCGCGCGCGGAACTGCGCTGCGTTGCGACGCACGTTGCCGAGGATGTCCTCGTCCTCGAAGACCTGCAGGTTCCGCAGGCCAACCGCGCAGGACACCGGGTGTCCACCGAAGGTGAGACCGTGGGTGAAGGCCGCCTTCGGCTCGAGGAACGGCTCGATGAGCCGGTCGCTCGCGATGAGCGCGCCGAGCGGCGAGTAGCCGCTGGTCAGGCCCTTCGCGCTCGTGATCATGTCGGGCTGGTACCCGAAGCGCGTCGCACCGAACATCTCACCGAGCCGGCCGTACGCGCAGATCACCTCGTCCGAGACGAGCAGCACGCCGTACCGGTCGCAGATCTCGCGCACCCGCTGGAAGTACCCGGCGGGCGGGGTGAAGCAGCCGCCCGCGTTCTGCACGGGCTCGAGGAACACGGCGGCCACGGTCTCGGGTCCTTCGGCGAGGATCCGCTGCTCGATCGCGTCGGTGGCCCAGACCATGAAGGCCGCCTCGTCATCGGCGAACTCGTGGCGGTAGCGGTTGGTGTTCGGCACGTGGCTGGCCAGGTCGGAGATCAGCGGTGCGAACGGGTCGCGCAGCGCGGGTACGCCGGTGATCGCGAGGGCTCCGAGGGTGACGCCGTGGTATGCGGTCTCCCGCGCGATGACCTTGACCCGCTCGGGCTGGCCGATCGCCCGGAAGTACTGGTGCGCGAGCTTCCACGCCGACTCCACGGCCTCCGAGCCGCCGGTGGTGAAGAACACGCGGTTGAGGTCGCCGGGCGCGAGCGAGGCGACCTTGGCCGCGAGTTCGATCGCCGGCGGGTGGGCGTAGGACCACAGCGGGAAGAACTCGAGCGTGGAGGCTTGGGTGGCCGCCGCTTCGGCGAGATCGCGGCGTCCGTGACCGGCCTGCACGACGAAGAGGCCGGAGAGGCCGTCGAGGTAGCGCTTGCCGTGTGCGTCCCAGACGTAACAGCCCTCGCCGCGCACCATGATCGGGACCTCGTGGTCCTCGTAGGCCGCGTGGCGCGTGAAGTGCATCCAGAGGTGGCGCTTGGCCAGCTCGTTGAGACGGTCGAGGTCGTACTGCTCGGTCATCGGGTTCCCCATGCGAAGGTCTGCTTGTCGAGGCGGAGGTAGGTGAAGGTCTCGGTGCTGCGGACCCCGGGGATCGCGCGCACCTTGTCGTTGAGGATGGCGAGGAGGTGGTCGTCGTCCTCGCAGACGACCTCCATGAGGAGGTCGAACGAGCCGCTCACGATCACGACGTACGACACGTCGGGGATCGCCGCGACGTCGGCGGCGACGGTGCGCAGGTCGCCCTCGACCTTGAGGCCGACCATCGCCATGCGGCTGAAGCCGAGCATGAGCGGATCGGTCACGGCCACGATCTGGACCACGCCGGACTCGGTGAGGCGCTGCACCCGTTGGCGCACCGCGGCCTCGGACAGCCCGACCGTCGCGCCGAGCCGGGTGTAGGGCATCCGGCCGTCGGCCTGGAGGGCCTCGATGATCGCCTTGTCGATGTCGTCGATCACGACCGTGGCGGCGTCGCCCGACCGGTTCCTCGCACTCAGCATCCTCGCCCTCGCCTCCTCACCGGTGATCCTGACCGCCGAAGTGCCCCCGGGCAACTGAATCCGTGGCGATACGGGTCTCAGACTACGGAATCCGTCGTGGGCGTGGGTGTCGCCGCGCCTCGGCCGCGACGTGGACGGCTCAGCGGAGCAGGTCCGCGGCCTCCCCGGGGTCCGTCGTCACCGCGACGCCGTGGTCCTCCAGCCAGGCCCGGTTGCGCCGGTGCAGGTCGTCCGCGTGCTCGAAGCGGTTGAGGGCGACGAGGACCGGGAACCCCCGGAGCGCCTCGAGGCAGAGGCGGACCGCGTTGATCGTGCCGAGTCCGGCGTCGGCCACGAGGAGCACCCGTTCGGCCCCGAGGGCCCGGGCCAGGTCGATCGAGTCGCCGTCGGTGGCGATGGGCGACCGGGGCCCGCCCGCGCCCTCCACGAGCGTGATGCCGTCGACGGGACCGGGCGCGCACTCCCGTGCGAGGTCGGCGATCGTGATCTCGGGCCGACCCAGCACATCCGCGGCCATCGGCGGCGCCATCGCCACCTCGTACCAACGGTGGGCGGGGCACACGACGGTCGGGTCCTCGCCGCTCGCCGCCCCGAGCAGGTCCGCGTCGGTGGGACCCGTGCCGGGTTCGAACGACTGCGCGGGCTTGCGGGCCGCGACCGCCACGCCCCCGGCGCGCAACGCGGCGATGAGGCGCGAGGCGAACCACGTCTTGCCGATCTCGGTACCGGTGCCGGTGACGAAGAGCAGGCTCATGCGATCCCCAGGGTGGTGAGTGCGGCCTCCAAGGTGGCGACCTCGTCGGCGGTGTGGGCGGCCGAGAGCGCGATCCGGAGGCGCG
>JBJTOY010000009.1:0-23185 GCA_046074845.1 Actinomycetes bacterium | reverse complement strand
GCGCCCGGCACCCCGTGCAGTGCACCGTCGACCGCGGCGGCGTGCTCCGCCGCGTCGCGCAGGCCCACTGCGGCGGCCGCGCCGTCACCGGCCTCGGCCGCGGCGAGTGCGGCCTCGAGGTGGCCGCGGGCGGTGAGGAGTGCCGCGGCGAGGCCGGGGAGGTCGGGCAGGGCCCGGTCAGAGGGGCGCCGGAGGACAGCGATGATTCCGCACACGAGACCCGCGAGCCTACCGGCCCCCGGCCCGGTGCCCTCCCCGCTCGGATCCGATCAGGCGGGGCCGAGGGCCGCCGTGAGCGCGGCGACGAGGCGATCGGCCGTCGCCTCGGCCACCCCGGGCGCGATCGCCTCGACCATGACCCGCACGACGGGTTCGGTCCCGGACGGGCGCACGAGCACCCGACCGTCGGGGCCGAGTTCGGCCTCGACCGCGGCGACCTCGGCCCAGAAGCCCGTGGCGCCTCCGAGCGCGTCGCGCGCCGCGACCCGCACGTTGCGCAGCACCTGGGGCGCCTTGACGACGACGCCGGCGAGTTCGGCCAACGGCCGTCCGGTGCGGGCGAGCACGTCGAGCACCGCGATCCCGGTGAGCGTGCCGTCCCCGGTGGTGGCCAGCGACCCGAGGATGATGTGCCCGCTCTGCTCGCCCCCGAGCACGAGACCGCGCTCATCCATGGCCGCCCGCACCGCGCGGTCACCGACCGGCGTGGCGACCACGTCGATGTCGTGGAGCGCGAGCGCGCGCCGCAGGCCGAGGTTCGCCATCACGGTGGTGGCCACCGCACCGCCGGGCAGCGCGTCGCGGGCGGCGAGGTCGAGGGCGAGCACGGCGAGGATCTCGTCGCCGTCGACGATCGCCCCGGTCGCGTCGACCATGACGATGCGGTCCGCGTCCCCGTCGAGCGCGATGCCGACGTCCGCGCCGGTCTCGACCACCGTTCGGGCCAGCGCGCTCGGATCGGTCGATCCGCACCCGGCGTTGATGTTGCGACCGTCCGGCGCGTCGTTGAGCACCCGCAGGTCCACGCCGAGATCCCGCAGCGCCCGCGGCGCCGACGCGTACGCCGCGCCGTGGCCGCAGTCGAGGACGACCGAGAGGCCGTCGAGTCGGCGGCCCTCCAGCGAGCCGACGAGGCGGGTCACGTAGTCGTCCTCGGCGCTGGGCGCGCTCACCGGCGCCGGCGGGTCGAGGTCGGGGATCCCGTCGGCGACGAGCGCGTCGAGCACGGCCTCGATCGCGGCCTGCTGCGCGTCGGAGACCTTCGTGCCGCCGCGTGCGAAGACCTTCACGCCGTTGTCGCGCCAGGGGTTGTGGCTGGCCGAGACCACGGCGCCGGCCGCGCCGCGTGCATCGCACAGACTGGCGAGCCCGGGGGTGGGCAGCACCCCGCAGGAGGCGACCGTCGCACCCTCGACGACGAGTCCGGCGGCGAACGCGGCCTCGAGGACCGGACCCGACTCCCGGGTGTCACGGGCGGTGAGGAACGGATCGGCCGTGCCGAGCACCCGGGCCACGGCGCGACCGAGCGAGTGGACGAACCCGGTGGTGAGCTCGACGTGCGCCTCGCCGCGGACGCCGTCGGTGCCGAAGCGCGGGGCCATGGCGAGGACGCGGCGGCGGGGACCGACTAGCGCTTCGAGTACTGCGGAGCCTTGCGGGCCTTCTTGAGGCCGTACTTGCGCCGCTCCTTCTCGCGCGAGTCACGCGTGAGGAGGCCCGCCTTCTTGAGGGCGGGGCGCTGCTCGGGGTCCAGGGCGGCGAGGGCCCGGGCGATGCCGAGCCCCAGGGCACCGGCCTGACCGGAGATCCCGCCGCCGTCGATCGTGGCGTCCACGTCGTAGACCTCGGCGGTCTGGGTCAGCCGGAGTGGCTCGGTCGCAGCCATGCGGTGGGTCGCGATGGAGAAGTAGCGCTCGACCTCGCGGCCATTGATCGTGACCTTGCCGGAACCGGGGCGCAGGCGCACGCGGGCCACGGCCTCCTTGCGACGTCCGGTGGTCTGGATGAGCGGCTTGGGCACGAGGGTTCCTTCGGTGATCGTCACTGGGCCTTGCGGGCGCGGGCCGGCAGGGCGTGGTCGACGGGGTTCTGGGCGGCGTGCGGGTGGGCCGCACCCGGGTAGACGCGCAGCTTCTTGAGCATCGAACGGCCCAAGCGCCCCTTCGGGAGCATGCCCTTGACCGCGAGCTTGATGACGCGATCGGGGTGCCGCTCGATCATCTCCTGCAGGGAGGACTGCTTGAGGCCGCCCGGGTAGCCGGAGTGCCGGTAGTACTGCTTCTCCACCGCCTTGCGGGCCGAGATGTCGAGCTTGGCCGCGTTGACGACGATGACGTGGTCACCGGTGTCGACGTGGGGCGCGTAGATCGGCTTGTGCTTGCCGCGCAGGAGGTTCGCCACCTCGGTGGCGAGGCGACCCAGGACGGCGTCCTCGGCGTCGACGACGTGCCAGGCCCGCTGGAGGTCGGACGGCCGGGGGGTGAAGGTCTTGGCGGAGGACACGATGGGATCTCTTCGGGTTCGTGGGAGGTCGGCCGCGCCGGCGCGGACGCCGGAGTGCCGGGCGTACTGGGTGCCCCCGGGGACCTCGTCGGTCGCCGGACGCGGAAGGGACATCCTAGCGATGCCCCCGAGGGGCCGACAATCCGGGCCCGGCGGGGGTGGGCCCGCGCGACCTCAACAGTTCTTGGGTGGCAGGCCGTTCCCGGCCCGCCGACACTGGTCGGGAGGAGGGCGGAACCGTCCCGGGGCGCGGGTCGTTCCCGGGGAGGACGGCGGTAGCATCCGCCCCCGTTCCCGCCGGGCCGGGCGGTGCGGGACCACGGTGAGCAGGAACGGGAGATCGGGACCACGGTGAGCAGGCAGATACGGAGGCTCCGGCACCGGGTCGGCGGGGCGCTGGCCGCGTGCATGCTCGGGGTGACCGCCTCCGGCGCGCTGCTCCTCGGGCCCCCGGCGTCCCCGGCCGCCGCCGCCATCCCGGCCGCCGCCGCCGGCGGGTTCACCGGGGTGACCCCGGTGCGGCTCCTCGACACCCGCAACAACCCGGCCGGCCCCACGGGCGCGGCGAGCGGATGCGTCACCGGGAACCGGACGCTGCGGGTCGTCGGACCCGGCTCCCCCGCCCCCGAGACCGCGGCCGCGGTCGCGCTCAACGTCACCGTCGTGAACCCGAGCGTCCCCGGCTTCGTGACCGTCTACCCCGGCGGCACCACGCTGCCCCCCGCGTCCTCGCTGAACTACGTCGGCGGTCAGGTCGTCCCGAACAACGTGATCGCCAAGGTCGGCGGGTTCGGGGTCGTGACCCTGTTCGCGAGCGCCGGGTGCCCGCACCTCGTCGTGGACATCGTCGGCTACTTCGCGACCGGCTCGCCCGCGGCCGGCGGCATCACCGGCATCGAGCCCGAACGGCTCCTCGACACCCGCCGGCCCGGCGAGGGTCCGTGCGTGAACGGCGTGCGCGCCGCGCAGGTGGCCGGGCAACCGTTCTCGGCCGTGCCCGCCGACGCGTCAGCGGTCGCGCTCAACGTCACCGTGGTGAGCCCGACCCTCCCCGGCTTCCTCACCGTGTACCCGAAGGGGGCGACCCAGCCGACCGCGTCGACCCTGAACTACACCGCCGGACAGGTCGTCCCGAACGGCACCGTGGTCAAGGTCGGGGCCGACGGTGCCATCGCACTCTTCGCCAACGCGGGCTGCCCCAACGTCATCGTCGACGTCGTCGGATACTTCTCCCCCGGCGCACCGACGAGCGCCGGCGGGTTCTTCGGCGTGAACCCGTTCCGACTCCTCGACTCCCGCGCCGCCGGTCAGGTGCCGTGCCTCGGCGGGACCCGCTCGTACTCGCTGACCGTCGCCGGGGTCGACGGCTCGGCCGTCCCGTCGGAGTCGCGCGCCGTGGCGCTCAACGTCACGGTCACCGGTGCCACCGCGCCCGGGTTCGTCACCGTGCACCCGTCGGGCACCGCACGGCCGAACGCGTCGAACCTCAACTACGTCGCCGGCCAGACCGTGCCGAACGGCGTGCTGGTCAAGGTCGGCACCGGTCAGGGCATCCAACTGTTCGCGAGCGGCGGCTGTCCCGACCTCATCGTCGACGTGGTCGGCGGGTTCACCGCCACCCCGATCCCCCTCGTGGACGGCTGCAGCGCCTCGGCGGCCCTCGTCGCCCCGTGCCGGTGGTACCAGCAGACGAGCATCGCCCCGCCGAGCACGGCGATCGGGGAGGTGGTGGGCCGGCAGGCGGTCAGTGCGGACGGCCGGTACGTGGCCTTCGCCTCGGGCACCACCTCGCAGATCTTCCACCGCGACCTCGCCACCGGGATCACCCGCCTCGTGAGCCACGGTCCGACCGGCGCGCTGGGCGACGACTCCTCCTACGAGCCCGCGATCAGCGCCGACGGCCGGTACGTGGCCTTCGTCTCCGACGCGACGAACCTGGACCCGACGGGGGCCGAGAAGACCAACTTCCTCACCGAGGTCTACCGATGGGACCGGACGACCGACACGCTGGCCCGGCCGATGTACGACGCCGCCCGGGTCGGCGACGAGAACCCGAACGGCGATGCCTGGAGCCCGAGCATCTCCGACGACGGCAGCCGCATCTGCATCATCACTGACGCCGACAACCTCGCCACGGTGGCGAACCCGCCGATCATCGGCGAGGCGATCGTCTACGACTTCCCGACCAGGACGTGGATCGATGCGTCGCGGATCCCCATCATCATCTCGCCGCCGGTCGGCACGGAGTCGGCGGTGATCAGCGGGAACGGACGCTACGTCGCGTTCACGACCGAGGATCCGATCGCGACCTACGACTACAACGAGGAACTCGACGTCTACCGGCGCGACCTCAACGCGGGCGGCATCGACTGGGTCACCCGCAAGTACGCGGGGAACGGCGGCGGGCTGGACGCGGCCCGCGGCGCATGGGGCGAAGCGATGTCGGCGGACGGCCGGTACGTCGCGTTCGTCTCCCGGTCGACGGAGTTCGACTCGATGCCGGGCGACGTCGAGCCGAGCACGCTCGAGGTCGGGACGACCGACGTGTTCGTACGGGACATGAGCACGATCGACCTCGGCCACATCCGACGCGCCTCGGTCTCGCCCACCGACACCGCGCTCGACGGCGACTCGTTCGAGCCGCACATCAGCGCGAACGGCACGGTGACCTCGTACGTGACCGAGGCCCCCGACGCGGTGCCGGGGGACACGAACGGCGTCGCCGAGCTCATCGTGCGCAACCTCGTCGCCGGGACGAACACCCGCGCCTCGGTCACCCCGGGCCTCGGGCAACTCTCGAGCGGCGTGTACGACACCGTGCTGAGCGCGGACGGCCGGTACGCCGGATGGTCCACCCCCCAGGCGCTGTTCCCGACCGAGGATCACTTCGGGCCGGACTCCGTGCTGCGGTTCCTCGCCGCCACCCCGACGATCTCGACCGTGACGCCCACGGCCCTCACCTCCGGCACCGCACCGACCATCACGGTGACCGGCACCGGGTTCGCGGCCGACGCCGTCCCGGTGGTCGACGGTGAGGGCGTGACGGTCAGCGGGGTCGCCGTGAACGCCGCGGGTACGCAGGTGACGTTCACGCTCACCGTGGCCGCGAGCGGAGCGGCCGGGCGCCACGACCTCTGGATCCGAAACCCGGGCGGGGTCGGGTTGCCCTACGGCGGCTCGGTGACGGTCGGTCGTACGGGGCTGCTGCGCGTCACCTGATCCGGACGGCACCGGTACCCTGCCGACATGACGCAGGCCGAGGTCCCGCCCCGCACCCCCACCGAACTCGCACCGGAACGCGCCGAGTCGGCCGCGGCCGCCCTCGAGGTGCTCCTCGATGCTGCGCTCGAGCCGATCGTGGACATGGTGCTCGTGGCCCGGGACGGTGCCTACGAGGCCCTCACCCACGAGGGCCGCGCGCGGTTCCGCCGGACCGGACCGGGCCCGGAGGACTTCGAGGTGCTCGCGACCGAGGGCGCCGACCCGCTGGCCGACCGATCGACCGATCGGTTCGCGCCCATCGAGGCCGAACGCGAGCACCTCCACCCGCATCGTTCGGAGAACGCCTACCCGCACGCCTTCGACCAGATCGCCCAACTCTTCGACCACCCGGCCGCACCGGACCTCGCGGTCATCCACTCGGCCGCCCACAACTGGGAGGACCAGGGTGGGCACCTCGGCGAGCACGGCTCGATCGGGATCGTGCAGGCGCGGGCGCCGTTCATCGTCGCGGGCGCAGGGGTGCGGGCCGACGGGTTCGTCCCCCGGAGCGCGCGCCTCGTCGACCTCGCGCCCACGGTCGCCCACCTCCTCGGATGCGCGCCGCTCGACGACACGGGCACCTACGTCGCCGGTCAGGACGGCGAGGTCCGCCTCGACGTGATCGACCCCGGCGCGGCGCGCCCGAAGCACGTCGTGCTCGTGCTGTGGGACGGCACGAACCCGAACGTCCTCCACGACATGGCCCGTCGCGGCGAGGCCCCGAACGTCGCCCGGCTCATCGCCATGGGCACCGCCTACGAGCACGGTGCGATGTCCGGACTGCCGACGGTCACGCTCGCCAACCACACCTCGATCGCGACGGGCCGCCTGCCCGGGCACCACGGCATCCTCAACAACGCGTGGTACGACCGGGCCCGGGGCACCCAGGTCATCACGAACTCGGAGCTCACCTGGGCCACGGCGATGGACCACTGCTTCCCCGGCGTGGAGTCGATCCACACCGCGGTGCACCGGACCTGGCCCGACGCGTTCACCGCCTCGGTGAACGAGCCCTGCGACATCGACGCCGACTTCTCCACCTTCGGGTTCTTCCGGCGGGGCGAGGTCCCGCCGATCCCGAAGTCGCCCTTGGGCCTGCCGCACACGACCGAGCGGTTCGTGCGGCCCTCGAAGGACTACGCGTGGTCCTCGATCATGGATCACATGGGCACCGAGCAGGCCACGGGCATCTGGAGCGGCCACTACCGCGACGTCACCTACGAGCGACCGCGGTTCATGTTCGCCAACTTCACGCTCACCGATGCCGCCATGCACGAGGGTGGTCCCCACTCGGAGATGGCGGCCGCCGCCATCCGGGACTCGGATGCCCGCCTCGGCGAACTGCTCGCGGCGGTCGAGGCGGCCGGCGCCTTCGACGAGACCGCCTGGGTGCTCGTGGCCGACCACGGGATGGAGGAGAGCGACCGCTCGGTCACCGGCGACTGGGGCGTCGCCCTGCGCGAGTCCGGCGTCACCTTCCGCGACGAGGCGTACTCGTTCCTGTACCTCGACGAGGCGTTCGCCGGATCCTGAGCGCCGCGTCCGGGTGCCCCCCGAGCGCCGGTAGATTCTCGGGCGCCCGGGGCCCGGTTCGAGCGGCACCGGCAGGAGCGAGGGGGAGCGGTGGCACAGCGACAGCCGCGGGGCACGCGACGTCGCTGGTTGGGGGTCGTCCTCGGCGCCCTCGCGGTCCTCATCGTCGCCGAGGTCACGGTCCGTGCGGTCGAGCCGCGCCTCCCCGAACCACCGGACTGGTTCTCGCCCTCGGCCGCGAGGCTGGTCCGCGAGATGGACGCCGCCCGGGCCGATGGTCGGCGCGGCGGCCTGACCGTCGCGGGTTCGTCGATGGCCGGACGCGGCCTGATCCCGTCGGTGCTGGCCTCGGGGACCCGCGAGGGGACCCCTGCGCACAACGTCGCGCTCGGCGGTGGTGGCCAGACGACCCTGCAGGAGCGCTGGCTGCTCGAGGAGGTGGTGCCGCGCACCCGGCCCGACTCCGTCGTGTGGGGCCTGTCCTCCCTCGACTTCAATGCGGCCCGGCGTCCGGAGACGATCGACCGGTACGACCGCGCACGTGCGACGCGTCATGGTCCGTTCGCGGCGGCCGACCGGACCCTCGCCGAGGTCTCCGCACTCGCCGAGCATCGCTCGAGCCTGCGCGATCCGTACCTCATGTCGCAGATCATCACCGGTGCGGACCGGGGCTCGGGGCTCCCGGTGCGCACCACGGACCGTGCGATCACCTACGAGCATCGGGAACCACCGTTGCCTCCGGCCCGCCTCGAGGCCATGCGGCGCCGACAGGTCGCGTACGCGCGGGACGTGCAACTGCGCGGGTACTCGGTCGGCCGGGCCGAACTCGACGCCTTCCGCCGGACGCTGCGTGGACTCCGACGGGACGACATCCGGACGGCCGTGGTCCTCATGCCGGTGACCCAGCGGTTCATCGATGCCCACCCGCGCGGCGCGCGCGACTTCACCCGTTGGAAGCGGGCGGTGCGGCGCATCGCCCGCGACGAGCGCGTGCTGCTGCTGGACGCGACGCGCTCGATGCCGGTCTCGGCCTTCCGTGACATCGAACACCTCGACCGGGCCGGTGCACGCGCGTTCTCCGCGCAGCTGCACGATGAGCTCGTCGCCGCGGGCTGGTGACGCGTGTCGAGCGGCGACGCCGCGACCGCCGGGCACGTGGATGCCGTGACGCCGTCGCCGCGTCCGGCGGGCGCGATCGGACGGGTAGATTGACCGCCGTTCGTGGGCGCGGACCGGGTGTTCCGGGTCGATGGCACTGGGGGAACTCGTGGTCGGGAGCAGGGAGCGGACGGGGCTCGGCCGACGGACCTGGCTCGGCCTCGTCGTCGGGCTCCTCGCGGTGCTGCTCGCGGCGGAGACCACCGCCCGGGTCCTCGAACCCCGCCTCCCCGAACCCGGCGATTGGTTCTCCCCCGAGGCGGCCCGCCTCGTGCGGGAGATGGACGACGCGGCGGCGACCGGGGTGCACAGCGACGTCCTCGTCACCGGGTCCTCGCAGGCGGGCCGGGACGTGGTGCCCGCGGTCGTGTCCGCCGAACTCGGCCGCGACGCCGTGGTGCACAACGTGTCGCTCGCGAAGGGCGGTCAGGCGCTCATGATGCAGCGATGGCTGCTCGACGTGGCGGTGCCGCGCCTGCGACCCGACACCGTGGTGTGGGGCATCTCGTCCCTCGACTTCAACCCGGCCCGGCGTTCCGAGAGCATCGGCCGCTACGAGTCCGTCCGCGCCACGCGATCCGGGGCCTTCGGCGCTGCGGACCGCGCGCTCGCCCGCACGTCCGCGCTCGCACGCAACCGTGCCGCACTGCGCGACCTCGGTCCGATGCTGCAGGTCGTCGCCGGTCGCGACCTCTCCGACGCGCTCCCCGATCGTGCGCCGCCGCAGGCGATCACGTTCACCCCGGGCCGAACACGATCGCTCACCGGTGCACGCCGCGAGCGGATGCTCGCGCGCGAGGCTGCACAGACCGCTCAGGGCCCGCTGCGCGACTTCCGGGTCGGTCGGGACGAGATCGGAGCGTTCCGGCGCACGTTGCGGTCGCTCCGGGACGCCGGCATCAGGGTCCACGTCGCCATCATGCCCGTGCAACGGGGCTACGTCGACGCCCACCCGAACGGGGCGGACGATTACGTCGCGTGGCGGCGCGCGGTGCTGCGGGCCGCCCGGGCCGAGGGCGTGCCGATCAGCGACCACACGGATGCGTTCGCGTCCGATGCCTTCATCGACTTCGAGCACCTCGGCCCGAGCAGCGCACGTGAGTTCTCGCGCATGATCGCCGCCGAGATCCGACCGGGGGGCACAGCACCGTGACCTTCAACTCGCTGCAGTTCATCCTGCTGCTCGTCCTCGTCGTGCTCACCTACTGGCGCCTGCGCCTGCGCGGCCAGAACCGTCTGCTGCTGGTCGCCTCCTACGTGTTCTACGGCTGGTGGGACTGGCGGTTCCTCCTGCTCCTGCTCGTCACCACGGTCATCGACTTCGCGATCGGCATCCGGATCGAGGAGGCCGAGGGCGAGCGGGCGAAACGGTCCTGGCTCATCTCCCAACTCGTCTTCAACCTCGGGATCCTCGGGTTCTTCAAGTACGCCAACTTCTTCATCGACTCGGCCCAGCAGGTCGCCACGACCCTCGGACTCGAGTGGAGCGCGCCCGTGCTGCGGGTCATCCTCCCGGTCGGGATCTCGTTCTTCGTGTTCCACGAGATCTCGTACGCGGTGGACATCTTCCGGGGGCGCCTCCGGGCCGAGCGCAACCTCGCCACGTACGCACTGTTCATCGCGTACTTCCCGTTGCTCGCGGCCGGTCCGATCGAGCGGGCCTGGCACCTGCTCCCCCAGTTGCGCACCGAGCGGCGCCGGCCGAACCGCGAGCAGGTGTACTCGGGGATCCTGCTCATCATCACGGGCATCTTCAAGAAAGTGGTGATCGCCGACACCGTGGCGGTCGTCGCCAACGAGGTGTTCGCCCGACCCGACGGGCGGGGCTTCATCCCGCTCGCGGTCGGCGCGGTGGCGTTCGCGATCCAGATCTACGGCGACTTCTCGGGGTACACCGACGTCGCCCGCGGCACCTCGCGCCTGCTCGGCATCGAGGTGTTCCGCAACTTCGAGCAGCCCTACCTGTCGACCTCCATCACGCAGTTCTGGCGCACCTGGCACATCTCCCTGTCCTCCTGGTTGCACGACTACCTGTACATCCCGCTCGGGGGCAACCAGCGGGGACGCTTCGCCACCTACCGCAACCTGTTCCTCGTCATGCTCATCGGCGGTCTCTGGCACGGCGCGGCGTGGACGTTCGTGGTGTGGGGCGGGTTCCACGGCGCGGCGCTCGCGGTGCACCGCGCCCTCGGGGCCTACGAACCGCGGGGACGACCCGCGGTGCCGGGCCTGCGCGACGTGCCCAAGATCCTCGGGACGTTCGCGTTCGTCACCGCACTCTGGGTCTTCTTCCGGGCGACGACGATCGGCGACGCGTTCGAGTTCTTCCGCAACATGGCGAACGGTCCGATCGGTTCGGCACCCGGGGCCTGGAAGGCCGACCTCCTCACGGTGGGCCTGTTCGCCGCCCTCGTGGTGGCGATGGACCTCGTGGATCGGCGGCGCGCGGTGCTGCGACCGCTGCACTGGTCACCGGTCGTCCAGGGGGCCCTCGTCGGGGCCGCGCTGGTCGGCATCACGGTGTGGTCGGGCACCGCGCCCGTGCCGTTCATCTACTTCCAGTTCTGAATCGCCCGGTGTCGCTCCGGGCCTCAGGCCGGGAGCGGGGTCCAGGTCGCGAGCACCGAGGCGAGGTCGCGCCCGGCGAGCGTCGAGCGGAACCGCACCGACACGCCGTCCACCGTGAGACCGCCGACGGTGGACCCGGCGTCCTGGCCGATCCACCCCGCGTTCGCACCGGCGGTGAAGGTGGCCGAGCCCGCGCCGGCGGGGGTCGGGCACCCGGCGGCCTTGAGGTACACCGCGAGGTACCCGTCGGCGAGGGGCCGGCCCGCGGGCGCGTAGAGCGTCAGGGCCTGCTGGCAGGTGCCGTCGCCCTGGCTCGGCGTGATGCCGACCGCGGCACGCAGACCCCAACCCGCCGGGAGGGCCGCGGGCGCCCGTCGGACCGCGGCGGGGAGGGCCAGGACCTGCGGATCGCGCACGCCGTCGATGGCCACGGTCCCGGTGGGCACCGTGATGGCCTCGGCCCGATCGCCCCACCGGACCGCGGCGTAGGTGCGCCGGGCCACCCGCTCCCCGTCGACGAACAACCCCGCCACCCGACCGACGAACGCGGGCCGGGTGCGGCGGATGCGGATCGAGGTCGGCCGCTCCCCGTCGGCGACCGCCGCGGGCCGGACGACGAGCGTGCGCGCGCCGGCGCCACTGCGTCGGACGGCGGTGACCCGATCCACACCGGCGGCAAGGAGTCCGCTCACCTCGCCGGGCGTCGGGGCGAGCAGGTCGTCACCGAGCAGGTCGATCCACCGGTCGGCGTCGACGCCCGCGTCGATCCGGATCCACGGCGCGGGCCCTCCGGCGGCGAGTCGGAGGTCCGAGCGCACGTAGACGGTGCCGTCGACGCGCCGCACCTCGTTGCGCCCCCCGTCGTCGTACTCGGTGGCCACGAGCGAGTCGTCACCTCGGCGCGCGAACACCTCCTCGGCCCGACCCGCCGAGATCGTGCGCTGCTGGAACGACACCGCGTCGCTCGCCGCACCGGCCCGCGTCGCGGCGCGCAGCAGCGTGGTCCCGGCGGTGGAGGTCGTCGGCTCCGCCGAGGACCCGCCCCCACAGGCCGGGAGGCCGAGCAGGAGGACCGACGCGAGGACGACGCAACGGCGCCGGGCGGTGCGTGCGGTCATCGGGGCTCCTCGTCGTCGTAGGCCACGTGCCAGAGGCAGAGGCCGTGCGGCGGGGCGAGGGCCCCGGCCGCGGCCCGGTCGCCGCTGCGCAGGATCGAGAGCATGGCACCGGCGCGCCGCCTCCCGCGCCCGGCCTCGACCTGGGTGCCGACGAGGGCACGGACCATCTGCCAGCAGAAAGCGGTGGCCCGCACCTCGTAGCGCAGGACCCCGTCGCCGAGGTGGTGCCACTCCGAGGCCAGCACGCGCCGCACCGTGGTCGAGCCGGCCGGTCCGCGGCGACAGAACGCCGCGAAGTCGTGCTCGCCGATGAACGGGTCGGCCGCGAGCTCGAGCGCGTGGAGGTCGATCGGTTCCGGGACCCACCACGCGGTGCGGGCCAGGAACGGGTCGGGCTCGCGCCGGTTGAGGACGGTGTAGCGGTAGGTCCGGGCCCGGGCCGAGTGACGGGCGTCGAAGCCGGGTTCGGCCACGCGCGCGTCGCGCACCACGACCTCGGGGCCGAGCATGCGGTTGAGCCGGTCCCGCAGCGCGTCGGGATCCGCGCCGGGCGGTGCGGCGAACGAGACGACCTGGCCCCACGCGTGCACACCCGCATCGGTGCGCCCGGCGCAGGCGAGGTCCACCTCGGTGCGCAGGACCTTGGCGAGCGCGGCCTCGATGACCCCGGCCACCGTGCGCTGGTCGCGCTGGCGGGCGAAGCCGTGGAACGCGGTGCCGTCGTACGCGACGGTCATGCGGATCGGCGACGGACCGGCGGAGTCCCCGGACGCGACACCGCCGCCGGGACCGGCGGCGGGGACGTCGAACAGGGTCATCGGTGCGGCCGGCGGCCGTGGCTGGTCAGACCAGCTCGATGCGCGCCATGGGCGCGTTGTCGCCGGGACGCGGGCCGAGCTTGGTGATCCGGGTGTAGCCGCCGTTGCGATCCGCGTAGCGCGGCGCGATGTCGTTGAACAGCCGCGAGGTGACGGTCTGGTCGTGGATGGTGGCGACCACGAGGCGCTGGCGGTGCACGCCACCCTTCTTGGCCTTGGTGATGAGCTTCTCGGCGTACGGGCGCAGCGCCTTGGCCTTGGGCAGCGTGGTGGTGATCGCGCCGGCCTCGAACAGCGAGGCGGCGAGGTTCGCCATCATGTGCTTCTGGTGGGTGGGGCTCCCGCCGAAGCGCGGGCCCTTCTTCGGGGCGGGCATCCGATCAGTCCTTGATCCGCAGCGCGAGTCCGCGCTCGTCGAGCTTGACGAGGACCTCGTCGAGCGACTTCTGGCCGAAGTTCGTGATGGCGAGGAGGTCGTCCTCGGTCTTCATGACGAGCTGGCCGATCGTGTCGACGCGGGCCCGCTTCAGGCAGTTGCGCGGCCGCTCGGAGAGGTCGAGGTCCTCGATCGGGAGGTCCAGGTCGGGGGCGTGGGTCGCCTCGATCTTGGCGTCGCCGAGTTCGAGGCTCGGAGCCTCGTTCGACAGGTCGGCGACGAGGGCGACGAGCGTGCCGAGGGTCGCACCGGCCGAGGCGAGTGCGTCCCGCGGGGTGATGGAACCGTCGGTCTCGATCTCGAGCGCCAACTTGTCGTAGTTCGTCGCCTGCTCGACCCGGGTCGGCTCGATCGAGAACGAGACCCGACGCACCGGGGCGAAGATGGCGTCCACCGGGATCACGCCGATCGGCGCGCCCGCCTTCTTGGTCTTGTCGGCCGAGGCGTAGCCCCGACCCTGCTCCACCGTGATGTCGATGGCGAGGCGGCCCTTGCCGTTGACGCTGGCGATGTGGAGCTCCGGCGAGAGGATCTCGACGTCCGCGGTGGTCTGGATGCTCGCGCCGTTGACCTCGGCCGGCCCGGTGACGTCGAGACGCAGGGTGACCGGCTCCTCCGACGCGCAGGTGAGCACGAGGTCCTTGAGGTTGAGGATGATGTCGGTGACGTCCTCCTTGACCCCCGTGATGGTGCCGAACTCGTGGAGCGCGTCGTCGAAGCGCACCTGGGTGACGGCGGCACCGGGGATGGCCGAGAGCAGCACGCGCCGCAGCGTGTTCCCGATGGTGTGGCCGAAGCCGGGCTCGAGCGGCGAGATGGTGAAGCGCTGGACGTTGCCCTGGGGCTCGTCGGCCTCGATCTCTGGACGCTGGATGATGAGCATGGGTGTGCCTCGTTCGCAGATGTTCGACAGCGGGGAGTGGATTACTTGGAGTAGAGCTCGACGATGAGCTGCTCGCGCACGGGCACGTCGATCTGCTCGCGCAGCGGCAGGTCGCGCACCGTGGCGGTGTGGTCGGAGGCCGAGACCTCGAGCCACATCGGCACCGCTCGGTCGATGGTGTCGAGGTTGTGACGCACCACGATCATCGCCTTCGCCTTGGCGGAGAGGCCCACGACGTCACCCTTGCGCAGCTGGTACGAGGGGATCGTGACCTTCTTGCCGTTCACCGTGACGTGCCCGTGGCGCACGAACTGACGGGCCTGGTTGCGGCTCGCGCCGAAGTTCGCCCGGAACACGACGTTGTCGAGCCGCTGCTCGAGCATGCGCAGCAGGTTCTCGCCGGTGATGCCCTTCTGGCGCGCGGCCTCCGCGTAGAGGTTGCGGAACTGCTTCTCGAGCACGCCGTAGATGCGGCGGGCCTTCTGCTTCTCGCGCAACTGGAAGAGGTACTCGGAGTCACGCACGCGCCCGCGGCCGTGGAGGCCCGGCGGGTACGGGTGACGCTCGATCTGGCACTTCATGGTGTCGCACTTCGCGCCCTTGAGGAAGAGCTTCATGCGCTCGCGCCGGCACAGGCGGCAGACGGCTCCGGTGTAACGCGCCATGACTCAGACCCTCCGCCGCTTGGGCGGGCGGCAACCGTTGAACGGGATCGGCGTGACGTCCTTGATGCCGAGCACCTCGATCCCGGTGTTCTGGATGGAACGGATGGCGGTCTCACGGCCGGAGCCGGGACCCTTCACCATGACGTCGACCCGGCGCACCCCGTGCTCCATGGCCCGGCGCGCCGCGGTCTCGGCCGCGAGCTGGGCCGCGAACGGCGTGGACTTGCGCGAGCCCTTGAAGCCGACGTTGCCCGAGGAGGCCCAGGAGATGGTGTTCCCCTGCTGGTCGGTGATCGTGATGATCGTGTTGTTGAACGACGACTTGATGTGCGCGACGCCGTGCGTGATGTTCTTGCGCTCTCGGCGCCGGGGACGACGTCCGCCGGATGCGGGCTTGGCCATGTGGTGCGTGACTCCTGGGAGGTGATCGGTGCGAGGGGCGCGGCGCGCCCCGCGTTACTTGCGGACCTTCTTCTTGCCGGCCACGGTCTTCTTCGGACCCTTGCGGGTGCGGGCGTTGGTGCGGGTGCGCTGGCCCCGGACCGGCAGGCCGCGACGGTGGCGGATGCCCTGGTAGGTGCCGATCTCCATCTTGCGCTTGATGTGGCCGGCCACCTCGCGGCGCAGGTCACCCTCGACCTGGAGGTTCGCCTCGATGTAGGCGCGCAGGCGGGAGACCTCGTCCTCGGTGAGGTCGCGGGTGCGCGTGTCCGGCGACAGGTCGGTCGCGGCACAGATGGCCTCGGCCGTGGAGCGGCCGATGCCGAAGATGTAGGTCAGGGAGATGACGAGTCGCTTCTCGCGGGGGACGTCGACGCCTGCGATACGGGCCATGTGCTCGGGGTTCCTCTCAGCCCTGGCGCTGCTTGTGCCGGGGGTTCTCGCAGATGACCCGCACCGCACCGTGGCGGCGGATCACCTTGCACTTCTCACAGATCTTCTTGACGGAGGGTCGGACCTTCACCGTGGTTCCTGGTTCGTCGCTTCGAGTGGGGGGTGGGGCTACTTGTAGCGGTACGTGATGCGCCCGCGGCTGAGGTCGTACGGGGTGAGCTCGACCTGGACCTTGTCGCCGGGGAGGATGCGGATGTAGTGCATGCGCATCTTCCCGGAGATGTGCGCGAGCACCTTGTGGCCGTTCTCGAGCTCCACGCGGAACATCGCGTTCGGGAGGGGCTCGACGACCGTGCCCTCCACGAGGATCGTGTCGTCCTTGGGCTTCGCTACGGGAGTACCACCTGGTTCGGGCGCGCGGGTCCGCACGGACCCGCCCACGTGCTCGGGCAAGGGGCGCAACCCTACACCCGGCCCCCCGCCGGTGGAAATCCGCCGCCCAGTGCGCAGGCGGGCCGGAGGGTCCTTGACGAACCGGGGCGGCCCGAGGACCGCGGGCGGCTCCCACCCGGTCCGGGACGGCGGCCGGGAGGGGGCGGACCTAGGAGAGGGCGACCTCGCAGCGCAGGCCGCCGGCGGGCGGGTCGATCGAGGCCCCGAGGACGTCCCAGGAGGCCTGCTCGCCCGGGTTCAGGATCGCGAGGTCGGAGGCGAAGTCGACCTCGCCGCCGTTGGCGTCCCGGAAGGTGACGTCGATCGAGACGATGGCGTCGACCGAGTTGTCGTTGCGGATCGTGCCCCGGGCCGTGAGGTCGAGGGTGTCCGCGTTCCAGAGGCAGGTGCCCGGGGTGATCACCACGCGGACCCGGGCGAGGTCGGCCTCGCCGTCCGGCGTGGTCTCCACGGTGGCGGGCGGGGTCGTGGTCGTGGTCGAGCCCGTCCCGTCGCCCTTGCCACCCTTGCCACCCTTGCCGCCCTTGGCCCCGGTCGTGCCCGAGGTGCCGGCGGAACCGGTCGCGCCGCTCACCCCCGAGGCCGCCGGGCCCGAACGACCGGCGGTGGTCGCCGTGCCGCCGCCCGCGTCGTCGCCATCACCGGCGCCGAGTGCGAGCAGCAGGCCCGCGACGAGCAGCACGGCCGCCGCCACGACGACGGCGATCCCGCCGGGGCCGCGCCACCGGGGGCGGCCGCCGGGCGCGCCGGCCGCATCGGCGGGCGCGGTGCTCGGGGTGTCGGTCGGGTCGGCCATGCGGGTCCCATGATGGCAGAGGCCCGCGCCCCGAGGGACGCGGGCCTCGGCCGGCGATCACTACGAAGCGGGCCCCGGGTCGGTCAGTTCAGGAAGTGGAAGCCCTGGGACAGGTTGCCCAGCGGGCTCACGATGCCGGCACCGAGTGCCAGTTCCCGTACGTTCGGCGTGCCCACGACCGGGCCGAACCGTCCGCAGTTCCCCATCACGTAGGCCTTGACGCTCGAGTACCCGAGACCCGGGTAGACCGAGAACGCGTCGTCCGTGCCGAATCCGTCGATCTCCTCGACCCACGTGTTGCGCTCGTCGTAGTAGCCGACGGCGACCGTCTTGGCCACCCGGAACGCCGGGGCGAAGAACACGCTGCCGCCGATCGTGGCCCCGACCGCCTCGCCCTTCGTCACCATGCCCGTCACCCATGCGAGGTCCGAGAGTTCGGTGTCGGTGCCGAGAACGCGCAGGTAGCCGAGGATCCGGGAGTCGGTCAGACCGTCGGCGTCGGTGTCGAGGGACCACGCGACCTTGCCTATCAGGGGCCGTTCCTTCGGGTCCCCGTCGTCGAGTTGGCAGTCGGTCGAGGGCGAGGACATCTTCGCCGCGAACTTGAGGACCGTCGGTACGGTCGAGCGCACGCCGAGGTCCGGGGACAGCAGGCAGGCGCCGACCCGGCCCGCCGCGGCGTCGGCGGCGGTCCGGGCGACGCCACGCACCGAGATGCTCACGGCCTGGTTGACCATGAGGAGCCCCGAACCGGGCACCGCGCCGCGGGCCGAGCCGACGGTGAGACCGGCGCAGAACCCGAGGTCCCGCATCGCCGCCTGCGGGTAGGCGTCCGCCACGACCGGCGGGGCGGCGGCGCCGATGCCCGCACCGGGGCCGGCGCCGTAGGCGAGCACCCCGGCCACGAGCAGGACCACGAGACCCTTCGACCGTCCGACCATGCTGTCTCCTTCCGCCCGCCGGGGACCAGGACGCCACCCCGAGTGGCGCGTGCGGAAGAAATTACCACCCCGCGTGGTCGGGTCGGACCATCCCGCGGATCCCCCCTCCTCCTCGTGAGGGCGACCGGGGAGCCGGGGCCCGGGCCCGGCGGTCGGCTCCGCCCGGACGCGGGTCGGCCCGCCCCCGGAGGGGCGGGCCGACCACGTGGTGCCGTTCGACCGGTCCGGGGGCACAGGGCCACCGGGCCGGAAGGTGGTGCTGCTCGATCAGCCGAGGATCGAGATGCCCTGGCTGGTGTGCGCTGCCCCACCGTTGGTGCCGTCCTGCAGCAGCGGGTCCTTGAGGTTCGAACCCAGTGCGATGTAGGGCAGGCCGGTGCCCAACGACGGCGTCGTGAGGTCCAGCATGTTGGCGGTGTCGTCCTGGCAGCCGGCCGCGATGAGCCCCGACGTGGCGGGACCGAACGCGTACCCGGGGACGACCGCGCCGGTGGCGAGGATCGTGCCGTTCACCGCCGGGTCACCGAGGTCGTTCAGCACGTTGTTCGACAGGAACGAGCCGGGGGCCGCCTCCACCTGGGACGCGTCCCAGTTGATGGTGTTGCCCGGGTACCGCGTGAGGTCGAACATGTACTGGACCGCGTCCTTGTTCTTCAGGACCGGAGCGAACCAGACGCTGCCGCCGATGGTGAGGCCGACGCCGACGCCCTTGGTGATGAAGCCCGTGAGCCAGACCTCGTCCGCGTAGTCGGTGTCGAAGCCCTGCACGCGGAGCACACCCTGCAGCGAGGTCAAGTTCGAGAAGTCGTACTTGATCTTGCCCTGCAGCGGCCTCTCGTCGTCCTGGTCCGTGTCACCGTTCTCCCGGCTGAGGCAGTCGGTCGCCGGCGAGGACAGGGTCGTCCCACCCTTGACGACGGTGAACTGCTTCGCGTCGCTGGAGGTGTAGATCGTGGCGTTCGTCGTGCCGGTGGCGTAGTCGCTCGCGTTGAGCACCCGGGTCAGGATCTTGCAGTTCCCGAAGTTGTTGGCCGCGAGGTCCGACGCCGTACGGGCGACGAACTTCGACGAGCTCTTGATCGCCTGGGTCACGTTGGTGAGACCGGCGGTCTTGCCGGCCCCGTTGATCTGGGTGCCCTTCATCGAGCCGATGGCGAGACCGGTGCAGATGCCGAGACGCTCCATCTCACCGGTGTCGTACGGGGCACGACCCAGGGACGTGTCGACGACGGGGGCCGCCGCGAACGCGGTGCCGCCGGCCATGGAGACCGACAGGACGAGCGCAGCGGACGCCCCGAGAATACGGGACTTTGCCTTCACGAGTTTCTCCTCTGTCATGACGGTGGGGCTGCGATGACCGCATCGCAGACCTCGGAATGCCAGGATCGAACTGCAGTGACGCATGGCCTGCGCCCTCCCCCCAGTCGGCACCTGTCGTTACAGCCCGGGAAACCCTGAACGCCCCCTGCCCGGAGGACGACCATCCCGCGCGGTCGGAGGAAGTATCACCACTGCACGTGGGACCGTCAAGGGGATATGCCACTCACCGTGCTCATGACTGCGGGTCGCGGCGTCGATCGGATCGTGCGGTCACCTCAAGCGTTCGCGCGACCACGCAACGTCACGAGAACATCACGAAACTGTGGGGAGAGAACGTGAGGAGAGACCCTGGGGAGCACGGTGCGAGCACCTCGCGCGCCCGTGCCGGGACGGTCGCCGCGGGAGGGTCCTCACGGGAGGGTGCTCACGGGGTCGTCGGGGCGACGCCGGTGGACCCCGCGCGCGGTTCGCACCCGCGCAGGACCGTCCCGCCCGTCGCGTCCACGACGGCCCCGGTCACCGCGCTCGGCGCCACCACGACCCACCCGTCCCCGGCGACGGCGGTCAACGCGTAGCGGCAGGCGCCCGGCCCGTCGAGCAACGACCCGATGAAGGCCGCGGGCCGCATCGAGCGTCGATCGAACGCGGCCACGTAGGCGGTCTGCGTTCCGCTCCCGGTCGCGCCCTCGGGGCCGACGATGGTGCAGGTGCCGAGCGCAGCCGGGACCTCGCCCCGGCCCGCACCGGCGAGCACGCGATCCCGGTCCACGAGCGCGAAGCCCGAGCACGGAACCTGCTCGGCCGGCGTGTCCGAGAAGTCCGCGACCAGGCGGCGCACGACGCGCACGCCCGCGCGCGTCCACCCGAGGGTCGCCTCCGAGTCGCAGCGCCGGATGCGGGTCTCACCGTCGAGTCGTGCGGCGCTCGCGCGCGCCGTGCGCGGCTCATCGGCCTGCAGGCTCCAGGTGCCGCCGTAGGCCCACGCGAACGGCGCGACCTCGACCCCGACCGCGGCCGCCTTGCGGCACAGCACCGTCGTGCGTTCGTCCATGAACCGGTCACGGTCGTCGGCGGACGCGAACACGCCGACCTCGACGGCCTCGCCCGCGATGTCGCAGGTGCCGATGGCCCGGGGCGCGATGCGCCAGTCGTTGAGCGCGCGCCCGCGTGCGAGATCGGCCGGGGAGACGAAGCCGACGTCCGAGCAGCGTTCGGCCCCGGTGGAGCGGATCGAACGGGCGATCCTGCGGACCTCGGCCCGGTCGGCGGCGGCCCACCGCTCGGGCAGGGGCTGCAGGTCCGGTCGTCCGGCCGAGTCGTCGCCCCCGCAGGCTGCGAGCAGGCCCGCCAGCGTGATCGCCATGGCCACCACCGCAGCGCGTCGCGTGCCTCGCATCCGAACTCCCCTCCCGTGTGGACCGTCGGATCGTACCGCCCGCCGCCTCGCCCGCGACCGCGGCCGCGTCCGCAACGCTCGCGGCACGCGCGAGGATTGACCCCATGGGTGATCGACCGCACCACGACCCGCGGCGGGGCACCGTCGGGCGAGCACGTCTCGCCACCGGCCTCGCGATGGCACTGGTCCTGCTCGCCGTTCCCGCGAGCGCCGGCGCCGCGTCCGAACCGACGGTCCCCGAGGCCCGCACACCACCGGTGTCGATGATCGAACCGACCGGACCCGAACGGGTCGTCGGCCGCGGCAGCGTCGGGGAGGACACCTGGCGGATCCGACGGGCACCGGGCCCGGGCGACGTGACCTGTTGGCGGATCGTCGTCAACGGAAGGACGAGTCCGACGGTGGGGACGAACTCGGCGACCGGTGCGCGTTGCATCGCCGCGCTCCCGAAGGACGCGCCACTCGCCGAACGCGTCGACGCCGTCGCGTGGACCCGCACCGGCACCCCGGTCGACATCACGGTGCTGGTCGCACCGTCGACCGCCACCGAGGTCCGCTTCGGAGCCGTCGGGGGGCGCCTGAGCACCGTGCGCGGCGGATCGCCGTTCGTGGCGGCCGGTCGTCGACCGACGCTCTGGGCCGAGGTCAGGTTCCGTTCGGGCAAGCGCCTCATCTGCACCGCGGGCAGCGTCACCGTGCGCAGCGACCTCCGGAACCCGTCGATCACGCGCGCCTCGATCGGCACGCCCTGGGGTTGCGAGGCGCCCTGAACCGGGTCCGCCGAGCGGGCACCTGTGGGCCCAAGGGCCCACTGCGGCGCCCACGGTCGGCGCGAACGGGCCGATCTGCCCCTAGAGGAATCGCGCAGAGGGTGGTACCTTCGCCCCGAAGCGTCATGGGGGATCTGGTGGAGTCAGAGCTGAGGTCGCTGGCGAGCAGCGGTGTGTCGCGCCGTCAGGTGCTCGCGCGCTCCGCGGTCGCCGCCGGGGTCGTCTGGGCCGCACCGGTCGTGCGCACCGCGTCGGCCTACGCGGCCACGAGCGCCGGCACCTCCCGGCCGTGCACGCAGTTCTACGTGGCCGGCCTCTCGCTCACCGGCAACTGGTACCCGGCGTACCCCTACGGGTTCGTGCCGTCGTTGCAGGTCACCGAGAACCTCGAGGGCACGGCGCCGACCACGACGACCACGACGGTGCCCCTGGCGATGACGGGGACGCCGACCCGGCGCACCGACACCGGTCCGCGCAAGTTGACCCGGCGCGAACTCGCCGCATTCCTCGCCGACACGACCACCGACACGACGGACTCCAACGTGACGGTGCCCAAGCTCATCGAGGAGTGGGTGCGCGAGAACCCGAGCGTGCCGCTGCTCGAGCCGGACGTGTACCCGCAGATCACCCAGACCGGCGCGCCGGGCTGGGCGGTGCTGCTGCCGGAGGTCACCGGTCCGAACGCCCCGGCCCGCCAGCCCCGCTTCATCCTCGGCTACTCGTGGCAGGGCTCGCACTACGCGTACGGCTACGTCGACCCGCAGCCCGCGAACCCGGTCCTGGCCGGCCGCCGCATCCTGTTCCCGTCGCCGGTGGGTCGTGAGCCGGGCGTCGGCGACGAGCCGACCACCACGACGAACGACCCGCGGCCTCGGCGTCGGCGCTCGACCACCACCTCGTCCAGCACGTCGAGCACGACGACGACCTCACGGGTGGCACCCACGACGGCGACCACGAAGCCCGGGTCCGCGTCGTTCGGGCCGGCCCCGTCGCCCTCCACGACGAACACCTCGACGACCACGACGAGTTCGACGACCACGACGACCACGCTGCCGCCGACCACGACCACCTCCACCACCACGCCGCCGACCACGACGACCCTGCCGCCGACCACGACGACCACCCGTCCCGGTTGGGGCAAGGGCGGGTCGAAGGCGACGACGACAACCACCACGCCGCCGACCACGACCACCTCCTCCACGACGACCACCTCCACGACCACCACCACGATCCCGACCGGCGACTCGACCACCACGACCACGACCACGGGCCCGGGCGGCACGACCACCACGACCACCGACCCCATGTCGCTGTGGTGGATCACCGCGAACTCGAGCACCGGCTCGACCGCCTGGGACGCGCTCGTCCCGCGGGGCACGCGCACCGTGGGCGCGAACGGCGCCGGTGCGACGACCGGCCGCGGGACCGGATCGGTGGACACCGGCGTCGGCCCGGCCGGCCCGGCGGGCCCGGGGGCGCTCTCGCCCACCGACTCGCGCTCGTTCGCCGACTACTTCGCGCCGATCGACGGCGAGGGACCGTACGACCCTCCGCAGGGGTCGCCGATCAAGGGCGTCATCCTCATCTACTGCCAGCCCTGACCCACCGTCCTCCGGCCGTCACCGCCCCCGTGCCGACGCGGGTTCCGCTCGGTTCGCCGCGCCCCTCGCCGGCGGGCGCGCGAACGGTCCCGACGCCCCGACGGGTGCGGCAGACTTGGCGGCCATGACCGC
>JBJTOY010000008.1:0-3503 GCA_046074845.1 Actinomycetes bacterium | reverse complement strand
GATCACGTTGCGCGGCGCCATGTAGACGTCGTTATGACGTCCGAGGTAGCAGGAGTCGTGGTACGTGACCCGCTCAGCGAGCGAAGCACCCGCCATCGAGAGGCGACCCTCGTCGATGAGCTGCGCGAGGAACTGCGAGTGGTGGATCACCTCGTAGTTGCCGCCGAGCTGCGGGTACTCGTTCTTCAGCGTGTTGAAGCAGTGCGGGCACTGCGTGATGATCTTCGTGACGCCCGCACCGTCGAGCACCTCGATGTTCTGCATCGCGAGCATCTGGAAGATGTACTCGTTACCCGACCGACGGGCGGAGTCACCGGTGCAGAGCTCCGACGGTCCGAGGATCGCGAAGTCGATGTCGGCCCGCTGCAGCAGCTTGGCCAGCGCGCGGCTCGTCTTCTTGTTGCGGTCGTCGAACGAGCCGGCGCACCCGACCCACATGAGGTACTCGTGCGGACCGGACGAGGACGAGCCGGGCTCGATGATCTCGATGCCATCGAGGTCGTTCGCCCAGTCGCCGCGGTCGCCCTGGTTCATGCCGTAGACGTTGGCCGAGTTCTCCATCGACCGGTACACGTTCCCGAGGGAGGCCGGGAAGTCGGACTCCATGAGCGACAGGTACCGACGCATGTCGAGGATCTTGTCGAGGATCTCGATGTTGACCGGGCAGTTCTCGTCGCAGGCCTTGCAGGTCGTGCAGGCCCAGAGCTCCGCCGAGGTGATGCGCTCGAACACCGAGTCGGCGTCGATGGTGATGCCGTCCACCACGCCGATCGGCGGGGTGGTGCGCGGCTCGGCCGTGGCGTTCATGACCTCGCCGACCTTGAGCACGATCTCGCGCGGGTCGAGCGGCTTGCCGGTCGCGTGCGCCGGGCACACCGCGGTGCAGCGGCCGCACATCGTGCACGCGTCGGTGTCGAAGAGCTGCTTCCACGTGAAGTCGGCGATCTGGTAGGCGCCGAACGACTCGAGCTCGGTCTCCATGAGGTTCGGCATCGGCTTCATGGCGCCCTTCGGGCGGTCCTTGTCGCGCCAGAACATGTTCATGGGGCTCGTGATCATGTGGCGCAGCATCGTGGTCGGCAGGATCACGAGGAACGCGATGAACGCCACGACGTGCGCGAGCCATGACCAGCGGTGCGCATCGACGAGGGTGCCCTCGCTCCACCCGTCGACGAGGCCGGAGAGCGACCAGCCGACGAAGGACCACTTCTCGAACGCCGGACGTCCCTCGGCCGCGATGCGCAGGGCCTCGGTGGTGAAGCCGGTCACCGCGATGACGAGGAACACCCCGAGGATCACGAGGTGCTCGGGCTTGGTCTTGATGCGGATCCGGTACGGCTGCTGCACGTAGCGGCGGGCGAGGGCCCAGAGGATGCCGCCGAGGAACACGAGGCCGAAGAGGTCGGCCATGAACGAGTAGCCCTCGTAGACCGTGCCGTGCAGGAACTTCAGGGCCTCGGGGAGCTGGTGGTCGATCTCGAGGAGCACCGTCGCCGCGAAGAGCACGAGGAAGCCGAAGTAGATCATCGAGTGCATGACGCCGGCGGCCGGGTCGCGCAGCAGCGTGCGCATCCAGACGCCGCGGCGGAAGTCGCGCATGCGGCGCTTGGCGTTGGCCCGCTTGAGCCGACGGTCGTCGGGGCCGCCGCGCTCGTAGTTGCGGACCCGCAGCGACACGAGCCACGAGGTGACGAACAGCATCGCCGCCATGACGATGTAGAACGCGACCTGGAGCCCGCCCGGGACGTTGACGAAGACCTCACGGGCGACCGGGGACTCGTCGTGCCAGTGCGTGATCTGCGGGGCGATACCCGACGCGATCGTGCCGACGGCGGCGAGCACGCCGATGGCGAGGACGATCTGGTGCGGCTTGGGCCGGCGCATGGGACCTCCGGGTGGCGCGCGCCCATCCGATGGGGCGTGCGTGGACGTCCGAAACCTACCAATCGGACCGAGAGCGGCCCGGCGTGGCGGGTTACTGGTTGCGGCTGTCGGCCTCGCGCAGGCGCCGGGCCATGCCGGCGAGCAACTTGCGCGAGAAGCCCGGAGCGTCGTCGAGCAGGCCGGCGAACTGCCGCTGGCCGAGGACGAGGAGCTCCATCCGGGTCTCGGCGGTGACGGTCGCGGTGCGGGGGCCCCGGTCCAGGAGCGAGAGCTCACCGAAGGACTCGCCTCGGGCGAGGGTGGCCACCCGGCGGCCCCGACGGGTCACCCTGGCCTTGCCCCGGAGGATCACGAAGAACTGGTCCCCGGTCGCCCCCTCGTCGACGAGGCGGGTGCCGGGTTCCACCTCGATCTCCTCGCCCAACCGGGCGATCCGGCCCAGATCGCGCTGCGACAGGGCGGAGAACAGGGGGACCTCGGCGAGCGAGGCGAGGTACTGGGCGGTGCGTCGGGCCATGTCGGAACCTTAGGCCCGCCGGGCCCGGGCCCGCACGGGGGCGGCCGGTGGGCGGGCGTGCCCGAGGTCACGGGCCCCGGGTGGAGATCCGGCCCGGGCGGGAATACGGTGGGACTCACAAAAGTTGATGGTCAATGACTCAAGAAGTCGGCGGTTCACGGCGGCCCGGATCTGGGCCCGCCCGGCCACCGCTCCATCGACCCCACCATCCGGCCGGACCCCCCGACCGGCCGCAGTGACACCGGAGAGGAAGGCATCTCATGCCCAAGGCAGTCGGCATCGACCTCGGCACCACGAACTCGGTCGTCTCGGTCCTCGAGGCGGGTGAACCCGTCGTCATCCCGAACTCGGAGGGCGCCCGCACCACCCCGTCGGTGGTGGCGTTCTCGAAGACCGGCGAGATCCTCGTCGGCGAGGTCGCCAAGCGGCAGGCGATCACCAACCCGGACCGCACGATCCGCTCGGTGAAGCGGCACATGGGCACCGGCTGGAGGATCGACATCGACGGCAAGGCCTACACCGCCCAGGAGATCTCGGCCCGCACGCTCCAGAAGCTGAAGCGGGACGCGGAGGCCTACCTCGGTGACACCGTCACCCAGGCCGTCATCACGGTGCCGGCGTACTTCGACGACGCGCAGCGCCAGGCCACGAAGGAGGCGGGGGAGATCGCGGGCCTCGAGGTCCTGCGCATCATCAACGAGCCCACGGCGGCCGCGCTCGCCTACGGCCTCGACAAGGACAACGACATCACGATCCTCGTGTTCGACCTCGGCGGCGGCACGTTCGACGTCTCGGTGCTCGAGCTCGGTGACGGCGTGTTCGAGGTGAAGTCCACCGCCGGCAACACGCACCTCGGTGGTGACGACTGGGACCAGCGGGTCATCGACTGGATGGTCTCGGAGTTCAAGAACTCGAGCGGCGTCGACCTCGGCGCCGACAAGATGGCGGCCCAGCGGCTCAAGGAGGCGGCGGAGAAGGCCAAGATCGAGCTCTCCACCCTCCAGGAGACGAGCATCAACCTGCCGTTCGTCACCGCGACGAGCGAGGGTCCGCTCCACCTCGAGCTCAGCCTCACCCGGGCGAAGTTCCAGGAGATCACCCG
>JBJTOY010000007.1:0-2516 GCA_046074845.1 Actinomycetes bacterium | reverse complement strand
ATGGACGAGGTGATCTTCGAGGAGTTCAAGGGCACCGGCAACATGGAGCTCCGCCTCGACCGCAAGCTCGCCGAGCGACGCCTCTACCCGGCGATCGACGTCAACGCGTCGAGCACCCGGCACGAGGAGCTCCTCTTCGAGCGCGACCAGCTCGTGCAGGTGTTCAAGCTGCGGCGGGTCCTCAATGCGCTCGCCGGCGAGGGATCGACGGCCCCTGGCCTCGAGCTGCTCCTCGACAAGCTGCGGTCGACGAAGTCCAACGACGAGTTCCTCGCCGACATCGCCAAGGCTCCCTCGGCCGGCGGCTGATCGGACCGACCAGCGGGCCCGTCCGGGCCCGGCGGGACGCCCGTGGGGCGCTTCCGCTAGATTCCCCACTCCCCGAGAGCACGGAGAGCGCCAGAGCCATGCAGGCCGACATCCACCCCACCTACGACGTGTGCACGGTGCACTGCTCGTGCGGCAACGAGTTCCAGACCCGTTCGACGGTCGACTCCCTGCGGGTCGAGCTCTGCGCGGAGTGCCACCCCTTCTACACGGGCAAGCAGAAGCTCGTGGACACCGGTGGGCGGGTCGAGCGCTTCCAGAAGCGCTACGCCGCGGCCGGCAAGAAGGCCAAGAAGTAGCCGACCTCCCGTCGGAGGTGTGGGGCGTGGGTCTCGCCGCCGGGGCGACCCGGTACATGGGTGGTCAGGCCGTCATGGACGGCGTGATGATGCGCGGCGAGCAGGTGTGGGCCGTGGCCGTCCGGCGTGAGGACGGCGGGATCGACCTCCGGGTCGAGGACGCACCGCACTGGGCGGAGCGCTACGGCCGTATCCCCTTGGTGCGCGGCGTGGTGAACCTCGTGGAGTCCCTCTCCCTCGGCATGCGCGCGTTGACCTGGTCGGCCGACGTGAACGCGCCGGAGGACGAGAAGGTCTCCAAGGGGGCGACCGCGGTCTCGCTCGCGTTCGCGCTCGTGCTCTTCGTCGGCGTGTTCCTCGTGCTGCCGATGCTCGGGGCCCGCGGCGCATCCTCGCTGCTCGGACTCTCGGGGCTCGCCTTCCACGTGCTCGAGGGCCTCATGTCGCTCGGCCTGTTCCTCGGCTACATCACGCTCATCGGTCGCATCCCGGACATCCGTCGGGTGTTCGAGTACCACGGCGCCGAGCACAAGGCGATCGCCGCCTACGAGCGCGGGGTCGAGGTGACCCCGGCCTCGGCCCAGCGGTACACGACCGAGCACGTCCGGTGCGGCACGAACTTCCTGCTGACGGTGTTCGTGATCGCGATCGTCGTCTACAGCGTGGTGGGTCGACCGGCGCTGCCGTACCTCATCGCGTCGCGTGTGCTGCTCGTGCCGGTGATCGCCGGGCTCGCCTACGAGGTCATCCGGTTCGCGGCCGGCCACATGGACCGGCGTTGGGTGCGCGCCCTCATGGTGCCGGGGCTCGCGCTCCAGCGCCTCACGACCCGGGAGCCCTCCGACGATCAGGTCGAGGTCGCGATCGCCGCGCTGCGAGCCGTGCTGACCGACGCCCAGACGGCCGAGGTCGACGGCCGACGGGCCGCGTGAGGCGGGCGCCGTGAGCATGTTCGACCGACTCGCCGATCTCGAGGCCGAACTCGACCGCCTCGAGGCGAACCTCCCGGACCTCTACGCGGGCGGGGACCAGCGTGCCGCCGCCGACGCCGGTCGCCGGGCGAGCGAGTTGCGACCCGTCGTCGAGGCCTACCGCACCCACCGCGAGCGGGCCCAGGCCCTCGCGGATGCGCGCGAGATGCTCGAGGCCGAACGTGACGGCGACATGCGCGAGTTCCTGCGCGACGAGGTCGTCGCACAGGAGCGCGCCATCGAGGCACTCGAGGCCGAACTCAAGGAACTGCTCATCCCGAAGGATCCCAACGACGGTCGCAACGTGATCGTGGAGATCCGCGGGGCCGAGGGCGGGGAGGAGGCCAACCTCTTCGCCCGGGACCTCTTCGAGATGTACCGGGGCTATGCCACCCGGCAGGGCTTCCGTCTGACCGTGCTCGAGGCGAGCCCGTCCGACCTCGGCGGCTACAACGAGGTCGTGTTCCGCGTCGAGGGCGACCGGGCCTGGTCGAAGCTCAAGTGGGAGGCCGGGCCCCACCGGGTGCAGCGGGTGCCCGTGACCGAGTCGCAGGGTCGTGTCCACACCTCCTCGGCGACGGTGACCGTGCTGCCCGAGGCCGACGAGGTCGACATCGACATCGATCCCAACGACCTGCAGATCGACGTGTTCCGCTCGTCGGGCGCAGGCGGCCAGCACGTCAACACCACCGACTCGGCCGTGCGCATCACCCACAGGCCGACCGGGCTCGTGGTGTCGATGCAGGACGAGAAGAGCCAGCTGCAGAACCGGGCCAAGGCGCTCACCGTGCTGCGGTCGCGGCTGCTCAAGGCCGAACAGGACCGCCAGAGCCTGTTGCGCTCCGGCCAGCGACGCGACCAGATCGGTGGCGGGGGCCGCAGCGAGAAGATCCGGACCTACAACTACAAGGAGAACCGG
>JBJTOY010000006.1:0-7260 GCA_046074845.1 Actinomycetes bacterium | reverse complement strand
CGAGGGTGAGGGTTCCGTCCGGTCGGGGGCAGGGGCCACGCCGGGAGAGGCGATCCGCATGATGGGTGCACCGCAGAACTACCTCGCCGTGATCAAGGTCGTCGGCGTCGGCGGAGGTGGCGGCAACGCGGTCAACCGCATGGTCGACGCCGGGTTGAAGGGCGTCGAGTTCCTCGCGGTCAACACCGACGCGCAGGCCCTCCTGCTCAGCGACGCCGACCTGCGACTCGACTTGGGGCGTGAGCTCACCCGTGGGCTCGGTGCCGGGTCCGACCCCGAGGTCGGCCGGCAGGCCGCCGAGGACCACCGGGCCGAGATCGAGGAGGCGCTGCGAGGCGCCGACATGGTCTTCATCACGGCGGGCAAGGGCGGCGGCACCGGAACGGGTGCGGCACCCGTGATCGCCGAGATCGCCAAGGAGCTCGGCGCGCTCACCATCGGGGTGGTCACCCGTCCCTTCGGGTTCGAGGGCCGTCGACGCTCGGTGCAGGCCGAGCAGGGCATCCAGCGCCTCAAGGAGAAGGTCGACACCCTCATCGTCATCCCGAACGACCGCCTGCTGCAGGTCTCGGACGAGCGCACCTCGATGGTGAATGCGTTCAAGATGGCCGACGAGGTCCTGCTCCAGGGTGTGCAGGGCATCACCGACCTCATCACGACCCCGGGCCTCATCAACACCGACTTCGCCGACGTGAAGATGATCATGACGAACGCCGGTTCGGCCCTCATGGGCATCGGCTACTCCTCGGGCGAGGGCCGTGCCGTCAACGCGGCGCGTTCGGCCATCTCGAGCCCGCTGCTCGAGGCCAGCATCGAGGGTGCCCGCGGCATCCTCCTCACGATCTCCGGCCCCTCGGACCTCGGGCTCTTCGAGGTGAACGAGGCGGCGCAGATCATCGCCGACGCCGCGCACCCGGACGCCAACATCATCTTCGGCACGGTCATCGACGACGCGCTCGGCGATGAGTGCCGGGTCACGGTGATCGCGGCCGGGTTTGACCGGTACGAGGGGGAGCGGGCCTCGGCGCCGCTCGGCCTGCGGTCGGACGAGCCGAGCTACGCCCGTTCGGACGACGACCTCGGCCTCGGCACCGACGACGACTTCGACGTCCCCGAGTTCCTCCGCTGATCCCAGCGCGGTCGGGCCCGCCCGTCTCCGCCCCGTGCTGACGCCGACCGATCTGGGTTGCGCCCGGGTCTGGTGCTCCGACCGCCGAGGCGGCGTGTCGCGACCGCCCTACGACTCGCTGAACCTCGCGACCCACGTCGGCGACGACCCGCTCGACGTGCGGCGCAACCTCGTGGCCCTCGCGTCCGCCTGCGAGGGCACTCCCTCCGACCCCGACGCCTGGGTGCTCGTCAACCACGTCCACGGGGTCGAGGTCCTGCGTCTCGGGACGCCCCCCGCGGGTCGACCCGATGCCGACGGCGCCGCGACCGACGTGGTGGGGCTCCCCCTCGTCGCCATCGGAGCGGACTGCGCACCCATCGCGCTGGCCAACGACACCGCGTGCGCCGCGGTGCACTCGGGATGGCGGGGCCTCGAGGCCGGGGTGGTCGCCGAGGGGGTCGCCGCCGTCGCGGCGCTCGGCTCGGGGCCCGTGCGCGCGCTCGTCGGTCCCTGCGTGGGCGCGGCCCACTACGAGTTCGGGGCCGAGGACCTGGCCCGTCTCGCGGCGAGGGTCGGTCCCGAGGTGGTGGGGCGGACCCACGACGGGCGCCCGGCCCTCGACCTCCGGGCCGGCATCCACGCCGCCCTCGGGGCCTGCGGGGTCGTCGAGGTGCTCGACGACCCGCGCTGCACGGTGGCCGACCCGACCCTGTTCTCGTTCCGACGCGACGGGGTCACCGGGCGCCAGGGCATGGTCGTCATGCGGGTCCGATGACCGGGGTCGACGGACCCCGTGCTGCGGAGCTCGCGGCGAACCTCGCCGAGGTGCGCGAGCGCGTGGCGGCCGCGGCGCGCCGTGCCGGACGCGATCCGGGGAGCGTGCGGCTCATCGGAGCGTCCAAGACCGTGCCCGCCGAGGACCTCGCGGTGGTGGTGGGGCTCGGGCTCACCGACCTGGGGGAGAACCGGGCCCAGGAACTGCTCGCGAAGGCCCCGGTCCTCGCCGGCCTCGGCGTGGTCCCCACCTGGCACTTCGTCGGGCAGTTGCAGCGGAACAAGGTCGCGGCCCTGGCCCCCCATGTGCGGTGCTGGCAGTCGGTGGACCGGTTGCCGCTCGGTGAGGCCATCGCACGCCGCGCGCCGGGCGCCCGGGTGCTCGTCGAGGTGAACCTCGGGGAGGAACCCCAGAAGGGTGGTGCGGCGCCGGGCGAGGTCCCGGGGCTCGTCGACGCGCTCGGTTCCCTCGGCCTCGAGGTCGCCGGGCTCATGACGGTGGCGCCCCTCGCGGGCGAACCGGCGCACTGGTTCGGCGCGCTCGCGGACCTCGCCGGCCGGCTGGGCCTCGCCGAGCTGTCGATGGGCATGAGCGGGGACTTCGAGGTGGCCATCGCCCACGGCGCCACGATGGTGCGGGTGGGCACCGCGCTCTTCGGGGCCCGGCCCCGACCCTGATCCGCGACCCACCCCGGGCCCCACCCGCGCCGGTCCGGTGCGCGGTGTCCGCTCGAGGCCGGGGGTGTCCCCGCCGTCGCAGGGCGGCGACGGTAGGCTCACGCGTCGCTCGAGGAGGTTGCAGCCATGCCCGGCTGGATGCGCAAGACCATGGACTACCTCGGCCTCTCGGACGTCGACGAGGTCGATCAGCCCTACGGCGCCTACGGCGACGATCCCGAGGGCTACGCGTACGACGACGAGCCCGAGGTGGAACCCGAGCCCGTCATCGCGCCGCCCCGACGCGAGCGCATGGTGCGCCCGACCGCGGCCCCGTCGGGCACGGTCCGCACGGTCGACCCCTCGACCCCGCCGACGGTCGCCACCCCGGTCGTCGACGTCACCAAGCCGATCATCCGTCCGGTGGCCGCGTCGAGCGCCCGCGTCCACGTCGTGGAGCCGCGCGGCTTCAACGACGCGCAGGAGGTCGGCGACCGACTGAAGGCCGGCCAGCCGGTCATCATCAACCTCCAGGGCATCGACAACGATCTCAAGCGCCGGCTCATCGACTTCTCGAGCGGGCTCACCTACGCGATCTCGGGCACCATGTCGCGGGTCTCGGACCAGGTGTTCCTGCTCACGCCGAGCAACACGGAGGTCTCCGACGAGGAGAAGGAACGCCTCCAGGCCCGCGGGCTCTACCGCCCGTAGATGCTCGCCGAACTGCTCTGCAACCTCATCACGATCTACCTCGTGGTGCTCGCGGCCCGGGCCGTGCTGTCCTGGTTCCCCCTCCGGCCCGACTCGCCGGTCGCCGGGATCGCCCGGGTGCTCGTCACGGTCACCGAACCGGTCCTCGAGCCGCTCCGCCGGGTGATCCCCCCGGCCGGGGTCATCGACCTCTCGTTCCTGGTGGCGTTCTTCGGCCTCTCGATCATCCGGTCGATCATCTGCCGCTAGGCGGATGTCCACCACCCGGCCGGGACGCGTCGCTACCATCCGGGGCATGGATGTGACGCCGCACGAACTCCGGGACGTCGAGATCAAGGAGGTGCGGCGCGGGTACGACTGCGACGCCGTCGACACCATCCTCGAGCGGGCCGCCGCCACCATCGAGTCGCTCCAGGAGCAGCTCCACCTCGCCGAGCAGCACGCCCGCGACGTCGAGGTGACCGGCTCGGCGGCCCGTCAGGATGAGGACGTGCTCCAGCGCACACTGCTGCTGGCCACCAAGGCCGCCGACGAGGCGGTCGCCGAGGCGAACGCGAAGGCCAGGGCCATCACCGAGGCGGCCGAGGCCCAGGCCCGGGCCGCGGTCGAGGAGGCCACCGCCACCGCCCAGCGGGAGGCCAACGCCCAGCGCGTCACGCTCGAGGCCGAGGTCGGCGCGCTCTCCTCGCGCCGCGACGCGCTCTCCGCGGATGTGGACGCGCTCGAGCGGTTCGAGTCGGACTACCGCGATCGGTTGCGGCGAGCCATTCAGGCCGACCTCGACACGCTGAGCGCGTCGAAGGAGCCGGTCGGTTCCGCCGCCCGCCCGAGGATCCACGACCTCGGCGACGCCGCCCCCGCAGCTCCCGAGCCGGCCGCGACCGGCGGTCCGGTGACCGAGGAGATCAGCGCGGTCGCGCCGGCGTCGAGCGAGTCCGACGCCGCGGTGGAGGCGAACGCCGGCACCGGCGACGCCGAGGACCCGGCCCCCGTGCTGTTCGAGACCGCACCGACCCCGGAGTCGATGGACGACGACGAGTTCTTCGCGTCGCTGCGGGAGGCCGTCAACGACGACACCCCGCTCGGCCCGCGTGACGACGACATCCCCGAGCGCGCCATGTTCCCCGAGGAGCGTCGTTCGGGGATATTCCGCCGCAAGCGCTGACGCGACCTCGGCCGGCTCGGCCGACCCCGCCTCAGCGCTTGCTGATGCGGGCGGCGGCGATGCCGTCGTCGAGGGTCAGCAGGTGCCAGCCGTCGGCCTCGGCCGCCGGGGCCTCGTCAAGCGTCCACGCCGTGGCGAGCACCTCGTTCGCGATCGTGGCGCCGTGCTCGGCGATGGCCGTGGCCACCGAGCCCTCAGCCCGCAGCGTGACGGTGATCCGGTCGGCGATCTCGAGGCCGGTGGCCTTGCGCAGGTCGTTGAGCGCCCGCACGAGATCCCGGGCCGTGCCCTCCCGCCGCAGGCCGTCGTCGAGGGTGGTGTCGAGGGCGACGGCGATGCCGTCCTCCTGGGCGAGCGCGAACTCCTCGTGCGACGCGGCGCGCACCTCGATGTCGTCGCCGTCGAGCACGATCGTCTCGCCGTCGAGCTCGACGCGGTACTCGCCGTCCTGCTCGAGCGCTCGGCGCACGGTCGCGCCGTCGGCCGCGTCGAGGTGCGCCTTGAGCGCCGGCATCCGCTTGCCCACCTTCGGCCCGAGCGTGCGGAAGTTCGGGTGCACCGAGTAGTCGAGGAGTCCCTCGAGCGTGTCGACGGCCTCGAGGGAGCGAACGTTGAGGGCGTCGGCCACCTCGGCGACGACGGCGTCGGAGAGCCGCAGGCCCTCGGGCAGCAGGACGATGGCGCGGCGCAGTGGTTGGCGCACCTTGATGCGGGCGTCGTTGCGGGCCGCGAGGCCGAGGCTCACCACCGCCCGGGCCGACGCGATCTCGGCCTCGAGGGCCGGGTCGAGCGCGCCGGTGTCGACCTGCGGCCAGTTCGCGAGGTGCACCGACTCGTCGGTGTGGCGCAGCTGCTGGTGCATCGCGTCGGCGACGAACGGCGTGTACGGCGCGAGCAGCAGCGTGAGCGTGTCGAGGCACTCATAGAGCGTGGCGTGCGCCGCCGGGTCCGAGTCCTTCCAGAACCGGGGGCGGGAACGACGCACGTACCAGTTCGAGAGGTCGTCGACGAAGCGGTCGAGCGCCTGCGCGCCACGCAGCGCGTCGAAGTCGTCGAGCGCTTCGGTGACCTCGGCGATCGTGTGGTGCAGTCGTGACCGCACCCACCGGTCGAGCACGTGGGTGGCCGGCGCCGCGGCGGTGCCCGGCTCCCAGCCGTCGAGGTTCGCGTAGGTGACGAAGAACGAGTAGGTGTTCCAGAGCGTGAGGAGGAACCGGTTCGTGGTCTCGTCGATGCCCTCGACGAACACGCGCTTGGGCGTCCAGGGGCTGCCGGCGGAGAACATGTTCCAGCGCAGGGCGTCGGCCCCGCGGGTGTCGAGCACGCTGAAGGGGTCGATGACGTTGCCCTTCGACTTCGACATCTTCTGGCCGTCCTTGTCGACGACGAGCGCGAGGCACACGACGTTCTTGTACGGCGAACGCCCGAACGCCATCGTGTTGATCGCGAGCAGGGTGTAGAACCAGCCGCGGGTCTGGTCGATGGCCTCGCAGATGAAGTCGGCGGGGAAGCGCCGTTCGAACATCGCCTCGTGCTCGAAGGGGTAGTGGAGTTGGGCGAAGGGCATCGATCCGCTGTCGAACCACGCGTCCAGCACGGGCTCGACGCGCCTCGCCTCGCCGCCGCAGTCGGGGCAGCGGATCTCGACGTCGTCGACCGCGGGACGGTGCGGGTCGAGCGCGAGCAGGTCGTCTCCCGCGAGGTCGCCGAGTTCGGCGAGGGACCCCACGCAGGTGTCGTGGCCGTCGGCGCAGCGCCAGACGGGGATCGGGGTGCCCCAGAACCGGTCGCGCGAGAGCGCCCAGTCGACGTTGTTCTCGAGCCAGTCGCCGAAGCGGCCTTCCTTGATGTGCTCCGGGTGCCAGCCGACCTGCTGGTTCTCGCGGATCATCGCCTCGCGGTGCGCCGAGGTGCGGGCGAACCAGGTGGGCTTGGCCCAGTAGATGAGCGGTGTGCTGCAGCGCCAGCAGTGCGGGTACGAGTGCTCGTACGCCGCCACGCGCTCGAGGCGTCCGGCGGCGCGCAACCGCTCGATGATCCCGGCGTCGGCGTCCTTGACGAACACGCCCTCGTGGGCGGGGACCGCCGCGGTGAACGCGGCATCCGGGCCGACGGGGTTCACGACCGGCAGACCCGCAGCGGCGCCGACCTCACGGTCGATCTCGCCGAACGCGGGCGCGAGGTGGACCATGCCCGAGCCGTCCTCGATGGTCACGAAGTCGGCCGCGACCACCCGCCACGCGTCCTCGGCCGCGACCGGCACGTCGTCGAACGGCCGCTCGTAGTGCCGGCCGACGAGGCTCGCCGCGTCGACCGGCCCGAGGATCTCGGCGTCCTCGCCGAGCACGGCGACGACCCGATCGGCCGCGAGCACGAGGTCGCGGGCGCCGTCCCGGCCCCGCACGCGCACGTACGGGATGTCCGGACCGATCGCCACGCCGACGTTCGAGAGCAGGGTCCACGGCGTGGTGGTCCAGACGAGGAGGTCGAAGTCCTCGCCCTCCACCGGGAACCGCACGTAGACGGAGTCCTCGGTGATGTCGCGGTACGCACCGGGCTGGCCGAGTTCGTGACTGGACAGCGCCGTGCCGCAGCGGCCGCAGTAGGGGATGACCTTGAACCCCTCGTAGATGTCACCCTGGTCCCAGAGCCGCTTGAAGACCCACCACACGCTCTCGACGAAGGTGGGGGACATGGTCCAGTAGGCGCCCTCGACGTCGAGCCACATGCCGATCCGTTCGGTGAGGGTGGCGAAGTCGCCGACGTACCGCTGGACGGACTCCCGGCACCGGGCGTTGAACTCGCCGATGCCGAAGGCCTCGATCTGCTGCTTCCCGGAGAA
>JBJTOY010000005.1:0-12235 GCA_046074845.1 Actinomycetes bacterium | reverse complement strand
CGGTGGCCCCCGACCCGGTGGCGCCCGTGGCACCTGTCGCGCCGGTGGCCCCCGACCCGGTGGCGCCCGTGGCACCTGTCGCGCCGGTGGCCCCCGACCCGGTGGCGCCCGTGGCACCCGTCGCGCCGGTCACACCCGTCGCGCCGGTTGCGCTCGCCGTGCCCGCGGCGCCGGTCGCACCCTGCGGGCCGGTCGCGCCGGTGGTCCCCGTCGATCCGGCGGTGCCGGTCGAACCGGTCGGGCCGGTGGCCCCGGTGCCGGTCGCCCCGGTCGGCCCGGTGATCCCCTGCGGGCCGGTCGGACCGGCCGCGCCGGTCGCGCCCGTCGCACCGGCCCCCGTCGGACCCTGCGGGCCGGTCGCGCCTGCGGGGCCGGTCGTGCCCTGCGGGCCCGTCGGTCCGGCGGCGCCCGTCGCCCCGGTCGGCCCGGTCGTGCCGACCGATCCGCTGCCACCGCTCGTGTCGATCACGTAGTACCCGGCAAGGTCACCGATGATGTCGGTCGAGGACTGGTTGTTGTAGACGTTCACGGATCCGAACGCACCGATCTTCACGGTCACGAGGTTCGGGACCGGTCCGGGTCCGTTCTTGTTGAGGTTCGATGCGTTCGGGCGCGCGGTGCCCGAGGGGAACAGCGTGATGAAGCCGGGACCCTCGGCGCCGACGTACGTGACGTTGATGACCGCGGCGACCGCCTCGTTCGGAACGGTCTCGGTCCCGTCGGTGCGCCCGGCGACGAGGACCGGGAAGGTCTGGCCGTTTGTGACCGGACCGACGGTGCCGCCGAGGCCGGTGCGGGTGTCGAAGATGCGGGTGGGCGACATCGGGACGAACACCGCGCCCGACGGGAGGCTGGTCGCCTCGGCGGGACGGTCGCTCGGCGCGCCGACGGCGGCGACGGCGCCGGCACCGACGAGCAGCGCAGCGTCGAGGGCGGTGAGGATGCGCGGGGACGGTCGCATCGGTCCCTTTCGGAGCCGGGGCGTGCGGGACGCGCACGCCGGATCCCCTTGACGCTACGGAGGCCGGTGGCCCGCGTCAACGACCGTGCCGGCCGGGCTGCTGCGCGTGCCGGGTGGTGTCAGCGGAGGGTCAGGCGTGGTCGTAGAACCCGCGCCCGGACTTCCGGCCGAGCCGGCCCGCGGCGACCATCTGGCGCAGCACGGGCGGCGGCCGGAAGGCGTCGCCGAAGGCCTCGCGCAGGTCCTCGAGGATGAGCAGGATCGTGTCGAGCCCGATCCGGTCGGCCAGCTCGAGCGGGCCCATCGGGTGGTTGTATCCGAGCTTCATGCCGGTGTCGATGTGCTCGGCGCTCGCCACACCCTCCTGGTACACGCGCATCGCCTCGCACATGAGGATGCAGCCGAGGCGGGTGGTGACGAAGCCCGGCAGGTCGGCGACCTCGACCGTCTCCTTGCCGAGCGCGTGGCAGAACGTCAGCGCGCGTCCGAGGATCGCGGGGTCGGTGTCGGCGCCCCGGATCACCTCGACGAGGCGCATGGCGGGCACCGGGTTGAAGAAGTGGGTGCCGACGGTCTGCTTCGACCGTCCGCTCGCCGCACCGAGCACCGCGATCGGCAGCCCGGAGGTGTTCGACGCGAGCACCGCGGTGTCGGCCGCAGCCGCGCCGATGCGGGCCCACACGGCCTGCTTGAGGTCGAGGTCCTCGGGCACCGCCTCCACGACGATGTCGGCGGTGGCGACCGCGACCTCGAGGTCGGTGGTCACCGCGAGTTCGCCGAAGCCCTCGAGCGCGTTCCCCTTGGCGCGGGCCCGGTGCTCGTAGTGCTCGACCCGCTCGCGCGCCGCAGCGACGAACTCCTCGCGGCTCTCCACGATGGTGACGGCGAACCCGGCGACGAGGGCCTCGTACGCGATGCCGGCGCCCATGATCCCGCCGCCGATGACGACCGTCCTCACGTGACGTCCCCCTGGGGTCGACGGCGCAGGAAGAAGGTGCCGGTCGCGGTGGACACCGGTTCCCCGTCGGCGTTCGAGATGGTCGTCGCGAGGTAGGCGATCTGCTTCGTGACCCGCACGACCTCACCGCGCACCGCGAGCGCGTCGCCCGCGACCGCCCCGCGCAGCGTGGAGTACGAGATCGAGATCGTGGCCCCGAACTCGCCCTTGCCGAGGGCCGAGTTCGTGGCGAAGTTCATGGCCGCGTCGTGGATCACGCCGAACACGCCGCCGTGCACGCCGCCCGCCGGGTTGCAGGCCAGGTCGGTCGGGGTCCAGGCCGCCTCGACCCATCCCTCCCCGTACCGCTGGAAGTCGACGCCGAGTTGGGCGAGCAGCGGCATGCCGCCGTCGCCGAGGGAACGATCCATGTCACGCACGGGCGGCGACACTACCGGGGCCCCGCCGGTGCACCCGGGGCCGGACCGGCTCCGGCCCGACGCCGCTCGGAGCTGCGGGGATACAGTTCGCCACCCAATCACCATCGGCCCCAGGAGGCCCTGCGATGCCCACCGCCGTCATCGTCGATGCAGTCCGCACCCCGCTCGGTCGCCGCAACGGCACCCTGAAGGGGATCCACCCGGTCGACCTCGCGTCGCACACCCTCAAGGCCCTCGTCGAGCGCACCGGCATCGACCCGGGTCTCATCGAGGACGTCATCATGGGCTGCGTCATGCAGGTCGGCGAGCAGGGTCTCAACGTCGGCCGCAACGCGGCACTCGCCGCCGGCTTCCCGGAGAGCGTGGTCGGCACGACGATCGACCGCCAGTGCGGTTCGTCCCAGCAGGCTGCCCACTTCGCGGCCCAGGGCGTCATCGCCGGCGCCTACGACGTGGTCGTGGCCGCCGGGGTGGAGAACATGACCCGCGTGCCGATGGGTGCCTCGGTCATCAAGGACTCCTACCCGTTCGGTCCCGAGATGCAGGGTCGGTACCCGAACCTCGTGCCCCAGGGCATCTCGGCCGAGCTGATCTCCGAGAAGTGGGGCATCAGCCGCGAGGAGAACGACGCCTTCGCGGTGCAGTCCCACCAGCGCGCCGCGCAGGCCCGCGCCGAGGGTCGGTTCGACAACGAGATCGTGCCGATCGAGGTCGAGACCGAGGACGGCCGCGTGCTGTTCTCCCAGGACGAGGGCATCCGCCCCGACTCCTCGATGGAGACGCTCGGCAAGTTGAAGCCGGCGTTCAAGGAGGACGGCGTCATCACCGCCGGGAACTCCTCGCAGATCACCGACGGCTCGGCCGCGGTGCTCATCATGTCGGAGGAGAAGGCCAACGCCCTCGGGCTGCGTCCGCGGGCCCGGTTCCACACCTTCGCCCTGGCCGGTGTCGACCCGGTGACGATGCTCACCGGTCCGATCCCGTCGACCGCGAAGGTGCTCGAGCGCGCCGGCATGACGATCGATGAGATGGACCTCGTCGAGATCAACGAGGCCTTCGCCCCGGTCGTGCTGTCCTGGGCCAAGGAGCACAACCCCGACATGGCCAAGGTCAACGTCAACGGTGGCGCGATCGCCCTGGGGCACCCGCTGGGTTGCTCGGGTGCCCGTCTGCTCACGACGCTCGTCAACGAGCTCGAGCGCACCGGCGGCCGGTTCGGGCTCCAGACGATGTGCGAGGGTGGCGGCATGGCGAACGCCACCATCATCGAGCGCCTCGGCTGACCCTTCCGATGCTCCCGGTCGTCGCCGCTGTCTGGTGGCCGCTCCGGGTCGTCATCGCGCTCGCCGTCTTCCTGGCGATCTACCTGCTCGCGGCCGCGGTGGTGCGCTCGTTCATGCGCCCACCGCCGGCCGAGCCGAACCCCGACTCGGTCGTGCCGGTCTCGGAGCGGTTCCGGTGCACGGTGTGTGGGACCGAGGTCGTGATGACGGCGAGCCCGGACGGGTTCGACCTCGAGGCCCCTCGCCACTGCCGGGAGGACATGGTCCTCGTCACCGATCAGGCCTGAGCACCCAGCGTGAGCCGAACTCCGCGAGGGTGGGCGAATGACACCGCTGTCGTTCCCCACAGGCGGGGGACAACGCTGTGGATAACCCGGGATGGTCAGGCCGGCGGCGGCCCGGGCGGCCTCAGTGGTACTGGGTGGCGACGATGAAGCCCGCTGCGATCTCCACGAGGCCGATGAGTAGGTAGCGGTTCTGCTGCTCGCCGGGCAGGAGGCCGAGGTAGTTGCCGACGATGACGGCCAGGCCGCAGCCGAGCAGGGCGAACATGAGCACCGGCAGCCAGAGCGGGCTCCGCTTGACCGTCTTCGGTGTCGGCGGGGTGTAACGACCGGAGGGCTGGGTCGTGCGGGCCTTGGTCCGGCCCGCGCCCTTGGACGGTCGTTCGGTGGTTCGGCCCTTCGGCTGCTTCTTCGCCACGGGCGAGACGTTACCCGCCGGGGCGCCGCGCGAGGGCCGGGTACCGTGGCCGTCGTGGGTGCCCGCGTGCTCGTCATCGACAACTACGACTCCTTCGTCTACAACCTCGTGCAGTACCTCGGGGAGCTCGGTGCCGAGCCCGTCGTGCACCGCCACGACGCGATCACCCTCGAGGCGATGGTCGGACTCGAGCCGGATGCGGTGCTCGTCTCGCCCGGTCCGGGCCGACCCGAGGACGCCGGCCTCTCGAACGACGCGATCCTGCACTTCGGGGCGAACGGCGTCCCGGTGCTCGGGGTGTGCCTCGGGCACCAGTGCATCGGACGCCTCTACGGCGGCGAGGTCGTCCGGGCCGACGAGGTGATGCACGGCAAGACCTCCGAGATCCTCCACGAGGGGCTCGGTGTGTTCGCCGGTCTGCCCTCCCCGCTCACCGCCACCCGGTACCACTCGCTCGTCGTGCGGCGCGACTCGGTGCCGGACTGCCTCGAGATCACCGCCGAGGTCGCCGACGGCACCGTCATGGGCCTGCGCCACCGGGAGTTGCCGGTGGAGGGCGTGCAGTTCCACCCCGAGTCGATCCTCACCGAGGGCGGCCACCGGCTCATCCGGAACTTCCTGGACCGCGCCACCGCCTGATCCCGATCAGGGCAACGACGCACGGCCCCGCGACACGGTCGCGAGTCCGTCGGCCACGAGGCTCTCGAGCGCCTCCGCATCGAGGTCGCGCACCGCCACGGCGTCCGCCTCGCGCAGGCGGGCCATCACCCGACCGCGTCGCTGCCGGAACGAGCCCTCGAACGGGGCCTGCTTCGTGCGCACCTCACCGGCGAGCGGCCCGCGTGTCGCACACCCGCGCCGCAGCGGACACGCCGCACAGCGCGGGTCGCGGGCACGACACAGCGCGGCGCCGAGATCCATGATCGCGAGGAACCGGTCTCGGCCGCGCAAGGGACGACCGGTCCGCCGGTACGCGGCGTCGGCCTCCTTCGGGGTGAGCAGCCGTCCGGCCCGACGTTCGAGCACCCGGCGCACGTTCACGTCGATCGCGGGGACATCCTCGTCGTGGACCTGATCGAGGATCGCGCCCGCGGTGTACGCGCCGACGCCGGGCAGGGCGCGCAGATCCTCGGGCCATCCGTCGCGCGTGATCACGACCGCCGCGTCGTGGAGTCGACGGGCCCGGCGCGGGTAGCCGAGGCGACCCCACGCCGCGATCACTGCACCGGGGGAGGCGGCAGCCATCGTGGCCGGGTCGGGGAACTCGGCCATGAACGCGGGCCACGCGTCGAGGACGCGGGCGACCTGGGTCTGCTGGAGCATGACCTCGCTCACGAGGATCGCCCACGGGTCGCGGGTCGCACGCCAGGGCAGGTCGTGGCGGCCGTGGGCCGCGTACCAGTCGGCGAGACCGGTCACGGTCGCGCTCAGGTGGTGCTCGAGCTCGTCGTGGTGACGCCGCCCGTGCCGATCTGGATCGTCACGGTCGTGCCGGTGGCCGCGGTCGTGCCCGCCCCCGGGGTCTGGCTCACCACCTTGCCCGCCTGGGCGTCGAGGGACGCGACGTTCTGCACGAGCACGTTGAAGCCGGCCGCCTCGAGCGTGGTCGTGGCCGCAGTCGGCGTCTGGCCGACGACGTTCGGGATCGGCGTGGGGGCCGGACCCGAGGAGATCACGAGCTTGACCACCGAACCCTTCGGCACGGTCGCCCCGCCCGGCGGATCGCTCGAGATGACCGAGTCGATCGGCACGGTGGCCGAGGGCTCGCGTGAGGTCTGCGGGGTGAGGCCCGCGCCCTGCAGCCGGACGAGCGCGTCGTTGAGCGTGAGGTTCGCGACCTCCGGCACGGTGACCTTCGGCTTGCCCGTCGACACGAAGAGCCTGATCGGGGTGTCGACCGGCACGTTGCGACCCGAGGGCGGGTCGGTGCGGATCGCGGTGCCCTCCTCGATCGTCTCGCTCGTCTCCTCCTCGGTGGTCACGGCGAAACCCGCGGCCTCGAGGTCGAGGCGCGCGTCCTCGGCCACCTTGCCCTCGACGGCCGGGATCCGCACCGAACCCTCGCCGGCGCTCACGCGCAGCAGCACGGTCTCGCCCTCGTTGATGCGGGTCCCGGGTTGCGGGTCCTGCCCGAACACCTCGCCCTCGGGCCGCGTGCTCGGCAGGCGGTCGACCCGGACCTTGAACCCGCGCTGCTGCAGGGTGAGCGTGGCGGGTTGCTCCTGGATGCCGATCACGCTCGGCACGTCGACCTCGTTGCGCGACGCGTCGTTCGTGAACCGGGCCGCGAGCAGGCCCGCCACCACGAGGATGAGCACGCCGATGAGCACGGCGACCGTGGCCACCACACCCTTGTTGCGGCCCCGCGGGGCCTGGCGCACGACCGCGGAGGTCGCCGTGGTCGCTCCGGCGCCTGCGACCACCCCGGGTACCGCCGCGGTGGGCATCTCCACGACCCGGGCGACCTGAGGTCCGCCGAGCACCTGCTCGCCGCGGCGGAAACGCAGCAGGTCGGCCCGCATGTCGTCGGCGGTCTGGTAGCGGGCGTTCGCGTCCTTGGCCAGCGCGGTGAGGATGATCCCCTCGAGGGCCGGAGCGATGGCGGGGTTGCGGGTCGAGGGCGGCGGCACCTGCTCCTGCACCTGCTGGTACGCGACGGCGACCGCGTTGTCACCCGAAAACGGCGGGGTGCCGGTCGACATCTCGTAGAGCACGATGCCGAGCGAGTACAGGTCCGAGCGCGCGTCCACCTCGAGACCCTGGGCCTGCTCGGGTGAGAAGTAGGTGGCCGTGCCCATCACCGAACCGGCCTGCGTGAGTTCGTTCGGCGAGTTGCCGGAGAGCGCGATGCCGAAGTCGGTGACCTTGACCTGGCCCTGCGAGGAGATGAGCACGTTCGCCGGCTTCACGTCGCGGTGGATCACCCCGGCCGCGTGCGCCGAGGACAGCGCCGCGGCGATCTCCCCGCCGATGCCCGCCACCTGGGTGTCGTCGAGGCGTCCGCGTGCGGTGATGAGGTCGCGCACCGATCGACCGTCGATGTACTCCATGACGATGAACGAGGTGTCGCCGTCCTGGCCCCAGTCGTAGACCGAGACGATGTTCGGGTGGTTGAGGTTGGCCGCGGCCTGGGCCTCGTGGCGGAACCGTTCGACGAAGGTCGGGTCCCGGGACAGTTCGGGGGCGAGCACCTTCACCGCCACCGGGCGGGACAGCCGGCGGTCCTGGGCGAGGAACACCTCCGACATGCCGCCCCGGGCGAGCAGTTCGACGAGTTCGTAACGGTCCGCGAGGACCCGGGGTTCGGCTGCCATGGCTGGCCCCAACCTACCGCCGCGCTCGGGGCGCGGCGTGGTCGGTCACGGCACCTGCAGGAGGGTGCGCAGCACCTTCGCGGCGACCGGCGCGGCGATGCGTCCGCCGGTCGCCTCGTCGCCGGCCGAGCCTCCGCGCTCCACGATCACCGAGATGGCGTAGCGCGGGGCCTCCGCGGGTGCGAACGCGATGAACCATGCGTGCGGCGGTCCGCCCGGGGCCTGAGCGGTCCCGGTCTTGCCCGCCACCGTCACCCCCGGGATGCGGGCCGCGGTGCCGGTGCCGTTGGCGACGACGGCGATCATGAACTCGGTGAGGGTCGCGGCGGTGGCCGCCGAGGTCGCCCGCTTCCAGCGGCGCGGCACCACCCGTTCGACGGTGCGCCCCGCCCGGTCGTCGGTGCGGGCCGCCACGTGCGGCTCCATCGCCACCCCGCCGTTCGCGATCGCCGCGGCGACGAGGGCCATCTGGAGCGGGGTTGTCGCGATCTCGCCCTGGCCGATGCCGGCGAGGGCGAACGAGGGCTTGTTGAGGGCGAAGGAGCCGGGCTGGAGGCCGATGCTCGCCTCGGCGCCGGGGGAGAGGTCGAGGCTCGGGGCCTCGTTGAGTCCGAACGCGTCGATGGCCGGCACGAAGCGCTCGCCCATCTCGACCCCGAGCTGCGCGAAGACCGCGTTGCAGGACTGCCGGAAGGCGTCCTCGAGGGTGCCGCCGCACTGCCGACCGCCGAAGTTGTTGATCGGCCGGTCGGACTGGGGCGGGGTGTAGGAGGCGTTCGCCGGGTAGCGCGACTCGGGCGTGGCCACCCCGGTGTCGAGCGCGCCGGTCGTCGTGACGACCTTGAAGGTCGAACCCGGCGGGTAGATCTCGCGGTACGCGCGCGGCAGGGCCGGGTTCGTCGGATCGCTCGTGAGTCTGTCGTAGTAGGTCTGTACCGCGCGGGTGTCGTGACCCGCGAGCGGCTGCGGGTCGAAGCTCGGGTTCGAGTACATCGCGACGACCGCGCCGGTGCGCGGGTTCAGCACCGTCACCGAACCCCGCTGCCCGCCGAGCGCGTCGCGCGCCGCGGCCTGGGCCTGCGCGTTCAGGTGGAGCACCACGGTCCCGACCCGGGGTCGGGCCGAGAGGATCGAGGGCAGGTCCTTGGGCTCCACCGGCAGGTCGCGGCCGCTGAGTTGGCCGTCGTAGACCTTCTCGATGCCGACGCTGCCCACGACCACCGACTGGTACCCGACGGTCTGGGCGAACAGGTCCTCGTACGGGTAGGTGCGCTGCCAGCCGTACTCGTCGTCGACCCGGGTGGAGCGGGCGAGGATCTCGCCGTCGGCGCTCACGATCTCGCCCCGCGGGCGGTTGAACGACCGCAGGTAGCCGCGGGAGTTGCGCGGGTCGTCCGCGAGCTTCTTCGCGTCGAACACCTGCAGATAGGTGAGTTGCCCGACGAGGATGAGCAGGAGGGCCACCACCACGTAGCCCGCCCGGCGCACCGCGTGGTTCACGAGCGCGTCCCGGCGGCCTCGAGGCGTACCTCGGCCTCCGCCTCGGCCTGGGCGTCGATCGCGGTCTCGTCCGAGATCCGCAGGAGGATCGCGAGCAGGACGAAGTTCGCGATGAGCGAGGACCCCCCGTAGGAGACGAACGGCAGGGTCACACCGGTGAGCGGGATCACCCGGATGACTCCGCCGATGATCACGAAGGTCTGGATCCCGACGATCGTGGTGAGGCCGGCGGCGAGCAGCTTCGGGAACGGCCGCGCCGCCTGCACCGCGATCTTGAAGCCCGTGCCGACGAACAGCAGGAACGTGATGATGATCCCCACCGTGCCGTAGAGCCCGAGTTCCTCGCCGATCGCCGCGAACACGAAGTCGGTGGCGGCGTTCGGGATGAGGTCGGGTCGGCCGAGTCCGAGGCCGGTGCCCGAGATCCCGCCGGACCCGAGGGCGAACAGGCTCTGCACCAGCTGGAAACCGTTGCTCTGCGCAGTCGGCCACGGGTCGAGCCACGTGTCGACCCGCAACTGGACGTGCGAGAACGAGTTGTACGCGATCACCGCTGCGAGGCTGAACGCCGCCACGCCCACGATCACGTACGCGCTGCGCTCGGTCGCCATGTAGAGCATCGCCACGAACACGGTGAAGAACAGCAGCGAGGAACCGAGGTCCTTCTGCTGCACCATGATGAGCACCGCGGTCGCCCACGGCAGCAGCAACGGACCGAAGTGGCGCGGCGCGGGGACGTAGAGGCGTCCGATGCGCCGGGTGCCGCTGCGCAGCAGGTCGCGGTTGTCCGCGAGGTACGCGGCGAAGAAGATGACGAGCAGCACCTTGGCCGCCTCGCCGGGTTGGAAGTTGAGCGGGCCGAGGCGGATCCAGAGTCGCGCGCCGTTCGCGGTGTACCCGAGGCCGGGAATGAGCGGGAGCAGCAGCGCCCCCACGCCGAGCACGAGGAAGATGGAGCGGTACCGGCGCAGCGTGTCGATCGGGCGGATTGCGGCGATCGCCACCACGAACACACCGATGCCGATCGCGATCCACACCGCCTGGGTGCGCGCGTAGACCGAGCCCGGACCGGCGGCGAGATCGAGGCGGGAGATCATCGTGAACCCGATGCCGTTGAGGAGGGTGGCGAGCGGCAGGAGCGTGGGATCCGCGCTCGGCGCGAACCGGCGGATCGCCACGTGCGCGACGAAGAACAGGCCGACGACGAACGCGAGGAACCCCCAGAAGTCGGCCGGGAGGGCCGGGGCCTTCGAGAGCGAGAGCAGCAGGTAGCCGGCGATCGTGATGAGGATCGCCACGACCCCGAGACCGAGTTCGGCCGTGCGGCGCCGGGTGGCGATGAGGGTGCGCTCCGGGCCGCTCATCACGGCCTCGTCGTGAGCACGCCGGCCGGGCCGCTCACGCCGCTCACCCCGGTCGCCCCGCTGGTCCCGCTCGGGCCGGTCACCCCGCTCGGGCCGACGGTCGTGCTCGTGGTCGGCGGGAACACGCGGTCCTCGAGTCGATCGACCACGGCGCGCGCCTCGGCGAGGGATCCGAAGGTCTCCTCGCGGGTGACGACGAGTCGCTGGCTCTCGTCGAGGTCCCCGCGCTCGATGACCTCGGACGTCCAGACCACCTCCGGGTCCCAGAGCAGGAACCCGCCGGGCACCCCGCGGTACACGGCGACCTGCTTCCCGTCGAAGCCGACGTAGTACTGGCTGCGCGCGTACCAGTTCAGCGCGAGGAACGTGCCGCCGAGCACGAGCACCACCGGCAGGATCGCCCAGGCGATCCGGGCGACGCTCGTGCGACGTGCGCGTGTGGGCCCGCCGGTCGTCGGGGCCGTATCGGTGGTGGGCCTCGGGGTTGTGGCGTCGCGGGCGGCGGCTGCGCGCACCGCCGTCGTGCCGATGCCGATCGCGGGGAGCGGGGCGGGGGGCAGGTCGCCCTCCTCGCCGATCACGTCGATGATGAGGACGGTGATGTTGTCCTCACCGCCGGCCTCGTTCGCCGCGTCGATGAGGGCCCGTGCGCACACCTCCGGGTCGGATTCCCGGCGCAGCACCGCACTGATGTCGGCGTCGCGCAGCATGCCGGAGAGCCCGTCCGAGCACAGCAGCACCCGGTCGCCGCCGGTGAGCTCGACGGCGACGTCGTCGACCTCGACCTCGTCCTCGATGCCGAGCGCGCGGGTCACGACGTTGCGCTGCGGGTGCACCGCGGCCTGCTCGAGCGTGATGCGCCCCTCGCGCACGAGCTCCTCGACCAGCGAGTGGTCGTCGGTGACTCGGGCGAGGATGCCGTCGCGCAGCACGTAGGCCCGCGAGTCGCCGACGTGGCCGATGCGCAGGCCCCCGACCACCTCGATGGCCGCGGTCATGGTCGTCCCCATGCCGAGCATCCCGGAGTCGGCGCGGGCCTTGTCGACCACTGCGGCGTTCGCCTGCGTGACCGCGTCGGTGACGGACGCGCCGGCGGCGATGGCGGCCCGGAGTGCCTCGATCGCCGTGGCGCTGGCGACCTCGCCGGCCTGGTGACCGCCCATGCCATCGGCCACCGCGAACACGCCGAGGCGGTCGTCGTGCAGGAAGGCGTCCTCGTTGCCCTCGAGGACGCGAACGACGTCGGTCGCGGCGGCCGCGACGAGCATCACCGGCGGACCTCGAGCACGGTGTCCCCTACGCCGATGCGGTCGCCGCGCGCGAGGCGCTGGGTGCCGGTGATCGGCGCATAGTTCACGCGGGTGCCGTTCGTCGATCCGCTGTCCTCGGCGTTCGGGATGCCGTCGGCGATGAAGACGCGCGCGTGGATGCTCGACACGAAGGTGTCGTCGAGCGCGATGGTGCAACCGGCGGCGCGGCCGATGGTGTTCTCGGGGGCGAGCACGAACTCGCGGCCCGCGCTCTCCGCCGGCGCGACGATCACTGCCGTCCACGGCCGGTCCCGGCGTGTCGAGCCGCTGCGACGGCGACCCTCGTCGGGACGCGCGGCGAGGGGCCGGCTCGCCCGCATCTCCCGCACGACCACGAGCACGACCCGCGACAGGAAGACGAAGAGCAGCGCGAGGAACGCGAACTTCAGGAGGGTGAGCGCGGCGTCCGACACCGGGTCAGGAG
>JBJTOY010000004.1:0-3448 GCA_046074845.1 Actinomycetes bacterium | reverse complement strand
GACCCGGTGCAGATGATGCAGACGTCCCCCGGTGCGTACCGCTCGACCTCCTCGAGGTCGATGATCCGGTTCACCGGCAGGTCGAGCAGACCCATCTCGCGGGCGAGCGCGACGTTGTTGACCATCGAGCGGCCGACGAAGGCCAGCGACCGACCAGCGGCCAGCGCCGCCTCGGCCACCTGCTGGACCCGGTGGAGGTGCGACGCGAAGGAGGCGACGATGACCCGCTTGCCCTCGCGCTCGCGGAACAACGAGCGCATGCGGGCACCGACGATCGACTCCGAGGGGGTCGAGCCGGGCCGCTCGGCGTTCGTCGAGTCGGACATGAGCAGGCGCACCCCGCCCGGGCGCCGGGCGATCTCGCCGAGGAGCGCGAGGTCGGTGCGCCGACCGTCGATGGGCGAGAGATCGAGCTTGAAGTCGCCGGTGTGCAGGATGGTGCCTGCGGGCGTGTGGTACGCGGCGGCGAAGGCGTGCGGCACCGAGTGGGTGACAGGCACGAACTCGACGTCGAAGGGCCCGATGGCGCGTCGCTCACCGTCGGCCACGGGGATGAGTTCCGTGCGGTCGATGAGCCCCGACTCGCGGATGCGGTTCGCGGCCATGCCCAGCGACAGCGGTGCGGCGTAGATCGGGAACGACGCGTCACGGAGCAGGAACGACAGCGCGCCCGCGTGATCCTCGTGGGCATGGGTGAGCACGACGCCCTCGATCGCGTCGGCGTGCTCGCGCAGGTACGTGAAGTCCGGGAGCACGAGGTCGACGCCCGGCATGTCGACCTCGGGGAACATGAGCCCGCAGTCGATGAGGAGGATGCGTCCCTCAACCTCGAGGAACATGCAGTTGCGCCCGATCTCGCCGAGGCCGCCGAGGAAGACGATGCGGGTGGGGGGCGTCATCGCGGTGAGGGTAGCCGCATCCGGAAACGACGATGGCCGCCCCGGAGGGCGGCCATCGCGTGGAACCGGTTGACGGATCGCTCAGGCGGTGCGGTCCTTGGAGACCTCGTCGAGCATCGCGTACTCCTCGCCGGTGTCGACCCAGTCCTCGAACTGGATCACGCCGAGCTCGGTGAACTTGGTCCGCAGCCAGCCGTCGCCCGCGTCGAGCAGGCCGAGCTTCTTGCAGTTCGGCACGATCTTCGAGAAGAGCATGCCCTGGAACACGGTGCGGGTCGGGTCGGCGAGGACGAGCGAGAGCGCCTCCTTGACGTCGACACCCATCCGCTCCCAGACCTCCTGCTGGAGGAACCGGTCGCGCATGCGCACCGCGGCCTCGTAGGCGAACTCCTGACGCTCCCGGATCTCGGCCGAGTTCAACTCCGTGTAGAAGTCCTGCAGCGACAGCACGCCGAAGGCCACGTGGCGGGCCTCATCCGACATGACGTAGCGGAGCAGCTTCTTGAGCAGCGGCTCGGTCGTCATCTGCTGCATGAAGCCGAACGCGGCCAGCGCGAGGCCTTCGACCATGATCTGCATGCCGAGGTAGGTCATGTCCCAGCGGTCGTCGGCGATGATGTCGTCGAGCAGCATCCGCAGGTGGGCGTTCACCGGGTAGTGGCCGGAGAGCTTGGTGTCGAGGTACTTCGCGAAGACCTCCACGTGGCGGGCCTCGTCCATCACCTGGGTCGCCGCGTAGTACTTGGCGTCGATCCACGGCACGGTCTCGACGATCTGGGCAGTGCAGATGAGCGCACCCTGCTCGCCGTGCATGAACTGGGAGAGCGACCAGTTCTGTGACTCGACGCCGAGGCGCACCCACTCGTCCTCGCCCCAGGACTCGAAGGGCGTGCCCTTGAGGTCGAGCTCACCGAAGGCGGACTGCATGTTGGCCTGGTTGGCCCGCACGACCGCCTCCTGGTCGACCTCGATCGACCAGTCGAGGTCGGTCTCGCCGTTCCACTGCGAGGTCTTGGCCTTCTCGTAGAGCTTCACGAGGGCCGGCTTCGAACGCTCGTAGTCCCAGGTGAAGAGGGCGTCGGCGTGGGCCCGGACCGTGTGCTGGATCTCCTCGACGTCGCTGTTCGAGATGGACAGGATCGCCTCGAGGTCGTTGATCTCGTCGCGACCCAGCATGTCGTAGTTGGTGGTCATCGGTTACCCCTTGCTCTGGACGGTACGGAGGGATTCGGGGACGAGGCCCGGGATGACGAACTCCCGGACCATGTCGCGGACGACGGCGTCGTCGGCGATGAGGGCCTGCTCGCGGGGCTCGAGCACGGTGAGCACCATGCGGGCGCACCACTCGGCGGCACGGGGGACGCGCTCGGCGGGCAGGAAGCGGGCGAGGCTCGGCGCGAACGCCGAGGAGGCGGCGGCGAGGAACGCGTCGCCGCCGGCGAACGCGAGGTACGGCAACACCTGCTCGGGCTCGTGCGCCAGCGCGAACTGCAGGGCGGCCTGGTGCGACAGCTCGTACGCCGCGGTGCGCATCATGGCGACGACGGCGTCCTCGAGGTCGGTGGTCGCAGCGCCGGCCGCGTCGATCGCGGCCACCATGCGGGCCGCCTCGGTCGCGACCGCCGCGGCGAGGAGGGCCTGCTTGCCCGGGAAGTATCGGTACAGCGTGGCCCGGGAGACGCCGGCCTCACGGGCGACGTCGTCGAGGGTGGTCTTGGCGATGCCGTGCCGGGCGAGGCAGGCGAGGGTCGCGTCGAGGAGACGCTGCTCGGTGCTCGGGGCGGCGGGGACCGTGACCATCGGGTGAGACAGTAAGACCCGATCTGTCTCACCGTCAATGTCGGGATCCGGTGACTCCCGTCACAGGCCGGGGCCCGTCAGGAGGCGGCGAGCGCCTCTGCGGTGAGCACGGGCGCCAGGAGCTGCTCGCGCACGAGGAGGCGGACCTCGGCCGGGTCGGTGAGGTCCCAGCGGCCGGGCGAGCCGATGAGCGAGAGCAGGAGCCGACCCGTGTACTCGGCGGCGTCGGGAACCCCGACCCCGGGCCGCAGGCGGCCGGCCCGCTCCTCCCGCTCGAGGAACGGCTCGAGGTACCCGACGACGAACCGGAGGGGGCGCTCGGTCTCGACCGTCATGAGCGGCAGGAGCACCTCGGGTTCGGTGACGAGGACGGTCTGGAGGACCGCGTGCTCGAGGATCGCGGCCCGGGCGAAGCGCAGGCCGGTCTCGATGAGGGTCGCGAAGTCGGGTGCGCCGGCCACCGCCTCGGCGAGGCGCCCGAAGAACCGGCCCATCTCCCACACGACGGTCTCGCGCACGAGGTCGTCACGACCGCCTGGGAACACCCGGTAGACGGTGGCGCGGGAGAGGCCCGCCTCGCGTGCGACGTCCTCGACCGTGGTGCGCGCGATGCCGTGGCGGGCGATGCACGCGTAGCAGGCCTCGAGGATCCGCTCGCGGGTGGTCGCCTCGTTCGACATGGCGGTGCGGCGCGTCGGGACGCTCAGATCCCGAGGAGTCCCTCGATGCCGAGCGTGAGCCCCGGCAGG
>JBJTOY010000003.1:0-24340 GCA_046074845.1 Actinomycetes bacterium | reverse complement strand
GGCGACCCCGCCGTCCCGACGGATGTCCGCGGGGACCCGCTCGAGCGCCATGACGGCACAGGCCCCGGCGTCCTCGGCGATCCTCGCCTGCGCCGCGTCGACCACGTCCATGATGACGCCGCCGCGCAGCATCTCGGCGAGACCACGCTTGACTCGGGCGGTACCGGTTGCTCGTTCGTCGGTCATGGGACCCGATGCTACCGGCCGCCGCCCTGACCCCTCAGATCGCCGGGGCCGGGTGACCCCGGTCACCGACGGTTCGTCAGGGGGTCGTCGTGGAGGTCGGGACCGGAGCGGGGGTCACCGAGAGCGGGTACGACACGTCGGGGAGTTCGACCCAGGTGTTGCCCGGGGTCAGCGCGACGGTCCGCCCCGCCCCGTCCACGAACCGAGCCGGGGTGGACTGGTTGGGACGGATCCAGCGGCCCTCGATCGCGAGCCCGTCAGTGAGCACGATCGCCCGACCCTCGCCGGTCATGATGCCCTCGGCCTGCATCGCACCCGCGCCACCGCGGTAGGTGATCGCCATGATGACCACGTTCGTCGCGCTGACCTGTGCGCCCGATGCCACGGTGAACGGGCGACCGGAGGTGCTCCGCAGCCAGACCCGACGCGTGGCGTCCCACGTCCAGTCCACCGCGTACGACCCGTTGAAGCCGACGCGGGCCGACACTGCCGCCTGGGCGCCGGGCGCCTTCGAGGCACCGCGCTTGGTGGTGTAGGTGAACAACGCGGGCGGCGGGACGGGTGTACCGCCCTTCTGGAACAGCGCGTCGCCTCGGCCGTAGAGGTTGTGCGGCGCGCGACGGCTGCGCTCCCGGTACATGGCGGCGCCGGCGCGCGACTCGTCCACGAGCACGACCGGCGCCTTGGCGATCCCATCGAGGGCGTAGCGCGCGCCACCGGAGAAGGCGAAGATGCCGCCGACCGGCCAGACGATGTTGGGATCCGTGAGCCGCACCGAGCGGATCGGGCCGAGGGTGGCGGGCGACTGCGAGTTGAACATCGCGAGGAACCGGGTGATCTGGCCCTCCACGACCTCCTCCCACACGACGTCGGCCTGGTCGAGGCCGGTCTGGGGCCGGGACTCCGGGGTGTTCTCGATCTTCACGCTGAGCGCGGCCCGGCCCCGGGACGCACCCGAGGGATCGGGCAGGCCGGTGAGCGGCGCGACGGGCGGCGCCTTGGTGGTGGTCGTCGTGACCCGAGCCTTCGACGTGGTCGTGGGGTCGGCCGAGCCCCCCCCACCACAGGCCGCGAGGACGAGCGCGCCGCAAGCGACGGCGACGGTCGCGCCGGCGACGGCCCGGGTCACATGGCCCGCAGCACCTCGATGCGCTCCTCGATCGGTGGGTGTGTGTCGAACGCGCGATTGAGCCACGAGCGCCTGTTCCCTTCCTTGTCTGCCGGGTAGTCGAGCGGTGATTCGATCCAGAGTTGGGCCATGGCCCGGCTGCCCGCGGCCACGATGGTGCCGTTGTCGCGCAGCTTCTCGAGCGCGGAGGCGAGGCCGGGCGGGTACCGCGTGAGCGCCACGCCGCTCGCGTCGGCGAGGAACTCACGACGCCGGCTCATCGCGAACTGCATGAGGCGGGCGGCGAGCGGCGCCAGGGCGATGAGCACGATCGCGGCGATGGCGATGAGCCCGGCGAGGGGGTTGTTCGACGAGTCGTCGTCGCGCTCGCCGCCCCAGAGCATGACGCGCAGGCCGATGTCGCTGAGGAGCGCGAGCGCGCCGACCGCGGTGACCGCGATGGTGCCGACGAGCATGTCGTAGTTCTTCACGTGGCTCAGCTCGTGGGCGAGCACCCCCTCGAGCTCGACCCGGTCCAGGAGGCCGAGCAGCCCGGTCGTGACCGCGACCGCCGCGTGCTCCGGGTTCCGGCCGGTCGCGAACGCGTTGGGCGCGGCGTCGTCCACCACGTAGAGCCGGGGCTTCGGGATGCCCGCGGCGATGCACAGCCCCTCGACGAGGTTGTGGTACCGGGCGTACTCGGGACCGTCGGCCGGACGGGCCCGCGCCGCGGCCAACGCGAGTCGGTCGCTGCACCAGTAGGAGGTCCAGGACGTGGCGATCGCGAACAGGACGGCGATCGCGAATCCCCAGGTCCCGAGACCGAACAGGAACGCCACTGCGGCGGTGACGAGCGCGATGAGCACCCCGAACCCGATGAGGAGCAACCAGGTGCGCCGCTTGTTGGCCGAGATCTGATCGAACACGGGCTCAGAACCTCACGTCGACGGGTTCGTCGTTCCCGGGATCGCCGTCGAAGTACTCCCGGGCCCGGAATCCGAACATCCCGGCGAGCAGGTTCGCGGGGAAGGACTGGATCCGCGTGTTGTAGGAGAGCACCGCATCGTTGAAGAACTGCCGGGCGTAAGCGATGCGGTCCTCGGTCGAGGTCAACTCCTCCGTCAGCGCGAGGAAGTTCGCGTTCGCCTTGAGGTCCGGATACGCCTCCGCCACCGCGAACAGGCTCTTGAGCGCGCCCGACAGGACGTTCTCGGCCTGGGCCTGATCGGTGAGCGAACCGGAGGCCGCGTCGATCGCATGGGTCCGGGCGGCGGTGACCGCCTCGAGCGTCTGGCGCTCGTGGGCCGCGTAACCCTTGACCGTCTCGACGAGGTTCGGGATCAGATCGTGGCGGCGGTCGAGCTGCACCTCGATCTGGGCCTGCGCGTTGTCGATCCGGTTCCGGGTGCGGACGAGGCCGTTGTAGGTGGCGACCACGGCAATCACGAGGATCGCCACCACCACCGCCAGGACGATCGCTGCGGTCATCGGTCGCCCTCGGCCCACGCGGCGGTCACGGCACCTCCACCCGGATCGTGACCCGGACCTCGCCCTCGCGGCGCAGCGGGTACGAGTCGGCGTCGAGGTACTTCTTGGCGAGTGCGTCGATCATCGCGTCCGCGCCCTCGGTGGTGCGTTCGACCACGGTTCCGCGCACGGTGATGGCCTCGTAGTCGTTGCCGATCCGCGTCGCCGAGATGCAGACCGGAGCGCCGACGCGCAGGTACCGATCCTTGATGCGTCCCTCGGCGGTGTTGAACACGATGCGACCCTCCGGGTCGACGTCGGCCCAGACCGCGCTGTTGTGGGGCCGGCCGTCGGTGTCCACACCGGCGACGTGGATGATGGTGCGGTCGGCGAGGATCTCGCGGGCCTGGTCGGTGAGCATGGGTACCTCGTCGAGTCGATGGGCGCCGCAGGGGCGGGCGCGGTCGGTCGGTCAGTCTCGCAGGTCCGCTGCGGCCAGACGGATCATCCCTCGGTCCACCTCGGTGAGGATGGCCCGGTGCAGCGCCTCCGAGGCGGCACCGAGGACCGCGAGTCCCTCGTCCCGACCGGAGCCGATGGCCGGGTGGCCCGCCAGCGATCGGCCGTCGGCGTGGGTCACCACCCCACCGGCCTCCTCCACGATGAGCGCCGCCGCAGCGACGTCGTACGGGAAGTTCGTGCAGATGCTCCCCATCCCCACCCGCAGGAAGGCCGCCTCGGTCGCCGGGAGTTCGTCCACGATGCGGCGGCCGACGTCGACGTAGGCGTCGAGTTGGCCGGTGACGATGCGGGTGAGGTCGAAGGCGGCCGATCCGAGATCGAAGTAGCCGCCGTGCATGGCCCCGTCGTCGATGAGCCGCTCGAGGACGATCGCCACCGGGACGCAGGGCCGACCGCGCACGCCGCCAGCCCAGTACATCGAGGCGAGGTCGGTCGTCGCCGACGGTCGGATCGGGACGGCCTCCCCGGTCGCGGTCACGACCCGCACGCCGCCCCCGCGCGCCGCGGTGAAGCACGTGGCGGAGCGCAGCTCCTGGACCACGCCGAACTCGACCTCGCCGAGGGTGGCGTCCTCCCGGGGCGGGACCACGGCGACCGAGACGCACGCGGCCTCGAGCCCGGCGGCGGCCGGACGGGTCCCGTCCACCGGATCGATGACGAGCGTGGCCCGAGGTCGACCGAACGCCACGAACCCGCGGTCCTCGGAGTACATGGCGATGTCACCGGCGGCGGCGAGGACCCGCTCGACCTCGGCCTCGGCCGCCTCGTCGATGCCGAGCGTGGCGTCGCCACCCGGCGCCCAGCCGACCGGCCGGCGCGCCGCCGGCGTACCGAGGAGGGGTCGCACCGCGCGGGTGACCGCGGCGGCGACCTCCACCGCGAGGGCGTGGACCTCGCTCACGGACCGAGCGCGATCGCGGTCTCGTAGACGTCGATGAACCGCTCGGCGAGGCGCTCCAGCGAGAACTCGGCGGCGCGACCGGCACCGGCGGCCACGAGCGACGCGCGCAACGGCGCGTCGTCGAGCACGCGTCGCAACGCGTCGCGCAGCGCGCCCGCGTCGCCGGGCGGCGGCATCAGGGCGTCCACGCCGTCGCTCGCCACGTTGCCGTACCCGGGGATCGCCGAGGCCACGACGACCGCCCGCGCCGCCATCGCCTCGAGCAGGACGACGCCGAAGGACTCCTGCCCGAGCGAGGGCGCGCAGAACGCCGTGGCCCCGCGGAGGCGGCTCGCCAGTTCGGCGTCGGTGATCCGCCCGAGCCACTCGACCCCCGCCACACCACGGGCCCGCAGCTCCTCGGTCTGGGGACCGTCGCTCACGACCCAGAGCACGGCGTCGCGGTCGAGTTCGGCCCACGCGTCGAGGAGGACCCCGAGGCCCTTGCGGGGTTCGTGGCGGCCGACGAACACCACCGCCGGTCGGTCCGAGGGTGCCGGCGGTGCGTCGGCGAATCGGGCGACGTCCACCCCGTTGGGCAGCACGATGTAGGAGCCGCCGAGGAACTGCTCGGCGAGGGCGCGGGCGTCCGCCGACACCGCGGTGCGGATGGTGAGCTCCCGCGCCGCGCGCTGGGCGACCTTGCGGAGGCGCCGGTACACCGCGTGGTCCCCCTCGGCGGCGGCGTGGAACGTGCCGACCTTGGGCACCCGCGATCCGACGAGCGCGGCGGCGGTGGGCCCGGGCACGAACGGCTCGTGGAGGTGCAGGACGTCGGGTTCGAAGGTGCGCAGCGCCTCGAGGGTGCGCTCCGAGGCGACCGGACCGACGTTCATCGGCGCGACCGAGCCGTTGGCATCCATGCGCACGCTCGGGCCGACGCTGATGACCCCCGGTTCGGGTGGCGGACCGTCGGTCGGACCGATGACCCGGGTGTCCACGCCGATGGTGCGCAGGGATCGGGCGAGCCCGAGCACCTGGCCCTGGACGCCACCGGGGACCGACAGCGAGTACGGGCAGAGGAGCGCGACCCTCACCGGCCCTCGCGGTCACTCGGCCAGTTCGGTTGCATCACGTGCCACTGCTCGGGGTGGGCCCGGATGAGCTCCTCGAACCGGTGTGCGATGTCCTGGGTGACGCGGCCCACGTCCTCGCGCAGCCGGCCGCGCCGCTCGGCGGGCACCGGCGGCTGGATGACGCCGAGGTGGGAACCCCGATCCTCGAAGTACACCGCGAGCGGCACGATCGGCGCACCGGTGCGCAGACCGAGGACGGCCGGACCGCCCGGCATGGTCGTGCGCTCCCCGAAGAAGTCGACCTCGACCCCGTCGCCGTTGATGTCCCGATCGGCCAGCAGGCAGATGATGCGCCCCTCCCCGAGCGCCTCGACCATGCGGGTCGCCGCACGCGGGCCCAGCGGGACCACCTCCATCCCGAGGGCGGAACGCACCGCGGTGAACCACTCGAGGAGTTCGGGGGGCTCGACCGGCTCGACCACCACCGTCGGCGGATGGCCGCGGTTGGCGATCCAGGCCGCGGCGTACTCGAACCCGCCGACGTGCGGGAGCGTCAGGATGACGCCGCGCCCGAGGGCGAGTGCCGCCTCGAGGTGCTCGTACCCCTCGACCCGGAAGTGACGGTCGATGGCGTCGCGCCCCTCGTTCGGGAGTCGGAACAGTTCGAGCCAGTAGCGGGCGTACGATGCGAACACGTCGGACACCGCGCGCTGCAGCGCCACGCCCTCGAGTTCCGATCCGGAGGCCCGCCGCAGGTTGCGTTCGACGATGCGACGCCGGGCCGGCATCGCCAGCGCCAGCGTGCGACCGAGCGCGCCTGCCGTGGGTTCGGCGAACGGCGCCGGGAGGAGGTTCGCGAGGACCGCGCCGGTGCGGTACGCGAGGTAGGCCGCCCGCGCCCCGGCCCTCGGGGCGGCGCGCTGCTCGTCGGTCACGTCAGGGGCGCGAACGCCGGGCGACCGTTCGGCGCCGCTCGGTCGTGGCGGCGCCGGGACGCCGGGTACCCCACCAGGCCGCGAGACGCGGCGAACCCGGGTCGGAGGCTCGACGGTGCCGCACCCGCGCCGGTCGTTCGACCGCGGGGCCCGAGGCCTGACGCCACACCTTCACGAACCGGTGGACGGCGGTCCCGGACGTGAGCACGACCATGATCCAGAGCGCCGGGACGAGCAGGTGGAAGAACAGGGCGACACCGAGCAGCACCATCCGCTCGGCCCGTTCCATGAGCCCGCCACGGGCCTCGAACCCGAGCGCCTCGGCCTTGGCCCGCTCGTAGGAGATGAGCATCGACAGGCCGAGCGCGGCGAACGGAAGCATGGCGAGGGTTCCGCCGTCCGCCATGAGGTACCACGCGCAGCCCCCGAGCACGAGTGCATCCGAGACACGGTCGGCCACCGAGTCGAAGAAGGACCCCCGCGGGCTGGCGAGGCCACTCGTGCGGGCGACCGAACCGTCGAGGAGATCGACGAGACCGCTCAACGTGATCCCGAGCACGGCCCATCGCAGCTCACCGATCGCGATGAGCCACGCGGTGATCGCACTGATGACGAGTCCCGAGGCGGTGAGGATGTCGGGGGTGATCCCCATCCGGCGCAGTCCCCGACCGATCGGGGCGAGACCCTGGTTGACGGAGACGCGGAGGCGGCCGTCGAGCAACTCGGCTCCTTGGTGGGCGGTGCCGGCGCCGCGACCCGAGGGGCGCACCGGCGTGGCGGACCCCCGCACGGTACCACCGGGATCGGGGACGACCCCGGACGCCCGGGCCGCTCAGCGCAGCAGCGGCGCCGGGCTCAGGACCCCGAAGTCGACGGTGGCGGTCGAGCCCTGCCGCCATGGGAACACTCCGGCGGCGTCGTCGCGGCAGGTGCGCGGGGTGGCCGTGGCCGAGAGCAGACGCTCGCAGTCGGTGTTCCATGAGGCGTAGGCCGCCATCACCGTGCCGTCGGGTCTCGCGAAGAAGCTGAGGCCCCCGACCCCGGAACGATCCCACCCCGCCACCAACCACGGGCTCCGGGCCGGGGCCTTCGTGCAGGGTCCGAGCGGTGAGGAGCACCGCGCGGTGCCTGTCGTGTAGGCGCCGGTCCGCCAGTCCCCCGCCGAGTAGGCGAGCAGGTAGTCGCCCGAGGGCGTCGCGACCATGGACGGGTTCTCGATGAAGGGCAGTTCCCATCCGAACTCGAGCCCGGCGAGCACGACCGGCGGACCGGCCCCGCGGCCATCCGCGTCGAGCGGGATCGCCCGGATCGGCTCGTTCGTGTCGGAGAAGGCCGCGAGCAGGTACCTCGAGCCACCGGGCGTCGAGAACACCTCCGGATCGAGCGCGCCCCCGCCGGCGGGTGAGGTCGAGGTCGTGATGCCGCAGGTGAAGGCTCCGGCGTCGGGCACGAACGGGCCCGCGGGCGACGAGGACACCGCCCGGGCGATGCACTGGTCGTTCGGCGCCGGCACCCCGGGGCGCCGCGCCGCGAAGAACATCACGTAGTTCGCACCGAAGCGCCCGACGGTCGGCGCCCAGAAGTCCGCGGAGCCCGGATCGGCCCAGGCCGGACGGGCGGCGAGCGCCTCGCCCGTCGCCGCATCCCAGGAGTTCGCACCGGTGAGCGGGTACCGGGCGGACGGATCGGTGATCGCGCGCACCGGGATCCGCACCGGCGTGCCCTGCACGAGCAGGTTGGATCCGTACACGTAGTAGACGCTGCCGACCCTCAGCACCGCGGGGTCCGAGACGTTGGGCCAGACCGGCGTCGCCGGCGACTGCGGCGGCTGGTGCGCGGCGATGAAGGATCCGACGACGTCGACGATGATCCGGGGGCAGCCCGCGTTCGAGTACACGGTGATGCTGCCCGCCGCGCCGAGCTTGGTGAGCACGCCGTTGGCGACCGTGGACCCCGCGGCGTAGTTGAGGTTCGAGGCGGTCGGACGGGGCGAGCCGGTCGGGTGGATCGTGAGGAACCCGGGACCCACGGGACCGTCGACCGTGACGTTGAGCGCCACCGCGGGAGCATCGACCGGCACGCCGGCGCCGACGGCGGCGGCGATCGGGACCTCGAAGCTCGCGACCTGGGTGCGCCCCCGGTCTGGACAGACCTCGAGGGTGGTGCGGTCGATCACCCGGGACGGCGTGAGTCCGGCGAACCCGTTGCTCGCGGTCGGTGCCCCCGCCGAGTACCAGCCGACGACGTCCACGACGACACGGACGCAGCCGCCGAAGGTGAAGAGCCTGATCGCGCCCCCGGTCCCGACCCGCACGACGGTGCCGTTGGGCACCACCCCACCGGGCCGGTAGTTGAGGGTGGACGCGGTCGGCCGCGGGACGCCGGCCGGGTACGCACTCAGGTACCCGTTCGCGCCGGCGACCGAGTTGTCGACGGTGACGTTGAGCGCGACGGCGGCTGCGTTCGTCGGTACGCCGAAGGACCCGACGACGCCGAGGGTGCGGACCCCGTCGATGCATCCGCCGGCGCCGGGCCGGGCCGTGTCGATGAGTCGGCCCGGGGACACCCCGGTGAAGCCGCCGGCGACCGGCGTGCCGGCCGCGTACCACCCGACGACGTCCACGATGGCGTGCGGGCACCCGTTGCTCGCGAAGAGCGAGATGCCTCCGGCCGACCCGACCTTCACCTGCACGTTGTTGGGTACCGCAGCGCCCGCCACGAAGTTGAGGCTGGACGCCTCCGGTCGGGTCGTCCCCGCCGGGAAGACCGTGAGGTACCCGGGGCCGGTCGCATCCACCACGGTGACGTTGAGGGCGACGGCGGCCGCGTCCGCCGGCACGCCGGTGGGCGTGCCCGACGGCGCCACGGTGACGGTGCGCGCCGCTCCGGCGATGCAGGGGCCCTGACCGGGCGCCCGGGAGTCGAGGATGCGGACCGGGGTGATCCCGGTGAAGGTGCCCGGGGCGGGCGCGGCGATCGCCGACGGTGCCCCGACGACCGGCAGGGCGGTCGCGGCGAGCAGCGTCAGGACCGCCAGCACCGGGTTCCGGGACCGCATCGTTCGCTCCGTGGGCGCGCCGCCGGGGATCTCCCGGGGCTCGGGCGGCACGTTAGCGACCGGGTGGCCGGCGCAGGACGCGGATCGGGGCGGAGACGCGCGTGTTGGTCCGCCGTTGATCGGATCCGGTGGGTCAGCCGGTGAGGCCGTACTCCGACCAGTCCTCCGGGTTCACCTCGGTGTACTCGCCGAGCACCGTGCCGTCGAGCGCGTCGAGCTCGACGAGCCCACGCATCGACGGCGGTTCGTCCGCCGAGTAGAGCAGGATGCGCCAGGTCGGGCGCGACCGCAGGCCCCGCCACGCGAGCTGCGCGGAGGCGTGGCCCACCGGGAACCCGACGGCTCGGGTCGCAGCGACGAGCGCGTCGGTCTCACCGAGTCGCTGGTGGTACCCGGCGACGAAGTGGTACGCGCCGATGACGCCGAGCAGGACCGCCGCACCGATGAGGCCCCGCTGATCCCCCTGGAGCCCGGCGGTGAGGCAGGTGGCGGCGAGGATCAGGTGGATCGAGCCTGCGATGCGCCGGCGACCGACGTCCGGGAACACCGTCGGTCCGACGAACTGGGAGACATCGAGATCGGCCGGGAGCTCGTCGAGGTGCTCGTCCCGTTCCGGGTCACCGGGTCGTCGATCGTCGGCCATCGCCCTGAGGCTAGGCGTCGGCCGCGCCGGAATCCGCCTCCGGGATCGTCGCGAGCCGGGCGAGGAGTCGTCGGCGGGAGGCGTCGACCGACTCCGGCAGCACCCGCGTCTCGGCGACGGCCGTCATGAAGTTGGTGTCCCCGTGCCACCGCGGCACCACGTGGAGGTGGAGGTGCTCCGGCACTCCGGCCCCGCCCGCACGGCCGACGTTGATGCCGACGTTGAGACCCTCGGGGCGGTACTCGGCCTCCACCGCCGTGGCGATCCGTCGGGCCTCGGCCATGAGCGCGGCGGCCTCAGGATCGGTGAGCCCGGTGAAGGTCGCCTCGTGGCGGACCGGGATCACCATCACGTGACCCGAGCAGTACGGGTACGCGTTCATCACCGCGTAGACGAGCGGCGTCCGCTCGAGGATGAGCGCAGCCTCGTCCTCGGCCTCCTGCAGGCCGCAGAAGAGACAGCCCTCCGGGCGACCGCCGGTGACCACGTCGTCGATGTACGCGCTGCGCCAGCCCGCCCAGAGCCGATCGAGCGCCACCGTCAGGCCTTCGCCGTGACCTCGTCGCACACCCGCGCGACGAACGGCGCGAGCGGGACGCCGCGCTCGGGATCGTCCTCGCCCCGCGAGTTCACGCCCACCGTGCGCTGCTCCACGTCGTCGTCCCCGACCACGAGGATGTAGGGCACCTTGCTCAGCTTGGAGCGCCGGATCCGCGCGCCGAGCGAGTCCGCCGAGGCCTCCCGCATCTCGACCCGCAGACCGGCGGCCTCGAGCGCGGCCACGACCTCGCGGGCGTACGCGTCGTGCCGATCGGCGACCGGCAGGACCTCCACCTGCGTCGGTGCGAGCCAGGTCGGGAACGCGCCCGCGTAGTGCTCCACCAGGATGCCGAAGAACCGCTCGATCGACCCGAAGAGCGCGCGGTGCAACATGATCGGTCGGTGGCGGGCGTTGTCGGCCCCCACGTACTCGAGATCGAAGCGGTCCGGGTGGTTGAAGTCGCACTGGATCGTGCTGAGCTGCCACATGCGGCCGATGGCGTCCCGGACCTCGATGTCGATCTTGGGGCCGTAGAACGCGGCGTCGCCCTCCTTGATCGCGTACGGGAGCTGCGCGGTCTCGAGCGCGGTGCGCAACGCATCGGTCGCCTTGGCCCAGATCTCGTCGGACCCCACGTACTTCTCAGGATCCTTGGTCGAGAGGTAGGCACTGAAGTCGCTGAACCCGAAGGCACGCAGCACGCTCATCACGAAGCCCAGCAGCGACCCGATCTCGTCCTGGAGTTGGTCCTCGGTGCAGTAGATGTGGCTGTCGTCCTGGGTGAACCCCCGGATCCGCATGAGCCCGTGCAGTGTCCCCGCGCGTTCGTACCGGTACACGGTGCCGAGCTCGAACAACCGCAACGGCAGTTCCCGGTACGAGCGCTGCCGGCTCCGGTAGATGAGGCAGTGCATCGGACAGTTCATCGGCTTCGGGTAGTAGGTGCCGTTGTCGAGCTCCATCGGCGGGTACATGCCGTCCTTGTAGAAGCCCAGGTGACCCGAGGTCTCGAAGAGGTTCGCGTTGGCGAGGTGCGGCGTGACGACGAACTCGTAGCCACCGTGCTCGTGACGCTCGCGGCTGTAGTCCTCCATGATCTTGCGGACCTTGGCCCCGCGCGGGTGCCACACCGCGAGACCACCCCCGAGTTCCTCGGGGAAGGAGAGCAGGTCGAGTTCGACCGCGAGGCGGCGGTGGTCCCGCTTCTCGGCCTCGGCGAGGCGGTGGAGGTGCTCGTCGAGCGCGCCCTTCGACTCCCACGCGGTGCCGTAGACGCGCTGGAGCATCGGACGCTGCTCGTCGCCCCGCCAGTACGCACCGGCCAGCTTCATGAGCTTGAACGCGCCGAGCCGGGACGTCGACGGTACGTGCGGACCCCGGCACAGGTCGAGGTAAGCCGTGGCGCCGGTGGCGTCGACGTTGCGGTAGATACCCACCACCCCGCCGGCCACCTCGCCCGCATCGTCCGAGGCCGCGGCCCCGCTCGAGACGTTCTCGATGATCTCGCGCTTGTAGGGCTGGTCGGCGAAGATCGCCATCCCCTCGTCGAACGAGCACTCCTCGCGGACGAAGGCCTGGTCCGCCTTCACGAGCTCCCGCATGCGGGCCTCGATGCGCGCGAGGTCCTCATCGGTGAAGCGGGCACCGTCCGGCAACTCGAAGTCGTAGTAGAAGCCGTCGGCGATCGCCGGGCCGATCGCGTACTTGGCCCCGGGGAACAGGTCGAACACGGCCTGGGCCATGAGGTGCGCGGTCGAGTGACGCAGCACCTCGCGCCCCGCATCGGAGTTCGGGGTGACGATGGCGACGCGGGCGTCGTGGTCGATCGGACGCCCGAGATCGACCACCTCCCCATCCACCTCGGCCGCGATCGCGGCGCGGGCCAGCCCGGCCCCGATCGAGGCGGCGACGTCGGCGCCCGTCGGGGCGCCCTCGAAGTCGCGGGTCGAGCCGTCGGGGAGCGTGATCGTGACCGTCATCGGCGGAGAGGTTACCGGGGGCGCGCGCCCCGGCTCACCGGATTGGATCGGCGCCGATCGAGATCGGGAGCGAGAGGTCGATCCCGATGAGCCGTCCGAGGTCGTGCAGCGTGTTCACCGCCGCCGGGTCGTCACCTCCGGACAGGATCGCCGACGCGAGGTCGTCGAGCGCCTCGATGGCGCGCGGCGCGTCGAGGTCGTCGTCGATCGCGTCCCGGACGCGAGCCGCGAACTCGGTGGCGTCGGGCCCGCCGGGGCGGACGGCCGCAGCGAGCAGCCGGTGGAGCAGCGCGGTGCCGTCGTGGATCTCGGCGTCGTACCACTCGAACCCGGACCGGTAGTGGTGGTGCATGAGCGCGAGCCGGATTGCCCGCGGGTCGGCCTGCTCGAGCAGGTCGGAGATGAACACGAGGTTCCCGAGGGACTTGGACATCTTCTCGCCCTCGTAGGCGACCATCGCCGAGTGGAGCCAGTGCCGGACGAACGGCTTGCCGGTGATCGCCTCGCTCTGCGCGATCTCGCACTCGTGGTGCGGGAACACGAGGTCGGTACCGCCCCCGTGCAGGTCGATGGTGTCCCCGAGCTCCTGGGTCGCCATCGCCGAGCACTCGATGTGCCAGCCCGGACGCCCCACGCCGAACGGGGCCCGCCAGGCCGGCTCGTCGGCGAGGCTCGGCTGCCACAGGACGAAGTCGAGCGGGTCGCGACGGTGCGGATCGTCCGGGTTACCGCCCCGGGCCCGGGCGAGCCGGACCATCTGGTCGCGCGTGTAGTGGGAGAGCTTCCCGAACTCGGGAGCACTCGACACGTCGAAGTACGCGGTCCCGGCCGTGAGGTACGCGTGCCCGGTGTCGAGCAGTCGTTCCACCATCGCGATGATCCGGTCGATGGTCTCAGTGGCCCGGGGCTCGGCGAACGCCGGCCGCATGCCGAGTTGGCGCATGTCGCGCCGGAAGCGGTCGAGTTCCGCGGCCGCGAGTTCGAGGTACGGCACACCGAGCTCACGGGCCTTCGGGAGGATCGAGTCGTCGACGTCGGTCACGTTGCGCACCATGCGCACCTCGTGACCGAGGTCCTCGAGCCGCCGGATCACCAGGTCGTAGGTCAGGTAGGTCGCAGCATGGCCGAGGTGCGTCGCGTCGTACGGCGTGATGCCGCAGACGTACATCGTGACGAGCGGCCCGGGTTCGAACGGCACGACCTCGCGACGGGCGGTGTCCCAGAGCCGGAGGCCGCCCACTCGCCGACCGCCTACACGCCGCTCAGACGGAGCCCGGCACGCACCTTGTGACGGATGTTGATCGTCAGCAGCACCGCCGCGAAGGTCTCCATCCCGACCGCGTTCTCGAGCGAGCCACCATCGAACGCGCGCAGATCGGGGATCGTGCGGATGATCTCCATGAGCGTGGCGCGCGCCGCATCGTCATCCCCGCAGGCCACGACGTCGCTCTCCATGTTCTCGTCGAGCGCACCGAACTCGGCCGCCGGCACGAGGTGGAAGGCGGTGACGACCTGGGAGCGCCAGAGGAGGGCCTGCATCTCCTTGGCGATGGAACCGTGCGGCGGCAGCACCGCGTTGAACTCCGAGCCCCTGCGGGTCAGGTCGTTGGCCATCGACACGACGATCCGACCCTGGAGCTGGTCCGCGAAGTAGCGGCACGTGGCGAGGGCGGCATCCGCGTTCACCGCGACCACCACGACCTCGGCGTCGCACGCGGCGGCGTTGTCCCCGGGCGTCAGTCGGGCGACCCGGTCCCCCCACTTCTCGCGCAGCTCGGCCACCACGGCCTCGGCCTTCGCCGCCTCGCGGGACCCCGCGATGACGTCGTGTCCCACGTCAGCCAGACGCGCCGCGAGGCCACGCCCGGCCGGACCGGTTGCTCCCAGGATGCCGATTCGCACGGCGGGGAGTCTGGCAGACGCGCACCCGTCACCGCGAACCTGCCCGGAGGGCGGTCAGAGGATGCACAACACCCTGCAACCTCTGCCCGCACGCCCGCACCCGAACCACGACCACCACCGACCCGAACATCCCCAGCGTGGCCGGAGGGCGGTCAGAGGATGCAGTCCGCACCGAGGAGGACACGGAGTTCGGCGTAGAGGCCGTTGCGGGCGTCGACGAGGTACTCGCCGCCGAACCGGTACACCGTCGTGCGCTCCCCCTGGTCGAGGTGGAGGTAGACGGGGCTCTCCCCCGGGTGCTCGCGCAGCACCTCGGCGAGGCGGCTCGCCTTCAGGTCGTCGAGTTGGTGCGGCCGGACCCGGATGCGCACCGGCGGACCACCGTCGAGGACCAGTTCCGGCCGCACGACCTCCATGGCCACGAGCTTCGGCTGGTCCTCCCGCACGTCGAGACGACCCTTGATGCAGACGATGGCGTCGTCCTCGAGGAGGTTCCCGTACTGGGCCATGGTCTTCGGGAAGACGAAGACCTCGACCGCCGACGCGAGATCCTCGAGCACGAGCGTCGCCATGAGGTCGCCCCGCTTCGTGTACTTGCGGTTGAGCGCGGTGACCACACCGCCGACCGTGCGCAGGTCCCCCTCGCGCATCTCCTTGAGCTCGGCGAGCGTCGCGTCCGTGTACCGGCGGAGGGCGGAACCGGCACCCATGAGCGGATGGTCGCTCACTTACAGCCCGAGCATCTCCTTCTCGAAGGCGAGGCGCTGGGACTTGGTGTACTCGGTGTCCGGGATCGGGACCCGGTTGAACTCGCCCACCCCGTCGCCCTCGGCGACCGAGTCGCCGAACAGGCTCATGATCCCGGCGTCGCGCTCCTTCCGCCGGGTGATCGCCTGGTCGATGACCTGTTCGGCGATGAGCCCGAGCCCCTGGCGCGGGTGACCGAGCGAGTCGAAGGCGCCGGCCTTGATGAGCGACTCGATCGTGCGCTTGTTGAGGGCCTGCGGATCGACACGGTCACAGAAGTCGAAGAAGTCGACGAACGGGCCCGCCTCGTCGCGGGCGGCGAGGATGTGGGCGACCACACCCTCCCCAACGTTGCGCACCGCCGAGAGCCCGAAGCGGATCGCGTCGCCGTCGACCGAGAAGTCCATGACCGAGGAGTTCACGTCGGGGACGAGCACCGGGATCTGCATCTGCCGGCACTCGTTGAGGTAGACCGCGCTCTTGTCCTTGTCCCCCTTGACGCTCGTGAGCAGCGCCGCGAGGTACTCCCGCGGGTGGTTCGCCTTGAGGAAGGCGGTCTGGTAGGCGACGAAGCCGTACCCCACCGAGTGCGACTTGTTGAAGGAGTAGTCGGCGAAGGGCTCGATGATGTCGAACATCTCGTTGCCGAACGCGGTGCCGTACCCCTCGCGCTCGCAGCCCTCGACGAACTTCGCTCGCTCCTGCACGATGAGCTCGCGCTTCTTCTTGCCGGTCGCCTTGCGCAGGTTGTCGGCCTCGGCCAGCGAGTACCCGGCCAGCCGTTGCGACACCCGCATCAGCTGCTCCTGGTAGATCATGAGGCCGTAGGTCGGACCGAGGATCTCCTCGAGGTCCGGGTGGTAGTAGGTCACCGGCTTCCGACCGTTCTTGCGGTCCGCGTAGTCGGTGTGCATGTTCGCCGCCATCGGGCCCGGCCGGTAGAGGGCCACGAGGGCGGCGACGTCCTCGAAGGTGGAGGGAGCGAGCGCACGGATGAGCGCCCGCATCGGGCCGCCCTCGAGTTGGAAGACGCCGATGGTCTCGCCCTTGCGGAGCAGGTCGAAGGTGCGCGGGTCGTCGAGCGGGACGTCGTCGATGCTCGGGCGCTCGCCGGTGCGGGCCTCGATGAGGTCGAGGGTGACCTCCATGACGTCCAGGTTGCGCAGGCCCAGGAAGTCCATCTTGAGGAGCCCGAGCTCCTCCACCCCGTGCATCTCGTACTGGGTGACGATCGGCGCGTCGTCGAGCGAGCCGCCGGGCTCGGGCTTGCGCTGGATCGGGAGGTACTCGGTGAGCGGTTCCCGGGTGATCACCACCGCGGCCGCGTGGATGCCGTCCTGGCGGCGCAGACCCTCGAGGCCCTTGGCCACGTCGATGACGCGTTGTGCGTCCGGATCGACGGCGTACAGCTCCCGGAGCTCGGACGCCATCTTGTAACCGTCGACGTACTTCTGGTCCTCCTCGAAGCAGGCCCACAGCGGCGTGTCCCGGCCCATGACGAGGGGCGGCATGAGCTTGGCGATCTTGTCGCCGATCGCGAACGGGTAGTCGAGCACGCGGGCCGCGTCCCGGACCGCGGCTCGGGCCTTGATGGTCGAGAAGGTGATGATCTGAGCGACGTGGTCCGCGCCGTAGCGCTGGGCGGCGTACCGGATCATGTCGCCGCGGTACCGGGAGTCGAAGTCCATGTCGATGTCCGGCATCTGCTTGCGCCCCGGGTTGAGGAAGCGCTCGAAGAGCAGGTCGTACCGGATCGGGTCGATGTCGACGATGCGCAAGGAGTAGGCGACACATGAGCCCGCAGCGCTGCCGCGCCCGGGTCCGACGCGGATCCCCTGCTCACGGGCGTACCGCACGAGGTCCCAGACCACGAGGAAGTACGCCGAGAACCCCATGTCCCGGATGACGTCGAGTTCGAACTCGATGCGCTCGAGGACGTGCGGTGCGGGCTCGGACCCGTAGCGCTCCCGCGCCCCAGCGAGCGTGAGCTCGAGCAGGTACGAGTCCTCCGTGTGACCATCGGGCACGGGGAACGACGGCAGGACGGCGGCGCCGAACTCGATGTCGACGTTCGCGCGCTCGGCGATGAGCAGCGTGTTGTCGCAGGACTCGGGAACCTCCGAGAACAGCGTGCGCATCTCGTCCGCGGTCTTGATGTAGAACTCCTGCGCGTCGAACCGGAACCGGTTCGTGTCGTGGATCTTGGCGCCGGTCTGCACGCAGAGCAGCGCGTCGTGCGCCTCCGCGTTGTGCGCGTGGGTGTAGTGCGAATCGTTCGTGGCGAGCAGCGGGGCGTCGATGCGCGCCGCGAGCTCGAGCAGCTTGGGCGTGACGATGACGTCCTCGTCGAGGCCGTGGTCCTGGAGCTCGATGAAGAACGAGTCGCGGCCGTAGATCTCCTGGAACCGCACCGCGGCGGCCTCGGCCCCCGCGTCGTCACCGGCAAGGATGCGCTGGGCGACGATGCCGCCGAGGCAGCCCGAGGTGGCGATGAGACCCGCGGAGTGCAGTTCGAGCAGCTCCCAGTCGGTCCGGGGCTTGTAGTAGAAGCCGTCGAGGTACGCGTGCGACGACACCTTCATGAGGTTCCGGTAGCCCTGGGTGGACTCGGCCAGGAGCGTGAGGTGGTACATCTCGTGCTCGCTGCGGCGCGGCCGGTCGAACCGACTGGTGTCGACGAAGTACCCCTCCATGCCGAGGACCGGGGTGATCCCGCGGTCACGCGCGGCCTGGTACAGCGGCAGCACGCCGTACATGTTCCCGTGGTCGGTGATGCCGACCGCCGGCTGCCCGTCGGCCTGTGCAGCCGCCACGACCTCGTCGATCCGCGACGCCCCGTCGAGCATCGAGTACTCGGTGTGGAGGTGCAGGTGGACGAAGGACTTGCTCACCGCGCCACCATCGCGCGCACCGCCCGGGCGCGCCGCGCCGGCGCTCCCGCCACGGGTCCTGCAACCCGACCCCGCTCCACCGACTCCACTGCCCTCATCACCGCACCGACACGTCCGTCGCGTTCCCCGGGACGATCCGCACGACCGCCCCCGACGCCCGACCACCGGAGCGGCCGGACGCCTCCACGCACCGTCACCCCGCCGACCGGGACCGGGCCCCGGGATGTCCCCACCCTGTGGAGGGACCTGTGGATGAATGACAGCCGTGTAACTCGAGGACGATAGACCATCGACGGGCCGCGGCGACAGGGGCAGTTCCCGGGCGGCCGGCCCCCGACGGGGCGGTCCGATCAGCCGGTCCGGGCCCGGCCCCGAGCGGCGAGCAGGGGCACCCGCATCTCGGCGTCCGTGAGGCTGCCGTGGGCACCGACGAGACCCGCCTCACGCCGCAGCGCCGGGTCGATGAAGGCCCACCGGTCCCGGGCGGCGAGCACGACGTCGCCAATCCGGGCCCCGGCCGCCGGCGACGGACGCGCGGGACCGAGCCACCCGCCCTCGAGGAGCTCGCGGCGGGTCAGCACCCAGGCCCGGTCCCCCGCCAGTTCCCGAGCCGCACCGGCGAGTGCGGCGGACCGGCCCTCGCGCGCGTGCAGGTACCGGAACCGGCCGTCACCGGCCTGGAGCGCCACGAGGGGTGCGAGCTCGGTGACCTCGAGCCACCCGTCCGGGCCGACCTCGACCTGGCCGTGGTCCGCCGTCACGAGCAGCGCGCAGTCGGTCGGCAGTGCATCGAGCAGCCACCCGACCAGTCGATCGGCGAAGGTGACCTCGGCCCGGTACCGGTCGTCGTCCAGGCCGAACTCGTGCGCGACCGTGTCGACCCCCGGGTAGTACGCGTACACCAGCGGTGCCCCGGACCGCACCGCCCGCACGCACTGCTCGACGAGGACCGCGACCGTCGACCAGCCGGCGAGGTCCACGCCCGCGAGGTGGGCCCGGGTGAACCCGGAGTTGCGGAACGACGATTGCGTCACGACCGGGACCGGCCGCCCGCCGAACGCGGCGTACCGCTGGAAGGTCGCCGGGTCGGGCGCGCGTCCGCCCCCCTCCATGCGCCACTGGAGCACGTTGAGCACGTCGTCGCCCTCGCGCACCCGGTAGCCGAGCACCCCGTGCTCGACCGGGTGGCGGCCGGTGACGATCGAGGTGAGCGCAGCCGAGGTCGTCGAGGGGACGACGCTCGAGATCCACCCGCCCTCCATCGCCGCGAGGTTCGGGGCGATGGATCGGTTGTCGTCGAGCTGCTCGTGGCCGAGCCCGTCCAGCACGAGCAGCACCGTCCGGGCCGCGTCCCGGGCCGGGCCCGGGAGCCAGGACGGCCGGAGCTCCCCGAGCGCCGGTACGAGGCCGGCGAGGTCGGGGGCCGAAGGATCGGGACGGGGCGGCTCCACGCCCGGACCGTACCCGCCGCCGGCGCCGGGCCGGTGCGCCCACCTCGACGTGTGCGACGATGCCCGCCGTGAGGGTCTCGACTCGAGGTGACTACGCGGCACGCGCCCTGCTGTCGCTCGCGCTGCACGGCTCGGAGCGCCCGACGTCGGTGAAGGAGATCGCGGAGCGCACGAACCTCCCCCAGCCGTACCTCGAACAGATCCTCCTCGCGGTCAAGGGTGCCGGGCTCGTGCGATCGAAGCGGGGCGTCGGCGGCGGCTACGTGCTGGCCCGGCCCGCCGACGAGATCACGCTCGCCGAGATCCTCGCGGCGGTCGACGGGCCGATCACCACGGCCATCGAGGACCACGACCACTGCGAGGGGCACTGCGTGCTCCAGGAGGTGTGGGTCTCGGTCGGCGACGAGATGCGTCGCCACCTCGACGCCACGACGCTGGCCGACCTCGTGGCCCGCACCGTGCGCGGGCACGCCACGACCGACTGAGCCGGCGACCTCAGGCCCGCTCGCCCGCCCGCAACCGGAGCCGGACCTCGAGGCCACTGCCCGGCGCCTCGTCGAACTCGGTACGGTGGGGCGGGACGAGGTCGGCGGGTCCCACCGACGGGGCCGAGACCGGCGAACCGCCCGAGCACCCGGGGCTCGGGATCCGAACGAGACGAGTCCCCATGGAATCCGAGCGCCGCGCCGCCATCGACGCGTCCACACCGAACAGGACACCCGTCGACGACCGAACCGGACGACGATCGACCCCGGCCCCGTGACGGATCCGACGCACGAGGAGCGCACCGGCCCCGGTCGGGCCGGGGCGCTCCGTCGCGCGTGGCGGGCGATGGGCACCGACGTCGAGGTCGTCCTCGTCGGCGGCACCGAGGCGATGCTCGACGCGGCCCGGAGCAGGATCGAGGGACTCGAGGCCCGGTGGAGCCGGTTCCGCCCGGACAGCGAGCTCCAGCGACTCCACGAGCATCCGGGGCGACCGGTCGTCGTCGCCGAGGAGACCTTCGCCGTCCTCGAGACGAGCATCGAGGCCTGGCGGGCCACCGGCGGCGCCTTCGATCCGAGCGTCCACGACGCGGTGCGCGACGCCGGGTACACCGAGGACTTCGACCGCCTCGACCGCGTGCAGGCGGCCGGTCCCGAGGCCCGGCCCGCACCGGGCATGGACGCGGTGGCGCTCGATCCCCTCGTGCGCAGCGTGACCCTGCCCGAGGGGCTCCACCTCGATCTCGGGGGCATCGGGAAGGGTCGGGCCGCCGACCTCGTCGCCCATGAGGCGCTCGCGGCCGGGGCGCGCGGGGTGTGCGTGTCCATCGGCGGTGACCTCCACGTCGCCGGCACCCCACCCGAGGGCCCGGCCTGGATCATCGCGATCGAGGCCATCCCCTCGACCCACCTCGCCGTGCGGGCGGGCGGCGTCGCCACGAGTTCCACCGCCCGACGGCGCTGGACGCAGGGCGGCGAGCCCCGACACCACCTCATCGATCCCCGCACGGGCGCACCGATCGGTCACGCTCCGAGTGCGGTCACGATCGTCGCCGGCGACGCCACCACCGCCGAGGTGCTCGCCAAGGCCGTCATGGTGCTCGGACCCGAGGCGGCGGCACCGACGGTCGAGCGCATGCGGGCGACCGGGGTCGTGGTCGGCGTCGACGGGCGGGTGATCCCGCTGCCCGGTTTCGAGGCCTTCGCGGTGGCAGCGCCCTCAGGCTGAGGGTTCGAGGCCGGCGAGCACCGCCTGGAGGTCGGCCGGCAGCGGTTCGGTGATCTCCACCCGCTCGCCGGTGACCGGGTGGTCGAACCCGAGTGCGGCGGCGTGGAGGAACGGGCGGTCCATGGGCAGGCTCGGCCGGTTCCCGCCGTAGGCGACGTCCCCGACCACGGGGTGTCCGATCGCAGCGACGTGGACGCGGATCTGGTGGGTACGGCCGGTCTCGAGCGTGCACTCGAGCAACGCCACCTCCGGGTCGGCGTAGGACTCGATGACCTCGTAGTGGGTCCGGGCCGCGCGCCCGCCCTGCCGGACCGCCATGCGCGTCGGGACCCGGATGGAGCGACCGATCGGCGCGTCGATGACGCCCCGCAGCGCATCGGGCACGCCCCACACGAGCGCGAAGTACCGCCGTTCGACCTCGTGATCGGCCAGTGCCTCGACGAGACGCGCGTACGCGCGCTCGGTGCGCGCCACGATCATGAGGCCGCTCGTGTCGCGGTCGAGACGGTGGACGATGCCAGGCCGAGTCGGCTCCCCGACCCCGGCGAGCTCCGGGTGGTGGTGCAGCAGTGCGTTCGCGAGGGTGCCATCGGGATTGCCGGCGCCGGGGTGGACCACGAGGCCGGGAGGCTTCGAGATGACGATGACGTCCTCGTCGCTCCACCGCTCCACGATGGGGATGTCCTCGGGGCCCGGGAGCCCGACGGGTTCCGGTTCCGCGAGCACGTCGACGACCTCGCCCTCCTCGAGCCGGCGGCTCTTGATCACCGGTCGACCGTCGATCTCGACCTTGCGGTCGGCGATGAGCGCCTGCACGTCGACCCGGGTCCAACCGGTCAGCAGCGCCAACGCGCGGTCCACCCGCTCCCCCGCCAGCGCGGCCGGGACCTCGTACTGCTCGCTCACGCGTCGACCCCGTCGGCCTCCGCGGGCGCGCCCGGGCGCTCGCGGCCCTCGAGCAGCACGCGCACGACGATGAGCACCGCACCGATCGAGATGGCCGAGTCGGCCACGTTGAACAGGGGCCAGGGACCGACCTTCACGAAGTCGATCACCGCCCCGTGGAGGAACGACGGCGCTCGGAACACCCGGTCCAGGAGGTTGCCGAGTGCTCCTGCGAGGACGAGGGACAACCCGACCACCATCCAGACGTCGTCGGTGCGCAGGACCGTCCGGACGAGGACACCGGCGGCGAGGATCGCGATCACCGCGAGGACCGGCGCCCCCGACTGCACGATGCTGAAGGCGGAACCGGAGTTGAACGACAGGACGAACCCGACCGACTCGCCCACGAGCCACACCGGCCCATCGGCCAGGGCGCGCACGGCCCAGGTCTTCGTGAGGACGTCGGCGAGCACCACGACGAGCACGATCGCCGACGCGACGACGAGGCGCCGCCTGGAGGTCACGGGACGGGCGGAGGCGCTCAGCGGTGCCGCTCGACCCGGTTCCGGCACATGACGCAGTGCTCGGCCCACGGGATCGCCTCGAGCCGCTCGAACGGGATGCGCACCCCGCCCGGCACGCACTGGCCGTAGGTGCCGGCTTCGAGCCGGGCCAGCGCCCGGTCGATCTCCTCGACGGTCTCCCGGGCCTGGGAGGAGATGATGAGATCGCGTTCCCGCTCGATGGCGATCGTGTCGCCCTCACCCGACTCCTCGTCGAACTGCGTGTCACCGAGCTCGCGCTCCTGGACGAGCGCGTCGGCCTCGGCCTGCATCTCCTCGGCCTGGTGGGTGAGGTGCGCCCGCTCGTCGGTGAGCAGGGTGCGCAACGTGTCGAGCTGGGCCGATGTGAGCCCACGCCGGGCGCTCTCGGAGAGGGCCTGCTTCACATCGTCGTACCGGATGCCCGAGTACGGGCAGCGGGCCGCGAGCTCGGCGGCGCGCCGCTCGGCCTCCTTGCGCTCCTCCTCGGCGGCGAGACGAGCCGCCTCCTTCGCGGCCCGGGCCGCCTCGCGCTCGGCGGCCTTCCTGGCCGCCGCCTCGGCCCGCTCCCGCTCCTTGGCCGCCCGGACGGCCTCGCGCTCGGCGGCCAGCTTGGCGGCGGCCTTCGCCTTCTCGGCCCGAGCCTTCTCGGCCGCCTTCGCCTTCTCGATGCGCGCCTTCTCGGCGGCCTTCGCCTTCTCGATGCGCGCCTTCTCGGCCGCCTTGCGCGCCGCAGCCTTCGCCTTCTCGGCCTCACGCTTGGCCGCCGCACGAGCTCGATCGGCCTCGCGCTTGACCTTCTCCGCCTCGCGCTTGGCCGCCGCGCGCTGACGCTCGGCCTCGCGCTTGGCCGCCGCGCGCGCCCGTGCCTCGGCCTCGCGCGCCTTCTTGGCCGCCGCCGCCCGCTGGGCCGGCGTCTGCACCGCCGTCCGCTTGGCGGGCTTCTTGGGAGCAGCCTTCTTCGCGACCTTCTTCGGCGCGGGCTTCCTGACCGCCTTCCGTGCGGCGGCCTTCTTCGGCGCGGCCTTCCTGACCGCCTTCTTGACCGTCTTCTTCGGCGCGGCCTTCTTGACCGCCTTCTTCGGCGCGGCCTTCTTGACCGCCTTCTTCGGCGCGGCCTTCTTGGCGACCTTCCTCGGCGCCGCCTTGCTGGTCGCCTTCCGTGCGGCGGCCTTCTTCGCGGGCGCCTTCTTGGCGGCCTTCCGAGCGGCCTGGGCCATGGTTGCTCCTGTTGCGATCCGGGGCGAGGGGGCGGGGCACCCTAGCCGCCCGGACCCCGCGGATCAAGCGCGACACCCCGCTCCATGCGCCCCGATGGAGCGCCGTGACCACCGGCGGGCGCTGCCGAGGCGTTGTGTACCGTACCGGCCGTGCCGTTCAGCCCCGTCGGACCTTTCGATCTCGTCGCGCTCGAGCAGCGCGTGCTCACCCAGTGGCGGGACGCCGAGGTGTTCCACGAGAGCCTCCGGCGACGGGCCGACGCCCCCGAGTGGGTCTTCTACGAGGGACCACCCACGGCGAACGGCCGGCCGGGTCTCCACCACGCCTGGGCCCGGCTCTTCAAGGACATCTACCCCCGGTTCCAGACCATGCGCGGGCACCTCGTCCGTCGACAGGGCGGCTGGGACTGCCACGGGCTGCCGGTCGAGGTCGAGGTCGAGAAGGAACTCGGGTTCTCCGGGAAGCAGCAGATCGAGGCCTTCGGCATCGGCGAGTTCAACGCCCGGTGCCGGGAGTCCGTCCAGCGGTACGTCGGCGACTTCGCCACCCTCACCGAACGGATCGGCATGTGGCTCGACGTCGAGGGCGCCTAC
>JBJTOY010000002.1:0-13754 GCA_046074845.1 Actinomycetes bacterium | reverse complement strand
GATGCCGTGGCGGGCGATGCACGCGTAGCAGGCCTCGAGGATCCGCTCGCGGGTGGTCGCCTCGTTCGACATGGCGGTGCGGCGCGTCGGGACGCTCAGATCCCGAGGAGTCCCTCGATGCCGAGCGTGAGCCCCGGCAGGCCACCGACCGCCCGCACGGCGAGCACGACGCCCGGCATGAACGAGGTGCGGTCGTAGGAGTCGTGGCGGATCGAGAGCGACTGGCCCGTGGTGCCGAACAGCACCTCCTGGTGGGCGACGAGGCCGCGCAGCCGCACCGAGTGCACGGGGATCGCGTCGGCCACGAGGCCGCCGCGCGCGCCCTCAGCGATCACGGTCCGCGTGGGATCGGGCGCCCACTCCCCGGAGGCCGCGGCCATGCGCTGTGCGGTCACGACCGCGGTGCCGCTCGGCGCGTCGGCCTTGGCGTCGTGGTGCAGTTCGATGATCTCGGCCGTCTCGAACCAGGGCGCCGCGAGTTCGGCGAAGCGCATCATGAGCACGGCCCCGATCGCGAAGTTCGCCGCGATGAGCGCGTTCGCGCTCGACGCGTCGAACGCCGCCGCATACCGCTCGAGGTCGGACGCACTGAAGCCCGTGGTGCCGACCACCGCGTGCACGCCGTTGGCCGCGCACCAGTCGAGGTTGGCCCGCGCCGCCTCGAGCACCGTGAAGTCGACGACGACCTCGGCCCCCGCGTCGAGCAGGGCCTGCGGGGAATCGGTGATAACGAGGTCGATGCCGGGCACGAACTCGCCGATCGAACGACCGGCGGCGAACGGGTCGACCGCAGCGACCAACTCGAGGCCCTCGGCCTCGTGCACGGCCAGGCACACCGCCGTGCCCATCTTCCCGGCCGCTCCGAACACCCCGACACGCGTCATGGCCGTGAAGGGTAGACCGCGCTCGCCGCCCGGACCCTGGAGATCGGGGCGGGATCAGGCGACGCGGTCCGCGAAGTCGGCCTCGTCGAACGGGCCGACCACCGAGAGCACCTGCGGGCCCTCGAACATCCGCTGGGCCACCCGCCGGACGTCGTCGGGCGTCACCGCCTCGACCCGGGCCTGCAGTTCGTCGAGCGTGGGGATCTCGCCCTCGACCAGTTCGGCCCGGCCGTTGCGGTGCATGCGGCTCGACGAGGACTCCAGCGACAGCGCGGTGGCCCCCTTGAGGTGGCCCTTCGCCGCGGCGACCTCGTCGTCGGGCAGGCCCTCGGCCACCACGGCGTCGAGCACGCCCTGGACCACGTCGAGGGTCTCGTGCACCTTGTCGGGTCCGGTGCCGACGTAGACCGCCACCGCACCGGTGTCGTCGTACGCGGCGCGGAACGAGTACACGGAGTACGCGAGCCCGCGCTCCTCGCGCACCTCCTGGAACAGGCGCGACGCCATCCCGCCGCCGAGCGCCTGGTTGAGCACCGCGAGCGCGTAGCGGTCGGGATCGTTGCGCCGGAACGATCGGTGCCCGAGCACCACGTGGGCCTGCTCGCTCGGGCGGGTGGTGACCGCGAGGCGACGCACGGGATCGAGCCCGGAATCGGTGCGCGCCGGGCGGGTGGCTCCCCCGTCGGGCACGCGGCTCGTGATGAGGTCGAGCACGCGGTCGTGCTCCGCGTTGCCGGCAACCGAGAGCACGGTGTTCGACGGCAGGTAGTGCTGCGCGTGGTAGCCCGCGATGTCGTTGCGGGTCATGGCGCCGATGGTCGCCTCGGTGCCGATGACCGGGCGGCCGAGCGGATGCCCGTCGAACACCGCCTCCATGAACTGCTCGTGGACGACGTCGTCGGGCTGGTCGTCGCGCATCCGCAGTTCCTCGAGGATGACGCCGCGCTCCTGGTCGACGTCCTCGCCGCGCAGGGAGGGCGACCACACGACGTCCGCGAGGATGTCGATCGCGAGGTCGAGGTACTCGTCGGGCATGCGCACGTAGAAGCAGGTGAGCTCGTGCGCGGTGAAGGCGTTCATGTCGCCGCCGACCGACTCGACCGCGGACGCGATCTCGTGGGCGCTGCGGCCGGGGGTGCCCTTGAACCCGAGGTGTTCGAGGAAGTGGCTCGCCCCGAGGATCGGACCGGGCTCGTCGATGCCGCCGGTGCCGATCCAGAGCCCGACCGCGACCGAGCGCAGCGCGGGCATCGGCTCCGTCACGACCCGGAGGCCGCCGTCGAGCGAGGTGCGGCTGATGCCGGAGGGGTCGGAGGACACGGTGGAGATGATCGGTCCGTCCGGCGCCCCGCTTCGAGGGGGCGCCGGACGGACCGGATCAGCGTTCGTCAGCGACGACGGCCGCCGCCGCGTCCACCGCGACCGCCGCTGCGGCCGCCGCCCCGGTCGCCACCGCGGTTGCCACCGGGGTCGGCGGGACCGAGGTCACCGAACTGGCCGGCCGCCTGCTCGTCCCAGGACGACTCGAAGGAGACGCGCTCGCGCTCGCCGCCGCCCGAGGAGCCCTCGTCCGAACCACCGGACGCCGCCGGCGGCTCCTCACCCGCAAGGGAGAGGGAGAGCTTGCCGGAGTTGTCGATGTCGTCGACCCGGACCTCGACCTCGTCACCCAGGTTGAAGACGTCCTCGACCTTGTCGATGCGCTTGCCGCGACCGATCTTCGAGATGTGGAGCAGACCGTCGCGGCCCGGGAGGATGTTGACGAAGGCCCCGAACTTGGTGATGTTCACGACCTTGCCCATGTACACCTCGCCGACGTCGGCGGTGGGCGGGTCGAGGATCAGCATGATCCGTCGCTTCGCCTCCTCGACCTGCGAGCCGTCCTTCGACCCGACGGTCACGGTGCCCACGACGCCGTCGTCGGAGACGGCGATGTCGGCGCCGGTCTCCTGCTGCATCGTGTTGATGACCTTGCCCTTCGGGCCGATGACCTCGCCGATCTTGTCGATCGGGATCTCGAACGAGATGATCTTCGGCGCGGTGTCCCGCACGTCGGAACGCGGCGCCGAGATGGCGCCCTCCATCACCTCGAGGATCTTGAGGCGGGCCTCCTTGGCCTGGTCGAGCGCCTGGGCGAGGACGTCGGCCGGGATGCCGTCGATCTTCGTGTCGAGCTGCAGCGCGGTCACGAAGTCGGCCGTACCGGCGACCTTGAAGTCCATGTCGCCGAACGCGTCCTCGGCTCCGAGGATGTCGGTCAGCGTCGTGTACTTGCCCTCGGCGTAGACGAGGCCCATCGCGATGCCGGCCACCGGCGCCTTGATCGGCACCCCGGCGTCCATGAGCGAGAGCGTCGAGCCGCAGACCGAACCCATCGAGGTGGAGCCGTTCGACGACAGCACGTCGGAGACGACACGCAGCGTGTACGGCCACTCGATCGCGGACGGGATCACCGGCACGAGGGCACGCTCGGCGAGCGCACCGTGACCGATCTCACGACGCTTCGGCGAACCGACGCGCCCCGTCTCGCCCGTGGAGAACGGCGGGAAGTTGTAGTGGTGCATGTACCGCTTGCGGTCGTCGACGCCGATGGTGTCGAGCATCTGCTCCATGCGCGGCATGCCGAGCGTTGTGACCGAGAGGACCTGGGTCTCGCCACGCTGGAACAGGCCGGTGCCGTGGGCGGTGCTGATCACGCCGACCTCGGACGAGAGCGGCCGGATGTCGCGGGGACCGCGACCGTCGATGCGCACGCCCTCGTTGACGATGCGGCTGCGCACGACCTGCTTCTGCAGCGAGCGGAAGGCCTTCTTCACCTGACCCGCACGGTCGTGGAACGCACCCGGCGCGTCGGCGGTGCCGACGAGGCTGGCGAGCAGCGCGGCCTCGATCTCGGCGAGCCGGTCGTTGCGGTCCGTCTTGTCGGCGATCGCCATCGCACCGGCCGTCGAGTCGCGCGCCTCGCCGGCGACGGCCTCGAACACCTCGGCCGAGTAGTCGGTGTGCACGTCGTACGGGATGTCGGCGATCGGACCGCGCTCAGCCTCGACCGCGGCACGCAGGTTGAGCTGGAGCTCGATCGACGCGTCGATCCACTCCTTGGCGGCCTCGAGACCCTGGGCGATGGTCTCCTCGGTCACCTTCGGGGCGCCCTGCTCGTAGAGCTCCCAGGACTTCTCGGTGCCGCCGGCCTCGACCATCATGATGGCGATGTCGCCGGAGTCGGTGCGCCGACCGGCCACGACGAGCTCGAAGGTCGAGCTGTCGCCGTCGGAGTAGGTCGGGTGGGCGATCCACTCGCCGTCGAGGTGCGCCATGCGCACCGCACCGATCGGGCCGCCGAACGGGATGCCCGAGACCGTGAGCGCCGCCGAGGCACCATTGATCGAGGGGATGTCGTGCGGGTTCTCGAGGTCGACCCCGAGGATGGTGGCGACGACCTGGACCTCGTTGCGGAAGCCCTCGGGGAAGGCCGGACGCAGCGGGCGGTCGGTGAGGCGGCAGGTCAGGATCGCCTGCTCGCCCGGACGGCCCTCACGGCGGAAGAACGAGCCCGGGATCTTGCCCGCGGCGTACATTCGCTCCTCGACGTCGACCGTGAGCGGGAAGAAGTCGATGCCCTCGCGAGGCTTGCTCGTGGCGACCGTGCTCAGGAGGGTGGTGTCGCCGACCTTGACGATCACGGCACCGGCGGCGAGTTGGGCGAGCTTGCCCGTCTCGAGGGTCATGGTGAGGCCGGCCGCGTTGATCGGACCGGAGACTCGGATGGCGTCCGTCATGAACGCGCTCCTCTCGTGTCGTGGCGAGGAGGGTGGCGGTTCCCAGTGGTCACGGTTCGCTCGCTCCCGGTGCGTACCGGTGGTCGAACCCTGGCCACTGACAACCCCCATCCGACACCTCGCCGGATGGACATCCGAGCCCGACGGTCGGGAGCGGATGTGGAACGGGAGCGGCCGAGGCCGCTCCCGATGGGCCCGTCGTTACCGACGGAGACCGAGTTTCGCGATGAGCGCTCGGTAGCGCTCGACGTCGTTGCGCTTCAGGTAGTCCAGGAGGCGGCGACGCCGACCGACGAGCATGAGCAGCCCACGGCGGGAGTGATGGTCCTTCTTGTGGACCTTCAGGTGCTCCGTCAGGTGGTTGATGCGCTCCGTGAGGATCGCCACCTGCACCTCCGGGGAGCCCGTGTCGGACTCGTGGAGGCGGTGCTCGGTGATCGTTGCGGTCTTGTTCGGCATGCGCTTCGGTGCTGATCTCTCGTCGGCGGGACCCGGGTCGGGCGGGGTGCCCGGTCGGATCCGGTGGATCGGACGTCCCCCGACGGTGCGGGGAACCGGGAGAGGGTAGCACCGCGGCCCGGAGGGGCGCCCCTCGGGTCGGCGCGGGCCGCTCCCCCGCCGCCTCCGAACGCCCGGCGCCGACACTGCCGGGCGGCGCGCGAGGATCGCCACCCATGGCCCGGCCCGTCCCGCCCGAACGCATCGTCGCCGTCGGCGAGGAGGGTTCCGACCCGATCGTCACCCATGAGGGGCGCGACCACCGGGTCGATGAGTTCGCCCGCTCGGGGCACCTCGACCGGATGGAGGCCGACCTCGGCGACGTCGCCGGCCTCGGGGTCCGGGTCGTGCGGCACGGGATGCCCTGGCGGCTCACCGAACCCGAGCCGGGCACCTACGACTGGACCCTCTGGGACCGCATGCTCGCGGCCTGCGACCTCCACGGGCTCGAGCCGATCGTCGACCTGCTCCACTTCGGACTCCCCGACCACCTCCCCGGCTACGTCGACCCCGCCTTCGTCGAGGCGTTCCACCGGTACGTCGACGCGTTCCTCGCCCGGTACCCGGCCGTGTCCTGGTTCACCCCGGTGAACGAACCCGGGATCCACGCCCTCATGTCCGCCCGCTTCGGGATCTGGAACGATCGGGTCGCCGACGAGGACGCGTACGCCCACGCGCTCGCGAACGTCGTGGAGGCGAACCTCGGTGCGATCGCGCGGATCCGGGCCGATCGCGACGGCTGGTGGATCGGATCCGAGGGGTTCCCGTGCCACCTCGCCGCTGACGAGGCGGCCCGGGCCGCGGCCGAGGCGACGCGCGAGGACGACTGGCTGGTCTGGGACCTCCACCTCGGCCACGACCCGCGCGGCTCCGGTGCAGCGATCGCCGATCGGATCGACGCGCGCCAACGCTCGCGCATCGACGCCCTCGCGGTACGCGACGGCCACCACGTGATCGCGGGCCACGACGTGTACCCGGCCGCGCTCAAGCGGCACGGCGTCCTCGATCCGTCGCTGCCCGACCCGCGCGCGGTGGCGGCGACCTACGACGACGAGGCGCGCCGGTGGTACGAGCGCTACGGCCTCGACCACTGGATCGCCGAGACCTCGAACCTCGGGTACGGGCCGGAGGCTCAGGTGCCGTGGCTCGAGGCGATCACCGGGGTCGTCGATGCCCTGCGGGGCGACGGCATCCCGCACCGTGGCGTCTGCTGGTACAGCCGGGGTGACCAGTTCGACTGGCACACCGCGCTCACGGTGCCGATCGGCGAGATCACGCCCGTTGGCCTGTTCACCCAGGACCGTGAGGCCCGCCCGTCGGCCGGCGCGTTCGCCGCGCTCGCGGCCCGCTGGGCGCGAGCCTGATCCGCCCCGAACGGTCAGACGCCGAGAATCTCGCGTGCACCGATGGACCCCGAGCACTCCGCCCTCGGCACCGGGACCGACCCGAACGGTCAGACGCCGAGAATCTCGCGTGCTCGGTCACAATCGAGGGTCATCTGGGCGATGAGGGCCTCAACCGAGTCGAAGCGCTCCTCGCCGCGCAGCCGCTCGATGAAGCGTACGGCCACCGGCTCGTCGTAGAGATCACCGTCGAAGTCGAGGACGTGCACCTCGAGCAGGGAGTAGCCCTGGTCCGTGTAGAAGGTCGGCCGGCGGCCGAGGCTCATCGCCGACGGCCGCTCCACGCCATCGCGCCCGGTGAGGGTGCCCGCGTAGATGCCGTCGGCGGGGAGCAGGATCTCGTCGTCGACGAGCACGTTGGCCGTCGGGAACCCGAGCTCGCGCCCCCGCTGGTCACCACGCCCGACCACCCCGCGCACCTCATGGGGCCGGCCGAGCATCGCGGTCGCCGCTCGCACGTCACCGGCGGCGAGCGACCGCCGGATCCGGGTCGAGGAGTACGCCTCATGGGTCTCGTCATCGGGAGGCGCGACGAGTCCGAGGCCGAGGACCTCGAAGCCGAGGTCGGCGCCGACGGCGTCGAGCATCGCGACGTTGCCACCCCGGTCCCGACCGAAATGGAAGTCCGCGCCGACGACTACCATGCGTGCTCCGAGCCGTTCGACGAGCACCTCGCGCACGAACTCCTCGGCGGTCTCGCCCGCCCGGTCCGCGTCGAACCGCAGGACCGCGACGAGGTCCACCAGTTCGGTGCCAGCGAGCAGTTCGACCTTGTGCGCGGTCCCGGTGAGCAGGAGCGGAGCCGACTCGGGCCGCACGACGCGGGCCGGGTGGCGGTCGAAGGTGACGCACACCGCGTCGAGCCCCCGGGCGTCGGCGAGCTCGCGCACGAGTTGGAGCACCCGACGGTGGCCCAGGTGCACCCCGTCGAAGGCACCGATCGTCACGACGCTGCCCTGCGACCACGCGCCGGGCCCGTCCTGCTCGTGGAGGATGCGGGTCATCCGGCCGCCTCCGAGGGGGTCGGCGCACCGGTCCCGGACGCAACGACGACGGCGGGCTTGAGCCCCGCGCCCCGTCGCTCGTAGACCGCGAGCAGGTCGCCGGCGGCGAGCACCGCGAACGGGCCGACGTGGTCGCCGACGCCGAGCGCGGCGGGCGGGAACACGGAGCCGTGGAGCACCCCGGTCGCAGTCGCGGCGTCGACCGTGACCGGTTCGAGGTCTCGGACCATCTCGGCGAGGCCGAGCGTGCACGGCAGCGGTTCGGCCACCACCGTCTCGAGTGGATGCGCCTCGGCGAGCGTGAAGGATCCGACGCGGGTGCGCCGCAGCGACGCGAGGTGCGCGCAGCCCCCGAGGGCCGCGCCGAGGTCGGCGGCCAGCGTCCGGATGTAGGTGCCACTCGAGCAGGTCACCGAGATCGCGGCGCGCGGGAACGGCCCCGGTTCGAAGTCGGTGATCTCGAGCGATCCGATGTGCACCGGGCGCGGTGCCCGCTCGACCTCGACCCCCTCGCGGGCGAGTTCGTGGAGCCGGCGGCCACCCACCTTGAGCGCCGAGACCATCGGGGGGACCTGCAGGATGTCGCCGACGAACCGGACCGACGCCGCCTCGACCTCAGAACGGCTGACCGGCATCGGCGAGCGCTCGAGCACCGTCCCCGCGGCGTCGAGGGTGTCGGTGGCGACCCCGAATGCGACGACGCCCTCGTAGGCCTTGGACGACTCCTGGAGGAACCGGAGCAGGCGGGTCGCCCGGCCGAGCCCCACGAGCAGCACCCCGGTCGCGTCCGGATCGAGCGTCCCCGCGTGACCGATGCGCCGCTGGCCGTAGACCCCGCGCAACTTGGCCACGATGTCGTGGGAGGTCCAGCCCGCGGGCTTGTCGACCACCACCAGACCGTCCACCGTCTGCGCGTCCGCTCGTCGGCCCATCTCGTCGCGAGGCTAGGCGAGCCTCAGAGCGCGGCCCGGATGCGCTCGAGCGTGCCGTCGACGTCGTCGGCGCTCGTGAAACCGGCGGCGAAGCGGTGCCCGCCGCCGCCGTTGGCGGTCGCGATCGCACACACGTCGACCTCGCCCACCGACCGCAGGCTCACCTTGACCGTGCCGTCATCGTCCTCCTTGAGGACGCAGGCCACCCCGGCCTCGCGGGTCCGACGCACGATGTCGATGAGTCCCTCGGCCTCGTCCATCGTGCACCCGTGGCGGGCGAGCATGTCCTGGGAGACCACGGTCCAGACGAGGCCGTGCTCGCGCTCGAGCACCATCCGTTCCACCGCCTCGCCCATGAGCTTGAGGTACGAGAAGCGGTGCTCCTCGAACAGGCTGCGGCTCAACGACGGGATCCCGAGGTCGAAGGAGGCCAGTTCGCCGGCGAGTCCGAACACGGCCGAGGTCGTCGACTCGTACTGGAAGCGCCCGGTGTCGCAGATGAGCGCCGCGTAGAGGTCGGTGGCCACCCCACGGTCGAGGGGCAGGCCGAGCGCGTCGAGGAGCCGCCGCACGATCACGCCGCTCGCCGCCGCGGTGGGGTCGATCACGTTGATCGTGCCGAAGCGGGTGTTCGAGACGTGGTGGTCGATCACGATGAGCTCGGTGGCCGCCGCGGCCGAGCCCGCCAGACCGCCGAGCCGGTCGATCGAGCCCGCGTCGAAGGTGACCATGACCGCGGGCGCCGCCGGGAAGGCCGCGGGTTCGGTCAGCATGTCGAGACCGACGAGGCCCCGGTAGTGCTCCGCGATCACGAACGGTTCGGGGAACGAGGCCACCGAGTCGCGGCCCGCGGCGCGCAGCGCGAGGTGGAGGGCCAGCATCGAGCCGAGCGCGTCTCCGTCGGGGGTGACGTGGCACGCGAGGGCCACCTCGGGCGCCGCTGCGATGACCGCGGCCGCCCGGGCGAGCGTCTCGTCGAGCCCGGCGCTCATGCTCCGGCGTCACTCCCGGTCGCGGCCTCCGGCTCCGGCGCGCCCGCGTCGTGCTCGTGGATCTCCCGCAGGATGGCCTCGATGCGCAGGCCCTGCTCGAGCCCCGGATCCTCCTGGAAGTGGAGGTCCGGGAGGTACTTCATGCGGACCTGCCGGCCGAGCGCACCCCGCAGGTGCGACTTCGCGGCCGTCAGACCGGCCGCGGTCTCGGCGTGCTGCTCCTCCCCGCCCATCACCGTGTAGAAGACGTGGGCGTGGCGCAGGTCGGCCGACACGTCGACCCCGGTGATGGTCACGAAGCCGAGTCGCGGGTCGGAGAGCCGCTCCACCTCATCGGCGAGCACCTGCTGGACGACCTCGTTGACGCGGGCGGACCGCGGGTACTGACGCGGCGTGTTGCGTCCACTCACGGCCGGACCACCTCCCGATCGACGCGCGTCACGAGGACGTGCGGGCGATCTCCTTGAGCTCGAAGGTCTCGATGATGTCGCCCGGCTTGAGGTCCTGGAAGTTCTCGAGGCCGATACCGCACTCGAAGCCCTCGCGGACGTCGCGCGCGTCCTCCTTGAACCGTCGCAACGAGGCGATCGCACCCTTCCAGATGATCGTGCCCTCGCGCAGGAAGCGCACCTGCGAGCCGCGGGTGATGACGCCGCTGCGTACGTAGCACCCGGCGATCTTGCCGACCCGGGGCACCGAGAAGATCTCGCGCACCTCGGCCTCGCCGGTGACGACCTCCTCGAACTCGGGCTTGAGCAGACCGAGCAGCGCGTTGTTGACGTCGTCGAGGATCTGGTAGATGACCTCGTAGAGGCGCATCTCGACCCGCTCGGCCTCCGCGAGTTCCCGGGCCTTGCGGTCGGGACGCACGTTGAAGCCGATGACGCTGGCGTTGGCCACCGCGGCGAGGTTGATGTCGGACTCGGTGATCCCGCCGACCGCGCGGTGCACGAACGAGAGGCGCACCTCCTCGTGCTCCTGGTCGAGCTTGCGCAACGCGTCGGTGAGGGCCTCGAGGGAACCCTGGACGTCGGCCTTGAGCACGAGGTTGAGTGTGGCCACCTCGCCCCGCTGGACCATCGCGAAGATGTCCTCGAGGCGTGCGCCACCGGCGAGCACGGTCGGATGGGCCATGTTGGCGGCCCGACGGCGCCGGGCCCGGGCCTCCGCCACGGTGCGGGCGACCTTGTCGTTCGGCGCCACCCGGAGTTCGTCGCCCGCCAGCGGCACGTCGTCGAGTCCGAGCACCTCCACCGGGGTCGAGGGCCCGGCCTCGGTCACGTTGCGACCCTGGTCGTCGAACATGGCGCGGACCTTGCCCCATCCGCCACCGGCGACGATCGGGTCGCCGACGCGCAGCGTGCCCCGCTCGATGAGGGCGGTGACCACCGGACCGCGGCCCGGATCGAGGTTCGACTCGAGCACGAAGGCGCGGGCCGGGACGTCGGGGTTCGCGCCGAGCGGCGGGTCGTAGAGGTCCGAGACGAGCACGATCGACTCGAGCAGTTCGTCGACGCCCTGACCGGTGGGGGCCGCGACCTCGTTGATGATCGTGTCGCCACCCCACTCCTCGGGCACGAGTTCCTGCTCGACGAGCTGCTGGCGCACCCGGGTGGTGTCGGCGTCCTCGCGGTCGACCTTGGTGATGGCGACGACGATCGGCACCTCGGCGGCCTTCGCGTGGTTGATCGCCTCGATGGTCTGGGGCATGACGCCGTCGTCGGCGGCCACGACGAGCACCGCGACGTCGGTGGCCTGCGCGCCGCGCTTGCGCATGGCGGTGAAGGCCTCGTGGCCCGGGGTGTCGATGAAGGTGATCGGGCGCTCCCCGTGCATCGCCTGGTACGCACCGATGTGCTGGGTGATGCCGCCGGCCTCGCCCGCGACGACGTGTGCCGACCGGATGCGATCGAGCAGCGTGGTCTTGCCGTGGTCGACGTGGCCCATGACGGTCACGACCGGCGCACGTGCCGGGAGGATCGCGTCCTCGTCCTCGTCGTCATCCGCGAAGAGCTCCTGCAGCTCACGCTCGGCCTCCTGGCCCGGCTCGACGAGGAGCACCTCGGCCCCGAGGTGCTCGGCGATGAGCTCGACCATCTCGTCGGCCAGCGACTGCGTACCGGTGACCATCTCGCCCGCGTCGAAGAGCAGGCGGACGAGGTCCGCGCTCGTGCGGTTGAGCTTCGGGGCGAGCTCCTGGATGGTGATGCCGCGGGGCACCACGATCTCGCCCTCGGGGACGGGCGCATCGCTCGGCGTGAGCGTGGGTGCCGTCGCCGGGCCGAGATCCTCGAGCCCACGACGACGCTTCTTCTTGCGCCGGGGTCGCTGACCCGGACCACCACCCGGCCGCCCGCGACCGCCGAACCCACCGGGACCACCCCCGCCGGGCCCACCGCGTCCGCCACCGGGACCACCCGGGCCACCGGGACCGCCCGGACCACCGCGGTACCCGCCGAGTGCGCCACCGCCGGGCGCGCCACCGCCGGGCGCGCCACCGCCGGTCGGACGACCGGCACCGCCGGCGCCGCCGCGGTACCCGCCGGGCGCGCCACCACCCGCGGGCCGACCCTGACCGGGCGGCGGCGGGATGCGGCGTCCGCCCGGGGGCGGCGGGATCGGCTTGCCGGAGATCGAACGCATCGGACCGGGCGGCGGCGGGATCGCCTTGCCGGTCGCCGACGTCGGCGGGGCGGGGGCCTCCGCCGCGGGCGCCTCGGGCGCGGCCGGGGTCGTCGGTGCCTCAGGGGCGGGGGCGGGGGCCTCGGCCGCCGGACGCGCCGGGGCGGCGGGCGGCGGGGTCGCCGCGGTCACGACACCGGTCGAGCGCACGACGCGCGACGAACGGACGGGGGCGGGCGCGGGTTCGACCGGTGCCTCGGGCGCTGCGGGTGCCTCGGGCGCGGCCTCGGGCTTCGCGCCGGCCTTCGCCTTGGGCTTCGGCTCGGGCTTCGGCTCCTCCACGATCGGCTCGCGGCGGAGGCCGAGCTCGTCGGCCTTGCGGCGGACGCGGTCCGCGGACGGGTCGTCGATGCTCGACGAGTGGCTCTTGACGCCGATCTTGAGTTCCTCGGCGAGTTCGAGCACGACGTGGTTCTCCACGCCCAGCTCACGTGCGAGTTCGTAGACCCTGATCTTCTTCGTCGCCAAGATTCCTCAGTCCTGCTTCGGGTCGGCGTCCCCGCCGATCCCGGCCCCGTGGAGTCTCCCACGCAGGCGTTCGATGTCCCCGGTCGGGATGTCCCGGCGCAGGGCCCTCGGGAGGGCGCCGCGGCGGGTGGCCCGCTCGAGGCACGCCGGCGAACCGGCGCAGAGCCAGGCCCCACGGCCGGGCTCGGTGCGACCCACCCGGAGGTGACCGTCGGGACCGACCGTGATCCGCACGAGCGAACCCGGATCGGTGGTCCGGCGGCAACCCACGCAGGTGCGCCGCGGGGTACCCGCTATGCCTCGCCCTCCAGTGCCTCGGCGTCGTCGCCCTCCGGGGCGTCGACGTCGGTCACGGCCTCGGCCGCGACCTCGTCCTCGCTCTCGACGTGCATGGCGGCCTCCTCGGCCGATCCGCCGTCGGCCGCCACGCCGGGTTCGGCGTCGCTGACGTCGTCCGGGCCGTCGGCACCCGAGGCGTCGGGGGTGGCCGGCGCGCCCTCGCCGAGCGTCGCGCCGGCGTACCCGGCGGCCGCGGCCGAGATGGCCTCGCCGCCCTCGGCCGGCTGCCAGACGAGTTCGCCGTCGGCGCCCTCGACCCACTCGCCCTCGGCGTACTCGACGCCGCCGCCCGCCTCCTCCTCCGCCAGCTGCGACTCGCTCTTGATGTCGACCCGCCACCCGGTGAGACGCGCGGCGAGGCGGGCGTTCTGGCCCTCCTTGCCGATCGCGAGGCTCAGCTGGAAGTCCGGGACGATGACCTCGGCGGTGCCGGTGTCCTCGTGGAGCCGGACCTCGCGCACCTTGGCCGGCGCGAGCGCACGGGTGACAAACTCGGCCTGGTCCTCGGAGAACGGGACGATGTCGACCTTCTCGGAGCGCAGCTCGTTGACGACCATGCGCACGCGGGCGCCGCGGGCGCCGACGCACGCGCCGACCGGGTCGACGTTCGGGTCGTTCGAGGCGACCGCGATCTTCGTGCGGTGCCCGGGCTCGCGGGCGACGGCCTTGAGCTCCACGACGCCGTCGAGGATCTCGGGCACCTCGAGCTCGAAGAGGCACTTCACGAGACCCGGGTGGGTGCGCGACACCACGATCTGCGGGCCCTTGGCGGT
>JBJTOY010000001.1:0-8287 GCA_046074845.1 Actinomycetes bacterium | reverse complement strand
AGGGCCTCCTCGACGCCGTCGGACTCGACGACCTCCCGGTGCTCGACCTCCACCCCGAACGTGTCGCGGTAGTAGGCGATCGCGGCCTCGAGGTCGCGGACGGCGATGGCGACGTGGTCGATCTCGACGAGGGGCACGGCGTTCTCCTGGGCTCGGTCGGGGGATCAGCCGTGGAAACGGCGGTAGAGGGTGATCTGCGGGAGCAGGCGCTCGCGCATCTCGTGGTTCGTGACGCCGAGGCCCTCCTCGGGGGCCAGCGCGAGGACGCCCACCTTGCCCTCCACCTCGTTGCGGTGCACGAGGAGCGCGGCATCCGCGGTCTCTTCGAGCGGGCGCACCGTCGAGAGCGTCGGGTGGATGCGACCCTCGCACACGAGGCGGTTCGCCTCGTAGGCCTCGCGGTAGTTCGCGAAGTGGCAGCCCTTGAGCGTCTTGAGATTCATCCAGAGGTACCGGTTGTCGTACTCGATGTTGAACCCCGAGGTCGCCGCGCAGGTGATGATCATGCCGCCCTTGCGCGCCACGAACACCGAGGCACCCATGGTCGAACGCCCCGGGTGCTCGAACACGATGTCGACGTCACGCCCGATGAGCTCGCGGATCTTCTTGCCGAGGCGCAGCCACTCCTTCGGGTCCTGGTTGTGATCGTCGGCCCAGAACCGGTAGCCCTCGGCCCGCCGGTCGATGACCGCCTCGCAGCCCATCTCGTTGAGGAGCGCCGCCCGCTCGGGGGACGACACCACACCGACGGGGACCCCGCCGCCGTTGAGCACGTACTGCGTCGCGTACGCCCCGATGCCGCCGGTCGCACCCCAGATGAGCACCGACTGCCCCTGAGTCATCTGCGCACCATTCGGGCTCACGATCATGCGGTACGAGGTCGAGTTGCACAACGCGTTGACCGCCGCCTCCTCCCACGTGAGGTGCTCGGGCTTCGGCATGAGCTGGTTCGCCTTGACGATCGAGAGGTCGGCGAGGCTGCCGAAGTTGGTCTCGAACCCCCAGATGCGCTGGTTGAGCGCCATCATCGAGTCGTCGTGGCTCGTGGGGTCTTGATCGTCGACGTGGTTGCAGTGCACGGTGACGCGGTCACCCGGCTTCCAGTTGCGGACCGCGGAACCGACCCGCAGCACGACGCCCGACGCGTCGGAACCCATCACGTGGTACGGCTGGTCGTGGCGCGCCCCCCACTCGCTCTCCCGGCCGAGACGCTTGAGGAACCCGAAGGTCGGCAGCGGCTCGAAGATCGAGGTCCACACCGTGTTGAAGTTGATGGCCGAGGCCATCACCGCGATGACCGCCTCGTCCGGCGCGAGTTCGGGGAGCGCGACGTCCTGGATGTGCACCGACTGCCGCGGGTCCTTGTCCTCGGACGCGACGCCCTCGAACATCGCCTCCTCCTCGGCGAGGACCACGGCGGCCCGGGTCGACTCGGGGAGCGGGAGGGCGGCGAGGTCGTCGGCGGGGGCGCCCTCGAGGATCGCAGTGCGGATGGCGTCGATCTGGCTCGTCATGGCCGAGGAACGTACCGGAGCCCGCCCGGTCCGGACCACCCACCCGGGATGTGACCTCCGGCCCGACGCCGGCCGACGGGGCAGGGCTACCATCCGCACCCGTTCACCCGTCCCACGCTCCGGAGGGTCCCATGCCCGGTTCCGTCATCGTCTCCACCGCCCGCACGCCCATCGGCAAGCTCTCCGGCGCGTTCGCCGACCTCAGCGCAGCGGACCTCGGCGGCATCGCGATCAAGGCCGCACTCGAGCGCGGCGGGGTGAAGGCCGACGACGTCGACTACGTGATCATGGGACAGGTCCTCCAGGCCGGTGCGGGCCAGATCACCGCGCGCCAGGCCGCCGCGAAGGCCGGGATCCCGATGACCGTCCCCGCGACGACCATCAACAAGGTCTGCCTCTCCGGCATCAACGCGATCTACCTCGCCGACCAGATGATCAACGCCGGGGACGCCGAGGTCGTGATCGCCGGCGGCATGGAGTCGATGACCAACGCGCCCTACCTGCTGCCGAAGGCGCGGGCCGGGTACCGCATGGGCAACGGTCAGCTGGTCGACTCCCTCATCCACGACGGCCTGTGGTGCGCGTTCGACGCGGTGCACATGGGCGAGGGCACCGAGAAGTACACCGGTGCGCTCGGCGGCATCACCCGCGAGGCCCAGGACGACATGGCGGCCAAGTCCCACGAGCGCGCCGCGAACGCCCAGAAGGAGGGCCGCTTCGCCGATGAGATCGCGCCGGTCGCGATCCCGCAGCGCAAGGGTGACCCGCTCATGGTCGACACCGACGAGGGCGTGCGGCCCGGCACCTCGGCGGAGTCGCTCGGCGGCCTGCGCGCGGCCTTCACCAAGGACGGCACGATCACCGCAGGGAACGCCTCGCAGATCTCCGACGGCGGTGCGGCCCTCGTGGTCATGTCCAAGGACAAGGCGGCCGAGCTCGGTGTCACGCCGATCGCCGAACTCGTCGGGTACGGCCAGGTCGCCGGCCCCGACCCCTCGCTGCTCACCCAGCCGTCCCGAGCGATCAAGCGCGCGCTCGACGGTGCGAACCTGCCCGTCTCGGCGATCGACCTCTTCGAGCTCAACGAGGCGTTCGCGGCCGTGGGCCTCGCGTCGATGGCCGACCTCGGCATCTCCGACGACATCGTGAACGTGAACGGCGGCGCCATCGCCCTCGGACACCCGGTCGGCGTGTCCGGGGTCCTCGTCGTGCTCATGCTCATCAGCGAGCTGCGCCGCCGCGGCGGCGGCACCGGCGCTGCCGCCCTCTGCGGGGGGGGCGGCCAGGGCGACGCGGCGATCATCAGGACGCTGTAACCCACAGGCGCGCGAACCGAGACGTCGGCCTGGCCCATCGAGGCGCCAGGGCGACGCGGCGATCATCCGCACGCTGTAGGCACCGGCATCGCCCGCCGGACCGAGGGGACCCGTCGTGGACCGCGGCGGGTCCTCGCCGCGTCCGAGGCCGTGGTGCACGATCGGGCCGGACGACGGACCTAGCGTTGGCCCCCGAGACGACGCGGCCCCATCGGGGCCGCCCGACCGGGAGACCACATGTCGCAGGTTCCGCCGCCCCCGCCGCCGCCCCCGCCGCCGCCTCCCCCGCCCCCACCGGGCGCGATGCCGCCTCCCCCGCCGGGCGCGGGCGGGATGGGACCGTTCGGCGGCGGTGAGTTCCGGGTCGGCGAAGCCGTGAGTTACGGGTGGCACGCGACGCTGAAGAACTTCGGTCCGTTGCTCACGATCACGATCGTGATCTGGATCGTGCAGGCGGTGCTGCAGTTCGTCGGCGCGGGCCTGCGGAACCAGGTGCTCCAGACGGTGTGGTTCGTGCTGCTCGTCGCCGTCGGCTTCGTGCTCGCGATGGGGCTCATCCGCGCCGCGCTCCGGGTGACCGACGGCGGTCGCCCCGACGTGAACCAGTTGACCCAGACCGAGGACTTCTTCCCCTTCCTCGTGGTGCAGATCATCGCGGGCATCGCCATCGTGGTCGGCATGTACCTCTGCATCCTGCCGGGCATCATCGCCGCGGTGTTCCTCGGGTTCGCGGGGTACGTCGTGCTCGACTCCCACGAGAGCGACCCGATCGCGGCCATCAAGCGGTCCATTGCGATCGTGAAGCCGAAGTTCGGGCCGCTGCTCGGGCTCGCGTTCCTCATGCTGCTCATCAACTTCGTCGGGTTGCTGCTCTGCTTCGTGGGGCTGCTGTTCACGTACCCGATGACGGCGGTGGTCTTCGCCTATGCGTACCGCTCGCTCAGCGGGCAGCCCATCGCACCGGCGCGCTGATCCCGATCCGACGTCGTCGAGGACGGGGCGGCCCCACGGGGTCGTCCCGTCCTCGCGTCAGGAACTTCCGAGCCAGGCGAACGCGCCCAGGTTGCGCAGCACGCCGAACCCGGTCGCGATCGCCGCGAGCGCGACCCACGCGGCCGGCGTGAGGATGGGACGCCGGATCGGGCGGCCCCGCAGTGCAGCTGCGAGCGCGACGAGGATCGCGACCATCAGGATCGGGAGGCCCAGTCCGACGAGCAGGTTGTGGTCGAGCGCGCGCAGCGGATGCCCGGTGGCGAACGCGTGGAGGGCGCGGGTCGCTCCGCACAGCGGACAGTCGAGACCGGTCGTGAGACGGAACGGGCAGATGACCGGGCCGTCGGTCGGATCGACGGCCGCGGCCACCACCCCGACGACGGCGGCACCGACCGTCACGAGGCCGACCGCGCGGGCCCCGAGGACCTCGCCCCCGGTCGTCGGCACGCTCCGGGACGTCATGCGGGCCACGGTACCGGTCCTCAGGCGAGCGTGAAGGCCGCCGGGTCCGGCGTGCGGGTCCAGGACCAGTAGTCGACGAGTCGCCAGGGCGAGAGGATGAAGATCCGGCCTGCGGCGTTCCGGTACCACGAGTGCCGGATCGACGGGTGCGACCACACCATCTGCGCCAGTTCGGCCTGGAGTCGCTCGTTGTACTCGTCGTGCGCGGCCCGCGTGCACTCGATCGTGCGCGCGCCGGTCTCGAGCTGGAGCGCGAGGCACCCGAGGACGTAGCGCATCTGGCACTCGGAGTGGAAGATGAGGCTCCCACCGCTCGCGAGGTTCGTGCCGGGTCCGTAGAGGCAGAACAGGTTCGGGAAGTTCGGGATCGTGATGCCGAGGTATGCGGTCGGCTCGTCGCCCCACTGCTCGCCGAGCACGACGCCGTCGCGCCCGACGATCTCCATCGGCCAGAGGTAGCGGTTCGCGTGGAACCCGGTCGCGAAGACGATGACGTCGACCTCGTGGCGGGTGCCGTCTGCGGTGACGACCGCGTCGGCCTCGATGACCTCGATCGGATCGGTGACGAGGTCAACGTGCGGCTGCGTGAGCGCGCCGAGCCACGAGCCGTTGTCCTGGAGCGTGCGGGTCCCGAGGCAGACGTGGTCAGGGATCACCTTCGCGAGCAGATCCGGGTCGTCCCCGACCTGCCCGGCGATCCACCCGGTGAAGAACTCACGGGCGGCGTCGTTGATCTCGCTCACCGCGCGGTCCTGGTGCGGGTAGTCGGGGTCGATCCTCATGGCGGGCAGTCCGCCGTCGCACGCGGGCCAGAAGATGAGGAGCCGGTACCAGCGGCCGTAGTACGGGAGGTGGCGCATCGCCCAGCGGACGCCGTCGCCGGTGACCTCGTGGTAGGCGGGGTTCGGGAACATCCACGGGGCCGAGCGCTGGAACACCGTGAGGTGGTCGACCTCCGGCGCGATCGTCGGCACGATCTGGAACGCGCTCGCGCCGGTGCCGACCACAGCGACCCGCTTCCCGCGCAGGTCCGTGCCGTCGACCCACTGGGCCGAGTGCATGGCGATCCCGGCGAACGACTCGCGCCCGGGGATGTCCGGGAGCTTGGGCCGATTGAGCTGGCCGACCGCACTGATGATCGAGGTCGCGGCGATCATCGACGTCGTCCCGTCGGGACCGCGCACCTCGACCCGCCAGGTCGCGCCCGGTTCGTCCCAGACGGCGCGCACGACCTCGCTGCCGAACCGGATGTTCGCCCGGAGTCCGAAGGCGTCCACGCAGTCCGCGAAGTACCGCTGGAGCTCGGGCTGGCGCGCGAAGAACTCGGTCCAGTCGTCGTTGGGCGCGAACGAGTAGCAGTAGAAGTGGTTACCGACGTCGACGCGACAACCCGGGTACCGGTTCTCGAACCAGGTGCCGCCGACGTCGGGATTCTTCTCGACCACCGTGTACGGGATGCCGGCCTGGGCGAGGCGGGCCGCCGCGAGGATGCCCGACATCCCGGCACCGATCACGACCACGTGCATCGCGGTGCGAGCCGCCGGCGTCGCCGCGTCCGGCCACACGATCCCGCGCGCGTCCTCGCCGTCCAGTTCGAGTTCCTCGAGCAGCAGCGGCACGTACTCCGCGGGCACCGCGCCGGCGACCAGCAGCTCCATGAGCGCGTGCACGGTCGCCCCCGACGGGGCGGGCGGGAGCACGCAGCCGCCGTCCCGGTACGCGCGGATCACCTCGAGGGCCCGGGCCCGCACCGCCGCCTGGTCCTCCGGGCTCATGAAGCCCTGCACCTCGTTGAGGTAGATGCCGGTCGGGCGCGCCAGTCCGTCGAGCACCGAGAGGTCGCCGGCCATGTGGACCATCGAGCACATGAGAGCCGGGACGCTGAGGTCCTCGAGGTGGGCGGCGATCGTGGCGTCGTCGTCGGTGATCGGCGCACCGACGTGACGATGTCCGCGCGCGCCGGTCGACGCGTTCGCCGTCACCGGGTCAGCGGCACAGTTCGCGCTCGGCAACGACGGGATCGCTCGAATATCGGAAGTTCGTCCGTCGTATCGATCCGCCGATGTTCGCGATGATGCGTGACAGCGACAGCGGCCCCGTCGTCGCCGCCCGAAGATCGGCCAACCCGCCGCAGTCGAGTGCGCGGCGAGCGGCCCGGACCGCCACGGCCTCGGGGTGGTCCCCGTTCGGCGTCGCGGTCCGGTACAGACCGACACCCGGACGGAAGACCGTGTAGTCCGCGAGGTCGATGTCCGCACCGGGGGCCGCCATCGTGGCGGCGATCCACGGCGGACCGAAGTACTTCTCGTGGCCCGGGTACCCGCGCCCGACCAATCGCTGGTGGGAGGCCGCGACGTTCGCGAGCCCCAACGCATCGATGACGTACAGATCCGGTTGGAACCGCCCGTACGCCCCGAGGAGCGCGACCGCCGCCGCGGGCCTCGCCAGCCCCCGTGGCGGCGGGGCCTCGACGGGCGTGAGGCCGACCATGGTCTGTTGAACGGACACGGGGCCGGGGACCCGCAGCCACGGTTCGTACCCCGAGAGGAAGGTCGCACCGATCTGGAAGTTGATCTGGATGCCGTGCGACCCGATGGGGGCCTCGAGTTCCGGTGGTCGGAAGTAGACCCCGGCGGCGAACCCCCAGACGAGCATGAGGGCGAGGCCGGATGCGCACCGGCGGATCGGTACGAGCATGACCGGGGTCGTCAGCAGGAACACGCTCGGCAGGAAGAGCCGGCCGTGGAGGTAGTCCCCACCGTTCACCACGACGATCGCGAAACCGACGCATGCCGCCACACCGCTCGCCAGGACCACCGCTGCCGTCCGGTTGCTCTCCGATCGGCGCGCCAGGGCCAGCAACGGCACGAACCCGAGCACGACGAGGATCATCCCGGCGACCCACAGTTGGTAGGGGTCCACGAAGTTGTGCAGGTAGTTCAGACCCGCCCGGACCGACGCTCGGGATCCTTCCTTCGCCACGGCCGTGTTCGAGACGATCATCCCGAAGTACGCGACGCGGAACAGTTCGTACAGCACCGGTACCGCGACCGCGGCTCCGATCTGGCCCAGGCGCCGCCGCCAGGACACCGTGCGCCATTCGCACGCCACCACGGTCGCCACCACGATGGCGCTGGTGACGATCGCTTCCGGCCTGATCACCCAACCCAGACCGAGGATGCACATCGCGACGAGCCCCATGGACTCCTCGGTGCGGGAGGTCCATCGACCCAGGAGCGCGCACGAAGCGCCGAGCCACAGGAAGACCAACCCGAGCTCGAGTCCGGCGGTCATCCAGATCCACATCGGCAGCAGGGACGCCAGCACCAGTGCGCCGAACGGCACGAGGAATCCCGGGTCGCCCGCGCTTCGCCAGATGCGGGCGGCACCGACCATCGCCAGCGCGATCCCGGCGGTGGCGAACAGGATGCCGGCGTACACCGCGATCTGCGAGAGGCTGAACGGGAGCACCCACCTCGCGAGGGTCAGCACGGCGACCCAGGCCGGTCCCGTGTAGGCCTCCACCCGCTCGCCCGGGTTGAACACCGGCCCCGCGCCCCGCAACAGGTTGTCGACGACCCGGAAGTAGATGAGCCCGTCGTCCGCGATCCAGCGGTGTCGCCACCCCAACACGGCGGTCGCGGCGAGGGGAACGGCAGCGACGCCCACCTGTCCGAGCGTTCGTCGGTCACGCAACGACGCGGACGACAGCCGCCCGACCTGCCCCATATCGCTCTCCCGACGCCGATGAGGACGGATGCCGCGCAATCTAGGCCCGATCGACGCCGCCGATGACCGGCCCCCCGAGCGGCCCTCGGGACGAGGGCTAAATCCGACTTGACGGGTCGGATTTAGGGCCCCTACCGTTCCGCACCCGTTCCTGCACCCGTTCCGACGAGGAGCCCACCATGGCCGACCACGGCTTCGAGACCCGCCAGATCCACGCCGGCACCGCGCCCGACCCCACCACCGGCGCTCGGGCGGTGCCCATCTACCAGACGA